>NZ_JBGLOV010000007.1:0-155191 GCF_041402665.1 Komagataeibacter sp. SM21
CATATCCCTTCCAGATACTCTCATATTCTCTTGTCAAAGACCCGCCGGAGCAGCATCGCCGTCCGGTGAAGGGGCTTTTACGGATATAAGCCCCCCCTGTCAACGCTCCACTAAAAACGCCAAAAAGGCAGGGAATTCAGCCATAAAACAGAAGTTCCGTTCCCTATCCGAACCAAAAAACCGGAAGAAAAATGAAAAATAAATGAAAAAAGGAGGGGCAAGCCCCTCCTTTCCTCAGATATCGAAAAACAGGACATGTTAGATGCCCCCCTCTCCCGACCGGCGGATCGAGAAGGCCGCCATGAAACGATCTGATGCCCACACCTATCTATATGGATCAGCGCCGCACGCAGTCCGATGCCCCTTCCATGATGGACCTGAAGCCAAAGGATATTCTGCCTACGCCATGCGAAAAGTATTCCCCGTAGCGGGCATCGTCCTTATGCCACCTTCTGCCACGCTGCCTGCCGCTCACTCATGCGCGTAAGCTGAAATGCCAGGGACCGCAAAAGACCAAACGACACCAGCGACCTGGATCACGTTAAAAATCGGCGCCGGGCGCGATAACATATGTTACCTTAAAGCGTGTTTCGTGCCTGCCATAACAAGGATAAAATTCATCTTAAGATTGTACCCCAAGCCCAGATGAACAGGCTCTTTAATTAAGTGTCCCATATTCTGTTTCCATACATCGCCCAGCCCCATCAGGAATTCCACTCGCTCCCGATCGCGCTGGAGATGAGCCGCCTTTACCCAAAAATTCAGGTTCATATTGCCAGCCTGACGCCCGAGCGGGATGGACGGATACGCATCCTTTCCCAACTCTATCCAAAATCATCGGTCACTTTTGACATTCTCGAAATGCCAGACTGGGCTCGTCGCCACATTGCACGCCATGGCCCCACCCCTCTGACCAAGATAATGGTCCTTTTTTTGAACAGAAATTATTTCCGCAGGTTTCAGGCGATCGTCGTTCCCGAACGGACATCACTCTATTTACGCAAGATGGGTGTGCACGAACCCCGCCTGATCTGGACCCGTCATGGCGCGGGAGACCGTGCCATCGGCTTCGCCAGCGACGTGCGTAAATTCGACTACATGCTGATGGCAGGCCGCAAAATAGAAGAACGCATGCAACAGGCCGGTGTCCTGCGGAAAGGACACTATACCACTGGCGTATATGCGAAATTTGACCTGGTCCGTCGCCTGCATGCCGGGCACGAGGCGTTATTTCCTAATGAACGGCCCACGGTCGTGTATAATCCGCATTTCAGTCACAGCCTGTCTTCGTGGCCACGTTTCGGCATGAAAGTTCTTGAATATTTTGCCCGGCAGACAAAATACAACCTGATTTTCGCCCCCCATTATCGCCTGTTCGATACCAACCGCCAGAAAAGCATGGAACGGCTCGCCCCGTTTACCGGTCTGCCGCATATGATTATTGATCCGGGCAGTGATAAAAGCGTAGATATGACCTACACCATGGCGGCTGACCTGTACATGGGTGATGTCAGCAGTCAGGTTGGCGAATTCCTGATAAAACCACGCCCCTGCCTGTTTCTGGATGCCCACGGAACCCAATGGCAGGGCAACCCCAATTACGAAAGCTGGACGCTGGGACCGGTTGTGGACAATCTGGATACTCTGGGAACCACGCTGGACAATGCTTTTCTGTCACATGCAAATTTCCTTGATCGGCAAAAAGAGTATATAGGCGATACATTCGGCTTTGCAGAACCAACCGAGACGGCAGCCAAAGGCGCGAAATCGATTATTGACTTTTTGAAGCCAATTGGTTGAAGACCGCCCATTCGCCGTTCCAAGCTACGTCAATGGAAGTCACGTTACCGGAAATGATAAGCCTACCGACCCCCTCCGATTCTGGTCTGCCCCGTCGTTACGGCGATTTTCCGACGTTCCCGGCGGCGCTGGATTATGCCGCCCAGGGCGAAAGCGGCTTCAATATCTATTCCGGCAAAGGTGTCCTGCTCGAAGCGCTGCCTTACAGGGTGCTGCGTGAACAGGCGATCGAAACCGGCAAGCGCCTTCTGTCCCTTGGCCTGAAACCGGGCGACCGGGTCGCCATCGTGGCGGAAAGTGATGGCGATTTCGCCCGTATTTTCTTTGGCTGCCAGTATGCGGGGCTGGTATCTGCCCCGCTGCCGCTGCCCGTCGCCTTTGGCGGACGTGAAGGCTATGTCGGCACCCTGCGCGGCATGATTGAAGGGGCGGCGGCCTCCGCCGTGGTCATAGCCTCGATCATTTCGTCATGGACGGATGAAATCACGGCAGGTCTGGACCTGAAATTTGCTGGAACACCGGCAGAACTTCTGGAAACACCGATCACGGTGGACACCCTGCCCGCCATCAATGCCGAAGATCTGTCCTATCTTCAGTTTTCATCCGGCAGTACCCGTTTTCCCATGGGGATTGCGGTAACGCAGCGTTCCGGTCTGGCCAATGCCCATGCCATTGCCCTTAACGGGCTGAAGGTACGTGAAACGGGCGATCGCTGCGTGTCGTGGCTGCCGCTCTATCATGACATGGGGCTGGTGGGCTTCTTCCTGACGCCCATGACGTGCCAGCTTAGCGTCGATATGCTGCCGACGCGGGAGTTTGCCCGACGCCCCCATGTATGGCTGGATCTGATCAGCCGGAACCGGGGCACGATTTCCTACAGCCCGTCCTTTGGTTACGAATTATGTGCCCGGCGCGCCACGTCGATCGAGCTTGACCTCTCGTCATGGCGGGTTGCGGGGATTGGTGGCGATATGATCCGCTATCATATCCTTGAGGATTTTGCCCAGCGCTTCGCATCCTCCGGGTTTGACGCGGGTGCGTTTACCGCCAGCTACGGTATGGCTGAAGCAACGCTTGCCATCAGTTTTGCGCCGCTTGGATCGGGTATCCGCACGGATACGATCGACCTGCGTGCGCTGGAGACACGTGGCGAAGCTATCCCTTCCAACGATCCCGCGCGCGCGCTGCGCACCTTTGTGCTGTGCGGTGAAGTGCTGCCCCAGCATGAACTCGAAGTCCGCAATGCGCAGGGGCAGGTCCTGAAGGACCGCGAGATCGGCACCATTTTCGTGCGCGGTCCCAGCCTGATGCAGGGATATTTCCGCAGGCCGCAGGAAACCGCGCGCGTGCTGGATTCCGCAGGCTGGCTGAATACTGGTGATCTGGGCTACATGCTGGATGGCCAGGTGGTCGTAACCGGTCGCGCCAAGGATCTCATCATCATCAATGGCCGCAATATCTGGCCGCAGGACCTTGAATGGTCGGCTGAAACCGAAATCAGCGCCCTGCGCAGTCGGGACGTTGCCGTATTTTCGGTTGATGAGGATGAGGGCGAAAAGATCGTGGCCCTCGTTCAGTGTCGTGCCTCCTCCCCCGAGGCACGCGAGACGCTTAAAACCGAAGCCGCCAACCTGTTCCGTCGGCAGCACGGCGTGGATGTCTCCATCATTCTGGTCCCGCCCCACACCCTGCCGCAGACATCTTCGGGCAAGCTGACGCGGGCGCGGGCAAAGGCGATGCTGCTGTCCGGCGCGTTCCAGCCGCTGGAAACAACGTCTGTTTCGGTTGGCTGAGGGGGTACCCGCTGACCCTTCCCCCTTTGGGCAGGGCTGAAACGCGGGACTGGTCAAAAACCTGTTTTTCGATCATAAGACTTCCGGTTAAGAACAGATTACAATCCCAACCCGCGGTCCCGGATCGCGGGCAGGCCATTCATGCTGATCCCCTGCCCCACGGCAGGCCGGACGTGCGATAAGGATGTAGGAATGACTGAAACGGTAGCGAGCGTCTCCGCGCTGATCGTGAAGACGCTGCTGGCGAACCCCAAGGTTCCCCGTGATATCAATGGCAGCAGCAAGATCGTTGAGGATCTGGCCTTTGATTCACTGGCCGTCATGAACTTTGTCATGGAAATCGAGGATACCCTTGATGTTTCCGTGCCGCTGGACCGGCTGGCCGATATCCGTACCATCGATGATCTGGCTGCCTGCATCGTATCTCTCAAGCAGGCATCCTGACGCATCATGTCCATTTTCTCAAAATACGAGGGACTGGCGACAGCACTGTCGGCAGTGACCGCCGGTGGTGGCCGCAACCCGTTTGATGTGGTTATCGAAAAGCCCATTTCTTCTACTGTCGGGCTGATCGAAGGGCGGGAAACGCTCCTGTTCGGTACCAATAACTATCTTGGCCTCAGCCAGTCTCCCGCCGCCATTGAAGCTGCGGTCGAGGCTGCGCGGGCCTATGGTGTGGGCACAACCGGATCGCGTATCGCCAACGGAACCCAAGGCCTGCACCGCCAGTTGGAAGACCGTCTGGCAGCGTTCTTCCGCCGTCGGCACTGCATGGTATTCTCCACTGGCTATCAGGCCAATCTGGGCACGATTTCCGCACTGGCCGGCAAGGATGATTACCTGCTGCTTGACGCGGACAGTCATGCCAGCATCTATGACGGCAGCCGCCTGGGCCATGCACAGGTCATCCGTTTCCGCCATAACGATGCTGATGACCTGCACAAGCGCCTGCGTCGCCTTGAAGGTACGCCGGGATCGAAGCTGGTGGTTGTGGAAGGCATCTATTCCATGATGGGCGATGTCGTGCCCATGGCGGAATTCGCAGCGGTCAAGCGGGAAACCGGCGCATGGCTTCTGGCTGATGAAGCCCATTCCGTTGGCGTGATGGGCCAGCATGGCCGCGGCGTGGCGGAAGCCGATGGCGTGGAAGATGATGTGGACTTTGTTGTCGGCACTTTTTCCAAAAGCCTTGGCACGGTTGGCGGCTATTGCGTATCCAACCATGCGGGCTTGGACCTGATCCGGCTCTGTTCGCGTCCCTATATGTTTACCGCGTCCCTTCCGCCGGAAGTCATCGCCGCAACCATGGCGGCACTGGATGAACTGGAAAACCGCCCGGAACTGCGCGTGCGCCTGATGGACAACGCCCGCCGGCTGCATGCCGGACTTCAGGCTACCGGCCTGCGTACCGGTCCGCAGGCCAGCCCGGTGGTATCCGTCGTTCTGGACGAAGTCGAAACGGCGGTAGCGTTCTGGAACCGGCTGCTGGACCTCGGGGTTTATGTAAATCTCAGCCTGCCGCCCGCGACACCTGACCAGCATCCGCTGCTGCGTACCTCCGTCATGGCGACACATACGCCCGAACAGATCGATCGGGCGGTTGAGATATTCGCTGCTGTCGCAGGGGAAATGGGGATCAACCCCGCCGCCTGAAGAATCCTGCCTGCCGTAGCGACCATAACAGATACGGCAGGCAGATCAGCGGATGCCGCTCCGAAAACGGACCCAGCGGCAGTTCAATGCCTGAATGGCGTCGGATTTTCCACGCGATGTAGCGTGCACCACCTTCAAACGTGAACGCCCCCTTGAACAGGCGAGCGACATTCAGGACCGTACCCAGCCGGTCACGTAACCACCATCCTTCCCGCATGGCGCGACGCTGTTCCGCAGTCAGCCGGGGGTGCAGGACCGCGCCATCGCGCGTAAAAGCCACGCCATCGGCCAGCCAGATATCGGGTAACAGCGCATTATAGCGCTGTTCATGCCCCTGTAGCAGGGTCCGGGGCCTGCGTCCGTTTTCGACCCGCAATTCGGCCCCATAGGTATGGGCAAAAAGCGCCAGCCAGAATTCGGCGGCCGTGCCCTGTTCCGGCCCCAGCGCTGCGGCCCAGCGCCCGGCCTGCCCTACCGCGCGGATAATACAGCCCAGAATGGCATCCGCCGCTTCTGGTCCCCTGACCCATACCAGCCTTACGGGCTGGCAGAAACGCGCCCATACGGTGGTATCGAGTGTTGCGCGTCCCGTCATGCGGCGGAACTGAGTAATGGACAGAATGGCCACCTTGGCGCGGATGATACGGCCTTCCACAGGAATCTCGTGATATTCCACATTGGGCGGCAGGAGTTGATTGGCCTTGCGCGCCAGATAGCCTGACTTCCAGTCCGTCAGATCTTCCACCACCACATAGAAATCCAGAATACCGTCCGGATCTGGCTGGCGCAGGGCTGACCCGTAAAAGATCACGCCCATGGGGCGGGCCGCACCAATCAGTCGTGTCACGAACTGGGTGACAAACGGCGCAACGGGCTGGACCAGATCATCTGCCAGCGCATGGGCGATGCGACCGGCGGCGGCGGCACGGCTGGACGGGATGGGCTGGGACATGCTCGTCATTCCTCAGGCGTGGATAAAATCAATGGGAGCGGTGGAGGACAGGATGATCCGGCGTGCAGGACCGGGGGAAAAAACTTCCCCGTCCAGCACGAAGTCGGAGTCCAGCGCCATTTCGATACGCTGCTCGCACCCGCTGCAGTAATCGGGATTGTCCCGCAGCCACGCGGGATGCCGCCCCCGGAGCAGCGCCCATGACGCCGCCACCAGACGGGAGGGCTGGCCTGCGACATGAAGGTAATTGATGGCGTCGTCACGCGCACCGTCCGCCGTCCAGAATGGCCATATGCCATGGGGCAGGAACTGCAGTGTGGTGGACAGGAACAAGAAGCAGTTCCCCTGCCGCCGCACGCGCTCCCCCGCCTGTATCGTGATCGGGTCCCCACGCATCCATTGCTGGCGGGAACGGCGTTTGAGCAGATGGGCGACCGAGGACAGGAAGGAGACCACAACGGCCATTTCATGCGCATAATTGTTCAGGATCGCCGGCTGGTGGGCCAGTTCGATCCCGCGCGTGAACGCCGCCGCCCCGTGGAACATGCCGACAACCGGTTCGCGCGCATCGCTTTCGGGCCATTCCACAACCAGTCCGCAGCGCCTGCGCACATTGCGCCGCAAGGTGTCGGACGCAGCCAGATGCTGGAGACGTTCGAGTGCTTCAAGCCCGCGCATGCCGAAGCCCACATCCCCCGCGATCAGGTTAGTATTGCCTGAAGGCAGGACCGCAAGGGCGGGAAGGCGGTCGGGGGCATAATGGCGGCGGACTGCCGTCAGTACGTCGCTTACGGTGCCATCGCCCCCGTCTATGACGATACAGTCCATGTCGCTCGCTGCCAGTTCGGCAATATGGGCATCCAGACGGATGCGGTCGGCAGGATCGATGAAATTCTCTCCCAGCAGGTTACGGGCTGTCTGGGCATATAAGCTGCCATCGCTCATATTCCGCCGGCTGCGCGGGTTGTAAACAAGCGCAAAACGTCCGGTCACTGATTATCCCATCCCTGTCTGAAATTTGACGTACAGGCCATAAGCAACCATCTGCCTTCTATTGCAAGGCAGGAAAAGACGGAGCGCCCCCACGCGCGGGCAGGCATAACATGCGCCCGCGCCACGATGGCCGCCAGAAGGCGGGGAAAGAGGTCAGCTTGAGCACGATCACAATAGCCCATATTTCGGACCCGCACCTTCCGAGCGAAATGGCGCCGCCACGGCTGACCGAACGGCTCAACAAGCGCATGTTCAGCTATCTTTCATGGACAAGGCGCCGCCGTTTCATACACCGGCCGGAAGTTCTGGCGCGCGTGATGGGGGATATCGCCACCAGTCAGGTAGATATGATCGCCCTGACGGGTGACCTGACCAATATGGGCCTGCCGGGGGAATGCCGGCAGGCGCGACGCTGGCTGGAACAGATGCCTGCCCCGTGTACAGTCATACCGGGGAATCATGACACCCTTGTGCATGACGACTGGCAGGCGACCATTGGACTATGGCAGCCGTGGATGGGGCCGCTGCCTTTTCCCTTCGTGCGCCGGATCGGCAATGTGGCACTGATCGGTGTCAGTACGGCAGTGCCGACACCATGGTTCCGGGCGACAGGCAGAATTGGCGTTCATCAGTCCAGACGGCTGCGGACAATCCTGCACGGGGCCGGGCAGCAGGGCCTGTGCAGGATCATCATGATCCATCACCCCCCGGTTCCGGGCCTGACCGTAACACGCAAAGCCCTGACAGACATCCGGAATTTTTCTGAATGTATTGCATGCGAAGGGGCCGAGATGATCCTGCACGGGCATATCCATCTTTCCACCCTCTCCTCCCTCCCCGGTCCCGCGGGCGGTGTGCCGGTCATCGGAATCGCTTCGGCTTCGGCCCGGTCAGATGACCCGCTGCGGGCGGCGGGCTGGAATCGTATTACGGTCAGCCCCCGTGGGAATGGCTACGAAATTGGTGTTACAAGACGTTTCTTTCCTGCCGACGGCACTACGGGCACAACGCGGGAAACTATTTTTGATCCATCCCCTCCATCCCGCTGTTTTTCCGGTATAAGCACGCCTTGATGAGCCGCACGTCCTCTCTGCACCGGATATTGGGAAAACTGGCACCCAGCACGATGGATCGCTATCTGCTGCGACAGGTGGTGCCACCGTTCTCCATCGCCCTTGGCGTGGTGATGGCTGCCCTGCTGCTGGAACGGCTGCTGGTGCTGTTTGACATTCTGGCTGCCAATGGCAGTTCGATGAAGACCTTCTTCGGGCTGCTCAGTGACCTGATCCCCCACTATCTGGGTCTGGCGCTGCCCGCGGCCATGTGTGTAAGCGTGTTTTCCGTCGTCCGGCGCATGAGCGCGAATCATGAGATCGACGCACTGACCGCAAGCGGCGTGTCCATTTTCCGCATATGCCAGCCTTTTGTCCTGACCGGAGCGGTATTCGGCGTTCTGGCTTTTTCGCTTTACGGGTTCATCCAGCCCTATGCGCGCTATGATTATCGCGCGGCCTTCTATTTCGCCAGCCATGCCGGGTGGACACCCCACCTGCAGTCCAAGATGTTCGCGGCATCCGACGATGTCCTGCTGACGGCTGAAACGGTCGACCATGCCGGGTCGCGGCTGTGGCATGTCTTTATCCGCGACAACACGGACAAGGCGCATGTCCGCCTGATTTCCGCACAGAAGGGCTATCTGTACAACCCTGCCGATGGGTCGCGCATGCGGCTTGATCTGGTGGATGGCACCATCATAACCGACAGTCAGGACAAGCCCCCCTCGATCACCAGCTTCACCCGCACCACACGCCTGATCTCACGCGATGCCAAGATAGATGAGGAAGCGTACCGCAACCGGGGCGAGAGCGAACGCGAACTGACCGTGCCGGAACTGTATTACGGCATAAAGCATGGCTATCCGGGCATCAGCCATTCCTATATGGTGGCCGAACTGCATTTCCGTCTGGCGCGTACCATCGCCATTCCTTTCATTCCCATACTGGCCTGTGCACTGGCAGGCGTGCGCAAACGCCAGCGTGGCAACCCCGGTCTGGCCATTGCCGCCATTACGCTGGTCGGTTTTGACCATACCCTTCAGATGGGAATGAGCTTTGTGGCCAACATGCACATGTCGCCCCTGCTGGTGATGTGGCTGCCCACTTTCGGCTTTGCCATCATCTGCACCGGCATGCTGATCCGGCAGGCTGGCGGGCTGCGCATCCTGCTTACCAAAGGTCCCGCCCTGCCCCCCCGCGAGCTTTCGGCTGATGGACTGCCACGCCACATTGCGAAAGGTCGGGCATGAAGCACAGGCTCCGCCTTGGCTGCGGCACGGTCCTGCTTGGTTACCTGTCGCGTGAACTTCTGACCAAGGTGTTCACCACGGCCGTCATCGTGGTGTCGCTTATGGAGATCCTCGCCCTGCTGGAGCAGGTGACGGAAATCATGCACCGTCATCTCGGCCTGTCCGGGGTGCTGTATTACGGGGTGATGCACCTGCCGCTGCTGTTCGGCAACGCCATGCCGATCGCGGTGCTGATCGGGGCGCTGCTGACCCTGCTGCAACTGACCACATCGAACGAGATTTCGATCATGCGCGCGGCGGGCCTGTCCACGCCGGGGCTGATCAAGCTGTTCCTGCCCACCATCCTTGCGCTGGGCGTGCTGAGCGGCGTCGTGGATGACCAGCTTACCCCGCGCAGCGAACTGGCCCTGGCGCGCTGGTGGAACGAGACAACGCCCGGCGCGATCAACAACTGGCACAATTACTGGATCCGGTCGCATGATGACGTGATCAACATCAACTATCTCGATCATGGCGGGGCGCACCTGAAAAACGTGACCATCTATCACCGGGACCACCAGTCCCTGCTTCAGAAGGTCACGACATTATCCGACATGCACTACGAACACGGGCACTGGTATGGCACCCCTTCGCGCATACTGAGTGTCATAAGCCCGGCCCGCATCGACCTGCTTGATACCCCGCCGGGGCAGACGGTGCGCGTGGACTGGCCCCCTTCCCTCACGCCGGACCATATCATCCAGCTTACCATCAGTTTTACCCAGTCGGTCGGCACGATGCTGGATGAACAGCGGGGCACGCTTGCGTCCAGCCAGTCGCCATCCTTCTTCATGACGGAAATACTGGGACGCATCATGTTACCCGTGACATTTACGGTAATGCTGTTACTCGCGGTGCCGGTGGTCTATATCCCGCCCCGGGCCGGTACGCGTAGCTGGCTTCCAATATGGTGTCTGGGTGCAGGTCTGCTATTTGTTGTATTCCAGGGTCTGTTACGTGCCCTGGGAAATGCGGGAACGTTGCCCTCTCTTATGGCAATATGCGTCGGGATCCTGATTTTCATCCTTGGCGTCATCACCGTGCTACTGAGGATCGAAGAGCGATGATTACGAATACCCTGAAGAATAGTTCCATTCGCACGGGCCGGAGCTTCGACCTGGGCAAAATGAACCTTCGGCAGCTCTGGATTGCCTACCTCACCTATCCCACCATCATGCTGTATTTCGTGCTGGCCATCGCCAGCTACGCGGTCATGGTCCTTAGCTGCAAGTCCCTGCTGCCCATCGCGATCAGTATCGTATCCGTCATGCTGGTCTATCCGCTGGTATGGTACTGTATCCATCGCTTCATCCTGCATGGCCGGTTTCTCTATCGCATGAAATGGAGCGCCTCCCTGTGGAAGCGCATCCACTTCGATCACCATCAGGACCCCCACCTGCTTGATGTCCTGTTCGGCTCGCCGCTCAACACGATTCCGACCATAGCCATCGTGACCATTCCCATCGGTTACGCGATCGGCAACATGGCGGGGGCCGCCGCGGCCTTCGGCGCGGGGCTTACCATCACCTGCATCTATGAATTCTTTCACTGCATCCAGCACCTGAACTACAAGCCCCGCATGCGCTGGATCCAGCGCATGAAGCAGCGTCACGTGCTGCACCACTTCCATAACGAGAACGGCAATTACGGCATCACCAGTTTCGTGGCTGACCGGCTGTTCCGCAGCTACTATGTCGATGCCCGCAGCTTCCCGCGCAGCCCCAGCGTCTTCAACCTGGGCTACGACGTGAAGGAGGCACAGCAGTATCCGTGGGTCATGGAAGAAACCGGCGCGCCCCCGCGTGACCGGCCCGATGGGGCGAACGTCACCCGTAACGCGGCGTGAGCGCCGGGATGGGGCTGAACGTACTCGTGCTGGCGGGCAGCAGGCCCGGTCGCATCGACCCGATGGCGCAGGCCGCGGGCATTTCACACAAGGCCCTGCTGCCGGTCTGTGGCATCCCCATGATCCAGCGGGTCATCCGTGCGCTCCAGTCAGTCGAGGCGATTGACCGGATCAGCATCTGTATCGAGCAGCCCGAGGTGCTGGCTGGCATCGTACCCGATACGGTCACCTTCATTCCCCCTGCCCCCGGACCGAGCGCCAGCGTGATGAAGGCGCTGGATCTGCTGGGCACGCCACTTCTGGTCACGACAGCCGATCATGCGCTGCTGAAGCCGGAATGGATACGCAGCTTCATACAGGCAGCACAGGACAGCGATTGCGACGTAGCGGCGGGGATTGCGATGGAAGATGCCATCCAGCGCGATGTACCGGGCACAAAGCGCACCATGATCCGTCTGGCGGACGGTGCCTTTTCAGGTTGCAACATGTTCCTGTTCCGCACGCCCGCAGCTTACGGGGTGATCCGCCTGTGGCAGAAGCTGGAAGCCGAACGCAAGCACCCGCTCAGGATGGCCCGCATTCTTGGCCCCGGCATCCTGCTGCGCTTCGTGCTGCGCCGCCTGACGCGCGCTGATGTCTGCCGCCGGATCGGGCAGCTTTCGCATGCGCGCGTCGCCATGATCCCGCTCCCCGATGGACGTGCCGCCGTGGACGTGGACAAACCGGCCGATCTGGATCTGGTGGTCCGCCTTCTGTCCGCAGCACCCGCGCACTGATACTGCTCCCGCGCGCCCATGCTTCGCCCTTCCGCGCCGCAGGTCCAGTCAGCCATCCGCACTGGCGCCAGCCAGCTATGCAGGCTGCATGGATGGGCGGTCTTGCATGAATTCACCCTGCCGGACCGCAGGCGCGCGGATATCATGGCCCTGACACCGGAAGGCCGCCTGATCTGTATCGAAATCAAGTCGGGCCTGCCTGATTTCCGTGCCGACCATAAATGGCAGGACTACCTGCCATGGTGCGACCAGATGTATTTTGCGGTCAATCACGACTTCCCCCGCGCGGTCCTGCCTGAAAACACCGGCCTTATCATTGCTGCGACCGGCAGCAGTCGCGCCGGGGAGGAAACCTGCATTGACTGTGCGATCATACGCCCTGCGCCGACCGCTCCCCTAGCCCCGGCGCGCAGGCGGCGGCTGACGCTACAGTTTGCGCTACAGGCTGCATACCGTCTGGGTCAGATGGAAATGCCACAGGTGGAACAGACGGTAAAAACGGCATTACGTGTAGACTAGATTTCTGACAGGAGAGATTACCCCGATGACACAGGCAATTCTGACCCGCTTTGAAGCCGCACGTTCGGTCGTGCGCGATGCCGCCGCGCTGGCCATGAAAATGCGTCCGGCCCCCGGCGGCCCCAAGGGTACCCAGAAAAGTGCGCAGGACTGGCTGACCGAAACGGACGGGGCGGTGGAATCCTTCATTTCGGAACGAATCGGTGCCCTGTTCCCACAGGACGGTTTTCAGGGTGAGGAAGAAGGGCGCACCCGGACCGGCAGCCTGCGCTGGGTCGTGGACCCGATCGATGGCACGTCCAACTACGCGCGCGGGCGCAACCGGTGGTGCATATCGCTGGGCCTGATGGATGGTGACACGCCTGTCGCCGGCATTATTGAAGCCCCTGCGCTGGGCGAAACCTATACGGCGGTGCGGGGTCACGGGGCTTTCCTTAACGGACAGCGTATCCATGCCTCCCCCGTAACCGACACCGCATCCTCCCTGATCGAGATGGGGTGGAGCAACCGCGTTCCGCCCGGCGTGTTCCAGGAAAAGATTGACGCCATCCTCAACCTTGGGGCCATGCCACGTTCGGGTGGTTCGGGGGCCATCGCGCTGGCGGAAGTCGCATGCGGGCGGCAGGACGGCTATCTGGAAATCCGCATCAACCTGTGGGATGTGGCGGCTGCCCTTGTGCTGCTGGAAGAAGCCGGTGCGCGTGTCTCCCCCTTCCTGCGCGATGGCGGTCTTACGGACGGCATCAGCATTCTTGCCGCCGCCCCCGGTATTGCCGATGCCCTGTCGGACGCGGTTGGGGTATCCTTTTAACCACGACGAATATATTCGCCCCGATGGGCTTGCCTAAGCGGCCATGATTCAGCCATGAAAACGGACCACTCCAAAGCACGGGCCGTTTGGGTGAATCTGCCGTTACGAATCGGAAGGGGAGGACGGGTTTGAAGACGTTTCATCTTATCAGGACATCACTCGCCACTCTGGCCCTTATGATGCCCCTGCATGCAGCCTTCGCGGCCAGCATGGAAGAAGAACAGAGTCTGGTTGACCGCGCCACCCTGACCGTGCGTGACATGTTCTCCACCGCGACGGCGGGCAGCAAGGTGACACGCTATCTTGCCGATTCACGCGGTGTAATCATCTGCCCATCGGTCTTCCGCATGTCGATCGCCTTTGGCGGCGGCGGCGGTGGATGTGTTTTCCTGACGCGCGATGCCCATGGATCATGGTCCGATCCGGCATTCTACCGCATGTCATCCGCCAATTTTGGCCTTCAGTTCGGCATGCAGGATGTGGAAGTCATGCTGTTCGTCATGACCGATCAGGGCGTGCAGTCCCTGCTGGACAGCCAGATGAAGCTGAGCGCGGACGTGGGAACCTCCTTCGCATCGTCTGGCTCCGGGCTGGAAGCCGGCACGGCGGGCGAACACAACACGTCCATCAAGGGCGTGCAGAAGTCCAAGGGGCTGTTCGCCGGGGCCGCGATTGGCGGGTCCAAGATGCGGGTAAACAGCCCTGCCAACCGCGCCTACTATAACCAGATTGTCGGGCCGGAAGACATTGTGGTGTCGATGCGGGTCAACAATTCAGGTGCCGATCCGCTACGCGCCGCCCTGAGCGAGGTCCTGACCACGGCACAGGCCCGACCGGACAGGAACGGCCAGACCACAACGCCTGCCGCAGCAGTCACCCATGGCAGCGCCGACACACTCCCCATGAACACCGCCCCTACGGGCGCGGTTACGAGCCAGAGCCTGCCGCCACAGTAACTGTCGGTATTTCCTGATTATCTGTAGCAGGCAGTCCGCTATTTTTTAGGCTGGACTGCCTGTTGGGCGTGCTTCGTGGCCCGGAAGACCGAAACATGCCGATTATGGTCACTCAGGGTGGATGCAAAATCATGCCCCCCATGACCGTTGGCCACGAAGTAAAGCTGGTCGCCCTGTGCAGGATGAGCCGCCGCGTAAAGCGAAGCCATACCCGGTGAACAGATCGGCCCCGGCGGCAGCCCCGTAATGACATAGGTATTGTAGGCGCTGGGCTGCAAAAGATCGGCATGCGACAGGGCGTGCCCAAGCGGCCCTGCCCCCTGATTAAGCCCGTACACCACAGTAGGGTCCGACTGAAGCCGCATGCCATCATGCAGGCGGTTGAGGAAGACACGGGCTATGACAGGCCGCTCATCCGCAACAGCGGTTTCCCGCTCGATCATGGAAGCCAGAATCAGCAGGGCGTGCCGGTCCACAATGGCCGGGTCCACTTCACGGCCTTCCCATGCCTGATCCAGCGCGTGGTCCATCTCATGCTGCATGCGCGCAAGCATCTGCGCACGCGGCATGCCCCATTCATAATCGTATGTCAGGGGCATGACCGATCCCTCTGCCGGGAACGGAAAACTGCCCTCCATATACGGCGCGCGTTCCAGCAGGGTCGCCATCTGAATGGCGGACAGCCCTTCCGGTATGGTCAGCCTGTGTACGACCGGCTTGCCATGCCGCAGCACCAGCAGGACCTGACGGATGGAAGCATGGGCGGGAAAGACCAGTTCGGCGGCATGAAACGCGCCGTCCACACGGGTCAGGGCGGTGGCGCCAGTGAAGACCCTGCGTGTCAGGCTGCCATCGTCCAGCACGCCAGCCTGTTGCAGGGTGGCCAGCACCTGCAGCGTGCCACCATGGGGAATTACAACCGTGCGTTGGTCCGTCAGCGGGCCGGGCGCATCATAATGCCGCAGCGCGACAAAGCTGATGCCCAGACCTGATACGACAAGCAGCAGGAATACCAGCCCCAGTGCTGCCAGAACCCTGCGCACGGTGTCTCCTTAACTTTTTTGAAGAAAGAGGTGCCCGCAGGCACCCCCGTCATACGCCGCGCAGGATCACGCTGGCGTTTGTCCCGCCAAAGCCGAAGCTGTTGGACAGGATGGTGTCAATCCTGCGTTCCTGCGCCGTATGCGCAACGCGATCGATCACGCTCTCGCGCGAAGGATTGTCCAGATTGAGCGTCGGCGGTGCGACATTGTCGCGGATGGCGAGGATGGAATAGATCGCCTCGATCGCACCGGCAGCCCCGAGCAGATGCCCCGTAGCCGATTTGGTGGACGACATGGCCAGCTTGCGCGCATCATCGCCGAACAGACGCTCGACTGCTTCCAGTTCAAGGTCATCCGCCATGGTGGACGTGCCATGGGCGTTGACATACTGGATGTCCGCCGTGGTCAGCCCCGCGCTGCGAAGCGCGTTCTGCATGGCGCGATAGGCACCTTCATGCCCCGGTGCAGGCGCCGTGATGTGATGGGCGTCGCCGGACATGCCGTAGCCGATCACCTCGGCATAGATCTTCGCGCCACGCGCCTTGGCGTGTTCGTATTCTTCCAGCACCACAATGCCGGAACCCTCACCCATAACGAACCCGTCGCGATCGCGGTCCCACGGACGCGACGCCTTTTCCGGCGTATCGTTGAAATGGGTGGAAAGGGCCTTGGCGGAACAGAACCCCGCAATGCCCAGCGGGCATACGGCGGCTTCCGCCCCACCCGCAACCATCACGTCCGCGTCATTGAGCATGATCATGCGGGCGGCATCGCCAATGGCATGGACACCGGTGGCGCATGCCGTGACGACCGAATGGTTCGGTCCCTTGAATCCGTATTTGATGGAGACATGCCCGGATACAAGATTGATCAGGGCGGACGGAATGAAGAAAGGCGACAGGCGGCGGGCCCGACCTTCCTTTACCGTCACGGATGCCTCGTAGATGGTCTGGAGACCACCAATCCCGGCGCCGATCATGACACCGGTGCGGCAGCGATCTTCTTCCGATTCCGGCTTCCAGCCCGAATCCTCGACCGCTTCGGTCGCGGCAACCAAACCCAGATGGATAAAGCGATCCATCTTTTTCTGGTCCTTGACCGGCACCCAGTCCGAAAGGGTCAGGCCGCCACTTCCCGTCGGCCCCGCGGGCACTTCGCCCGCGACCTGTGCCGGCAGGTCGGACGCATCGAACGCTGAAATACGGCCAAAGCCATTTTCCCCGGCCACCAGACGTGACCAGTTGCGCTCAACACCCAGTCCGAGAGGGCTGACAATGCCCATACCGGTTACGACAACGCGTCGCTGTCCAGATGTCAATCCGGTAGACTGCATCAACCCGTCCTGCTCCCTGAAAGTAACGATACCTGACTGAATTCGTATAATACCATGATCGGAACCAGAGGCCGATCAGGCAGCCTTCTGCTTCTCGATGTAGTCGATCGCGTCCTTGACGGTCGTGATCTTCTCGGCGGCGTCTTCAGGGATCTCGACGCTGAAAGCTTCCTCGAAAGCCATGACCAGTTCGACCGTGTCCAGGCTGTCCGCGCCCAGATCGTCGATGAAAGACGCATCCGGGGTGACCTTGCTTTCGTCAACACCAAGGTGCTCGACTACGATCTTCTTAACCTTATCGGCGATTTCGCTCATCTGTCTCTGCTTCCTGTCTGCCCCTGAAAACCGGGCGGTTCGAAACGTGTTCGTCCTGTAACGTCCCTGAAAACCGGTAGTGCGTACCGGCCCTGCTTCGGACGAAGCTGCGGGCGATTAGCACGGTTTTGATGCCACCGCCAAGGCGGCGATTGCATTTCGTGTCCGTTCGCCCCGCAATTAGGGGGACAGCCGGGCTGTCAGGACTATCTTTTTTGTCACTTCAAGCCCGCTGTCCAGCAAAATATCACATCCGTCAGACCATCGCCATGCCGCCGTTGACGTGGAGGGTGGCCCCGGTAACCCATCCGGCCTCGTCCGAGGCAAGGTAGACCACGGCTGGCGCGATATCCTGCGGCTGGCCCATGCGGCCCAGCGGGATGGAACCCACCAGCTTTTCCTTCTGCGCATCGGGCAGCACGTCGGTCATGGCGGTCTGGACAAAACCGGGGGCGACGGTGTTCACGGTCACGCCGCGGCTGCCCGCTTCCTGCGCCAGCGACTTGCCCATGCCGATCATCCCGGCCTTGGCCGCCGCGTAATTGGCCTGCCCCGCATTGCCCGTCACCCCCACGACGGAGGCGATATTGACGATCCGTCCAGCCCGACGGCGCAGCATGCCCTTGAGTGCTGCGCGACACAGGCGGAAGGGGGCCGCCAGATCCACATCCAGTACGCGCTGCCAGTCATCATCCTTCATACGAATCGCAAGCGTATCGCGCGTCAGACCGGCGTTGTTGACCAGAATGGCCAGCGGCGCGCCCGCCTTTTCTTCCGCGCTGGCAATCAGCGCATCAGCCGCGGCGGCATCCGACAGGTCGGCAGCACAGACATGCAGCCGCTCCGCCCCGCCCTGCTCGCCTATGCTGGCCGCCACGTCCTCCAGCACGCCCTGCCGCGTACCGGACAGCACGACAACCGCCCCCTGCGCATGCAGCGCGCGGGCGATCTCGCGCCCGATTCCACCCGAAGCCCCGGTAACGAGCGCAACTTTTCCATCCAGCCTGAACATAACCCGTCTGTTCCCCTAACTATCCATCACCCGGACATGACCCGCGCATGCGCGGGGTTCCATTTTTTAGCGTGCAGCCAGAAAGGCCTCGATATCGGCGGGGGTCCCGACCGAACGGGTCGCGACATCGCCATTGATGCGGCGCACCAGTCCGGCCAGCACCTTGCCCGCGCCGATTTCGACAAAACTGTCGACACCCATGCCCACCATTGCCTCGACACTCTCGCGCCAGCGCACCGTGCCGGTAATCTGGCGCACCAGCAGGTCACGGATCATGTCCGGTCCCGTTACCTTGGCTGCCGTAACATTGGCCACAACGGGCACGACAGGCGCGTTGATGACGGCATCGGCAAGGGCTGCGCGCATTTCCTCTGCCGCCGGTTCCATCATGGAACAGTGGAAAGGTGCGGAAACCGGCAGTTTCAGCGCGCGCTTGATGCCCTGTTCCCTGGCGATGGCTATGATGCGGTCGATCGCCGCCATCTCACCCGCCACGACCACCTGGCCGCCGCCATTGTCGTTCGCGACCTCGATTACCTGCCGGTGCGTTCTGCCTGCCTCATCGGTGAAGTCGGCGGCTTCCGCGCACAGGGTGGCGGCGCGATCCATATCAACACCGATCAGCGCGGCCATCCCCCCCTTGCCAACCGGCACGGCCTTCTGCATCGCATTGCCCCGCACGCGCAGCAGGCGTGCGGTCTGGGCGATACCCAGCGCGCCCGTTGCGGCAAGGGCGGAATATTCACCCAGCGAGTGACCGGCCACCAGCGCCACATCGCGCTTCATATCCACGCCGCCTTCACGTTCCAGCACCCGCAGCACGGCGAGAGAAACCGCCATCAGCGCGGGCTGGGCGTTGTCGGTCCGGGTCAGGTCTTCCATCGGCCCTTCGAAAATGATCTTCGAAAGGTGCTGGCCCAGCGCGTCATCGACTTCCTGAAACACTTCCCGCGCAGGGGCGAATGCCTCGGCCAGATCGCGTCCCATCCCAACTGACTGACTTCCCTGACCGGGGAAAACAAAGGCTTGCACAGGCATGACTTCCATCCAGACTAGTAGTGTTTTTCAGATTACCCGCGTGATGCGGGTTGCGGCAGGCAGTGTCAATCATCATCACTTTCCCCGCCGCAGCAGGTGAACCGCCAGAAGCAGCGCATCCCATGGCAAGGCCGCCACCTCCCGCCCCCGCCAGAACCATCGCCTGCGCCAGTCCTGCGCGGCGGGTAGCCGTGGCGGCGGCACGGGACGAACCCGCCATCCCATCATGCGCATGAGCAGCAGGCAGCGCGGCAGGTGATAGGCGCTGGTGGCGACAGCTACCAGCCCGACATGTCCACGCTGGCGCAACAGGCGTGAGCAGGCGAGGACGGATGCAAGGGTGTCGCGGGCCGTCTCCTCAGCCAGTATGGCGTCGGGCGGCACCCCAGCCCCGACAAGCTGCCTTTCCATGACCGCGGCTTCTGTCAGGCCCGAAGGAAAGGATGGGCCGCCGGTGGGCATGTACATCACCCTGCCCTGCCCCATACCAAACACATGCGCGGCTGCGACACGCATGCGCAGGGTGCGCGTCGCCGTGCCATCAGGTCGCAGTCTTGCCCCGAATATGACGACGGGCAGAATGACCGTATCCCGCGCCATCGGGATCAGTGCGGCGCGCGCAGAAGCACCCGGTTGAGCGATTCCAGCGTGGTGAACACCTGCGCCCAGACTTTCGCGAACCGCGCGGCGGACAGGCCGCGTGTATCCATGATCGCCGCGATATCCCCCACTGTCCGTTCCCCATCAATCAGCGGCAGGATGCCCCGCGCCTGCGGTGGAAGAGGAACGGCGACCTGCAGGGTACCAAACGCGAAGGGCAGCCGATCATCCCCCCCCATCATGCGGGCCAGTTCGACGCCGGGTATCTCGCGCATAACGGGCACCGCATCCATTGCCAGCCCATTCGCGCGCCGTACGGGTTCGGATGCCCGACGCACATAGGCGACGTGGGTTGCCATATTGCCTGCGATATCCTCCGCCACGGCCTGACGGTCCCGTTCTGGCAGGGCCGCCACCCGTTCGCGCAGGCGCGGGTCCGCAAGCAGCAGGGCCGGATCGTAGCGCGCGGGTTCCATAAGGCATGTCGCAGCCAGTCCTGCCCGGTCCAGCAGGCCATGGAAGGCCGTGATGTCATAGGCCCGATCGCGCGGGTTGAGCAGCAGGTCATACAGGCCGGCGTCACCTCCGGTCAGGTGATCGCCAAAATTGGTGTTCTGCCGCAGCCATGCCGTTGCGGGCAGGTGCCGCATGACCCGCCGCGCCGTGTCCAGCCGCTGGGCAGGCGCCTCCCCCACCGGGGCAAGGCGTTCAAGCGCGTCCTGCAGCATATAGACGCCCGTGCGCCCGTACGGGGCGTAAACCATAAGTCCCATACCGCCACCGGGGGCCAGAACGGCCTCAAGTGATGCCAGACCAGCATCCGGATCGGGCAGATGATGCAGCACGCCGCAGCAGTCGATGTAGTCAAACGGTCCCGGTGCGATCGCGCCAAGGTCCGCCAGATCGCCCTGCACGAACCGCATGTTGTCCAGTCCGCGCACCTGCGCACGCGCACGGGCGGTATCAAGGGCTGCCGTGGAACGGTCCACGCACAGCACTTCCCCCTGCCGCCCCGCACGCGCCATATGGGTGGCCAGCATGATTGCGCCATCACCCGTACCGCACCCCGCGACCAGCACCCGCAACGGCAGGGACTGCGGGCGCATTGCACCGAAAACCCAGTAATCGATTTCCCGCAGGTGGCTGGGGCTGCCGATCAGCAGCCTGCCTTTTTCATCCCGCGGGTCACGCGCGGGATAGGGATACTGCTCGTACTGGGCCTGCAGGCCAGCGTCGCGCGTATCGCGGGCGCTGGCGTCATCCGTCGTGGGGCTGGTTGCCATGGTATCGGGTCTCAGCGCGGCAGCAGCTTGCCGCGCTGCCATGCCTCGGCAGCATCTTCGGCACTCATGCCTTCGGAACGCATGGCATGGTCCAGCGCGCTGACGACCTTGTTCCCCAGCGTCAGTTCATCGAGTTCGTCCATCAGGTCCGAATCCATTTCAGCCCGGATAGCGGAGCGCACCAGAATGCGGGCATCCTGTTCCGCGCCATAGGCCCCCTTGGGATCATCAAGCTGGATCAGGCGGTTACCGTAATGCAGGAAGGACGGCTGCCAGGCAGGAATGATCTCCGGCAGGCCGCTTTCCAGAATATGGGCGGCATGATCAAAAGCTTCCGCATCCGGACGGGCGGCAATAGTGAAGCCTGCTTCCGTCAGGTTATAGGCCGCGACAACCTGACGCACCCGGTCCAGAACGGAAGCCGGGGTCACGATTTCCCGCCCGACCGCGCCACCATCCGTTGCAAGCTGCGCCAGTGAGGTCATGCCGCACGCCGCGGCTTCCGGCAGGGACCAGCCAAAGGCGGGACGGTAAAGCTGACCGAAAGCCTGCATGCCCAGTTCCGGGGCCAGGAAGGCCGCATCAACATCCGGCAGCCATGCGGATACGAACAGGTCCACATCGCCACGGCGGACATGTTCCTCCATTTCCGCGCGGGGCGCCGATACATATTCTATTTCAAGATCATAGGCTTCCAGCACGCGTGCCACGGCTGCGGCCGATGCCTGCTGCACGGACGTATCCAGATGCCCGAGGGTCACGGTTGTCATGTAATCTCAACTCCTTGAAGGGGATGCGCGGCCTGTCAGCCCTGCAGTTGGGGAACCTGCACACGTCCCGTACGAACCGGCGCCTTGCGCGGGACGGATTTGGGGGGAATGGCGTAGTCAAACACGACAGTCGCGATGACATACGGCGCTGCGAATTTCTTGAATGCCTCATGCGCCGGGTCGAAATAGGCAGGATCGGTCACCACCGGGCGGCCAACATAGTAGTTGCGGTCCCCTTCGGAACGGAAGGTGACAAGGAATGCCTGCTGCAGTCCCTCATCCACCCCTTCCCCGCTGATCTGCGCGCCGGTTTCGATTGCCGCGACAACGGGGGAGCCATCCTCCCGCCGCGAGATCTGACCCAGCGCCATGAACCGCCGCACCACTTCCGCCCGCTGCGCGTCGGTAATGGTGGGCAGGAAACGGAACAGGACGATATGACGCACCGTGCCGGGATGGAAGCCTGCAGACGTAAAGACACGCAGCCCGATCTGGGATGCCATGAGCCGTTCCGCACGCGTGGCGTCGCTGATCTGCTCCGCTGCCACGTTACCCGTTGCCCCCGCGGCCGGGGCGGAAGCCGGGACTGTATCCGCATGAAGCGGCCCGGCGAATGAAAAACAGCCTGCTGCGAAAAGGGTGGCACCAACGGTATTTGTAAACTGAAGCTTCATCCTGCCTGTCTTTATTCCTGTATTGGGGTGGCGACCATCATGCCGTGGCCATAAGGCGCGCGAATTTGCGCTGGCGCATGCGCAGCAGGTGATACACCACCCTGGCGATCAGCGCATGCAGCCGACCATGGGGCGCCCACCCGATCGTCTTGAGGATCATCCCCGTCACCCGCACCGCGTGGCGCGGCTGATAGAACCGCAATGCGCGCGACATGTAGGCCGCGATGCAGCGTTTGTGGTCATAGGGCATGCCGGGCGGTTCGTTGGTGGTGTGGAAGGCGGAGGCCAGTTCGTCGTCCTCGCTTTCCGTAACCCGGCCCAGCGCAATGCGCGTGCGCTGCCATACGCCCAGATGCTCGCGCTGCAGGTAGCGGTGCATATGATCATAGAACAGCTTGAAATGCCGGTATTCATCCGCCGCGATCTGCTTGCAGATTGCCTTGAGCAGCGGTTCCTCCGTCGCATCGGCCAGCGCGGTATAAAAAGACGACGTACCCGTTTCCACCATGCAGCGCGCGATCAGTTCCCCCGTCCGCGACCCCCTGATGGACGCATCCACGTCCAGATCCAGCCGGTAGGACTGCCGGTACCGCTCGAACGCCGCCATGTAATCCCATGACGGATCGGCCATCATGGCCCACCGCCCCAGGGCATCGCCGTGCTGTACTTCTTCCTGCGCCCAGTTATCCGCCGCCTGGCTGAAATCGGGATCATCGGCAAAGACGTTCTTCAGGTATTGGGCGTAGTCAAGACCATTACGCTCGACAACCGATGCGGCCTTGATCAACGGGACAATATCGGGGTCCACCCGCTGCGGGTCGAAACGGTCCCAGTTCATCTGTTCAATGCGCCAGTGTTTCATCGCAACCTGTCTTCTGTCTCTTCTCCACCATGGCGCATAACGCACGCCCCTGCCGGGAAGGACATGACACATGTTTCATCTTTACGCCAATCCCGCGCCTGCCCCCTGTCATAGCAGGCGCATATCGTGCTAGGGGCGTTGCCCGACACCGCTAATAAGAAAGACAGATTGGGTCGCATATGAACATTCACGAATATCAGGCAAAGGCGCTGCTGCGCTCCTACGGCATGCCCGTGCCTGAAGGACGTGCTGCCACCACCACGGATGAAGCCATCGCCGCCGCCCGCGCGCTGGATGCTGCTGTTACCGTGGTCAAGGCACAGATCCACGCCGGCGGCCGGGGTGCCGGACATTTTGCCGACAGGCCCGAAGGCAAGGGCGGCGTACGTCTGGCCCGCAGCATCGAAGACGTTGCGGATGCGGCCGAAGCCATGCTGGGTTCGGTGCTGGTTACGCGCCAGACCGGGCCTGCGGGCCGTCTGGTGCGCACGCTGTATGTCGAATCCGGCTGCGACATCGCGCGCGAACTGTATTTTTCCATGCTGGTGGACCGCTCGACCGGTCGGCTGGTCATCGTGGCCTCGCCTGACGGCGGCATGGAAATCGAGGAAGTTGCGGCGAACACGCCCGAGCGCATCTTCAAGGAAAGCATCGACCCGGCAAAGGGCCTGTGCGATTACCAGTCGCGTGACCTTGCCGTGCGCCTTGGCCTGAAGGGCCGTGAAATCCGCGCCTTCCAGAACGTGGTGCGTGCGGCCTATACCGCCTTTACCGGACTTGACGCCGCGATCGTGGAAATCAACCCGCTGGTCGTGACCGGCGCGGGCGACCTGCTGGCGCTGGACGCGAAGATGTCATTCGATGACAATGCCCTGTTCCGCCATCCCGCCCTGGCCGAACTGCGTGACGAGAACGAGGAAGACCCCCGCGAACGCGAAGCCGCCGAATACGGGCTGGCCTATGTCGGTCTGGACGGCAATATCGGCTGCATGGTCAATGGCGCGGGCCTTGCCATGGCGACGATGGACATCATCAAGATGGAAGGCGAGGAACCGGCCAACTTCCTTGATGTCGGTGGCGGTGCGTCGAAGGAACGCGTTGCAGCGGCCTTCCGCATCCTGATCGCCGACCCCAAGGTACGCGGCATCCTTGTCAACATCTTCGGCGGCATCATGCGCTGCGACGTGATTGCGGAAGCCATCATCGCCGCATCGCACGAAACCGGCCTGAATGTACCGCTGGTCGTGCGTCTGGCAGGCACGAATGTCGAACGCGGCAAGGCGCTGCTGGCTGAATCCGGCCTGACCATCATCCCCGCTGACGATCTGGGCGATGCCGCGCGCAAGATCGTATCCGCCGTCCGTAATGCCGGAGCCTGAGTGAATGTCCATTCTTGTCAACAGTTCCACCAAGGTGATTACGCAGGGCTTTACCGGCGCGCAGGGCACCTTCCATACCGAACAGGCCATCGCCTACGGCACCCGCATGGTTGGCGGCGTGACGCCGGGCAAGGGGGACAGCCTTCACCTCGGCCTGCCGGTATTTGATACCGTAAGCCAGGCGCGTGAAGCCACGGGGGCCGATGCCTCCGTCATCTACGTGCCGCCCGCCGGTGCAGCCGACGCCATTCTGGAGGCGATCGCCGCTGGCATCCCCCTGATCGTGTGCATCACCGAAGGCATCCCGGTGCAGGACATGGTGCGCGTGCGCGCAGCCCTGGAATGTTCCGACAGCCTGCTGATCGGCCCGAACTGCCCCGGCATCATCACGCCTGATGAATGCAAGATCGGCATCATGCCCGGCCCGATCCATCGCCGTGGCCATGTGGGCATCGTCTCGCGCTCCGGCACCCTGACATATGAGGCCGTGGCCCAGACTTCCGCCATCGGGCAGGGGCAGAGCACCTGTGTCGGCATTGGCGGCGATCCGGTCAAGGGCATGGACTTCACCGATGTACTGGAACGCATGATCGCGGACCCGGACACGCATTCCATCGTCATGATTGGCGAAATCGGCGGCACGTCCGAGATCGAAGGCGCCGAACTGATCCGCGCCAGCGGCACGCGCAAGCCGGTCGTGGGCTTCATCGCGGGCGCCACCGCCCCTCCGGGCCGGCGCATGGGCCATGCGGGGGCCGTGATTACCGGTGGCCACGAGACCGCCAGCGCGAAGATCGAAGCCCTGCGTGAAGCCGGTATCCATGTCGCCCCCAGCCCGGCGGAACTGGGCACGACACTGGCGCGCGTTCTGGGCTGATCCCTTCTTCCGGCAATGACCCCATAACGATAAAAGTGTGGTCATTGCCGGTTTTGTATGGCACAGCCAGAACGGTTTTCCACCCCCTGACCGCCAGAGGATACCCGACCGATGCCCGACGGGAGCAGCCCGGACACCCTTCACGCGCATGCCAGCGCCACCAGCCTGCCCCCGGTAAGGACGGACTGGACGCGCGATGAAGTCGCGGCCCTTATGGCCCTGCCCTTCCCCGACCTGATCTATCGGGCGCAGACGGTCCACCGCGCGCGGTTCGATCCCACGGAAATGCAGATTTCCACCCTGCTGTCGATCAAGACGGGTGGCTGCCCGGAAGACTGCGCCTACTGCCCGCAGAGTGCGATGCACGAGGACGGCGGCGTCAAGGCCAGCCGCCTCATGGCCGTGGAGGAAGTGCTGAAGGAAGCCCGCGCCGCCAAGGCTGCCGGGGCCGCGCGCTTCTGCATGGGGGCCGCATGGCGCAGCCCGAAGGAACATGACCTGGAAACCGTGTGCGCCATGGTGGAAGGGGTCAAGGAACTGGGGCTGGAAAGCTGCGTGACGCTGGGCATGCTCGACAACAGGCAGGCGCACAGGCTGAAATCCGCGGGGCTGGACTACTACAACCACAACATCGATACCTCGCCTGAATATTATGGCGACATCATCTCCACCCGCACGTTTCAGGATCGTCTCGATACGCTGGAAAACGTGCGTGATGCCGGTATCAATGTCTGCTGTGGCGGTATTGTTGGCATGGGGGAAGACACCACGGACCGCGCGGGCATGATCGCAGCCCTTGCCAGCCTGCCCCGTCACCCCGAAAGCGTGCCCATCAACATGCTGGTCCGGGTGGAAGGCACGCCACTGGCCAAAAACACCGATGAAACGGTGGACCCGATTGAATTCGTGCGCACCATCGCCGCCGCCCGCATCACCATGCCCGCCAGCCGGGTACGACTGGCCGCCGGGCGTGAGGACATGACGGACGAAGCGCAGACACTGTGCTTCCTTGCGGGCGCCAACTCCATTTTCTATGGCGAGCGGCTGCTGACGACGCCAAATCCCGCCGCCACGCGCGACCGGCAGTTGCTTGACCGGCTGGGCATGCATAAATCCGATCAACACGGCTAACCCGACGCAGCCGGGCGCGGGACCGGCTGGGACATTTCCCGTGCTGGTCCCCTGCTGGCCGCGCGTAATACGAAATCTGGAATATGTCCTACACCGTAAAGGAAATCTTCCCTACCCTTCAGGGTGAAGGGGCGCAGGCGGGCCGCACGGCGGTATTCTGCCGCTTTGCGGGATGTAACCTGTGGTCCGGTCTGGAACGCGACCGGGCGCAGGCGACCTGCCGGTTCTGCGATACCGATTTCATCGGCACCGATGGCGTCAATGGCGGTCGTTTTGCGGACGCGGCACAGCTTGCGGATGCAATCAGCCGGGCCTGGCCCGTGCCGGATACCGGACCGGCCTTTGTCGTCTTTACCGGCGGTGAACCGCTGCTTCAGCTTGATGATGCGCTGATTGCCGCCATGCATGCCCGTGGTTTTGAAATCGCGGTGGAAACCAACGGCACCCTGCCCGCGCCCACCGGCATCGACTGGGTCTGTGTCAGCCCGAAGGCGGGCGCGCCACTGGTGCAGAAAAGCGGCGATGAGCTGAAACTGGTCTATCCGCAGCCTGACCTGCTACCGGAGCAGGTGGCGGATCTGAACTTCCGTCAGTTCTGGCTACAGCCGATGGATAACGCCGAACGCAACCGCAATACCGCCGCCGCGGTTGACTACTGCATGCATCATCCGCAATGGCGTCTGTCATTGCAGACCCACAAGCTGATCGGGATACCCTGAGCATGAGCGTTCCCCCTCCCCCCTCCCGCCCTGAAAACGAAGCCGCACTGGTCCTGTTCTCCGGTGGTCAGGATTCGGCCACATGTCTTGCATGGGCGCTTTCGCGTTTTGGCCGGGTGGAAACGCTGGGGTTCGATTATGGCCAGCGCCACGCGGTCGAACTGGAATGCCGCACCGCGCTGCGCGATGGCATGGCGATCGAAAATCCGGACTGGGCCGCACGCCTGGGCGCGGATCACACGCTTGACCTTGCCGCCCTTGGCACCGTATCGGACACCGCCCTGACGCGGGAGGCGGAGATCGCCCTGACCGAAGGCGGCCTGCCCAACACCTTCGTGCCGGGACGCAACATCATTTTCTTGACCTTTGCCGCGGCACTCGCGGCACGGCGCAATATCCGCCATATCGTGACCGGCGTGTGCGAGACGGATTATTCCGGCTACCCGGACTGCCGGGACGATACGATGAAGTCGCTTCAGGTCACGCTCAATCTGGGCATGGACAGCCATTACATAATCCATACCCCGCTCATGTGGATCGACAAGGCCGAGACATGGGATCTTGCCCTTCAGCTTGGGGGCAACGCGCTGGTCCGCCTGATCAACCATGAAAGCCATAGCTGTTACCTTGGCACGCGCGGCACGCTGCACGCGTGGGGACATGGGTGCGGAACATGCCCGGCCTGCCAGTTGCGCAAGGCGGGATGGGAACGGTTCGTGGCACAACATCCCCATGTTTGAACTGGTCTTTACCCGGCGCTTTTCCATGGCGCACCGGTTGCTGGCGGGGGAGAGCGAACGCTGTGCCCTGCCGCATGGTCATAACGAATACGTCCGCGTCAGCCTGCGCGCCACGAATCCCGGCGTACTGGACGGCCACACCAATATGGTCCTGCCGTTCCAGCGCGCAAAGGAAAGATGGCACCGCTTCATCGATGAACAGGTCGATCACGCGCTGCAACTGTCCGAACATGATCCCCTGCTGGACTGGTTCGGCAGGAACGAACCACAGCGCGCGCGGCGCATACTGGTAACACCGGGCGACCCGACGACGGAACTGCTGGCCTGCCTGCTGATGGCCAAGCTGAATGCTTTCCTTACCGATGATGGCGGCCTGCTGACCTGCGCCAGCATCGAGATCGAGGAAACACCCACCAACACAGTCCGGTACACCGGCAATCCGTTTGCGGTGCTGCCGCAGCCGCGCCCCGCCCCGAAATGCTGGTGGCGACGTGCGGACATGACCATTGCCGATACCTGATCCCCTTTCCTGAAAGGCACTGCTTTATTTATGTCCGCTCTTGCCCGTTACCGTGAGGAATGGTTCGGCAACATCACGCGCGATACGCTGGCCGGAATGGTCGGCACGTTCGCGCTGATACCCGAAGTCATCGCATTTTCATTTGTTGCGGGCGTGGACCCTGCGGTCGGGCTGTATGCTTCTTTCGTAATCAGCGTCGTCATTGCCCTGACGGGGGGCAGGCCGGGCATGATTTCCGGTGCGGCCGGATCAGTCGCCCTTGTGGCCGCAGCACTGGTGCGCGGGCACGGCGTGCAGTACCTGCTGGCCGCGACACTGTTGTGCGGGCTTCTACAGGTTACGTTCGGCGTGCTCAGGCTGCATGTTCTCATGCGCTATGTCTCACGTCCGGTGCGGACGGGCTTTGTCAATGCACTGGCCATCCTGATCTTTTCCGCGCAGGTTCCCCACATGCTGCATGTGACATGGCACAGCTACGCCATGATCGCGCTGGGACTTGCCATCATCTATTCCGTGCCGCGTGTCTTCTCCGCCATCCCGTCGCCGCTGATCTGCATTGTGGTGCTGACGGTCATTTCCATCATCTATCCCATGCCACTGCATACCGTGGCCGATCTTGGTCGCCTGCCGGACAGCCTGCCGCATCTTGTCTGGCCTGACGTGCCGATGTCGCTCGATACGCTTGAAATCATTGCACCCTATGCGCTGGCCATGGCTGCGGTGGGCATGCTCGAATCCATGATGACCGCGCGCGTGGTTGACGACCTGACCGAAACCACCAGCAGCAAGCGGCAGGAATGCACGGGTCTGGGTCTGGCCAATATCGCGGTCGGGCTGTTTGGTGGCATCGCCGGCTGCGGCATGATCGGCCAGACGGTAGGCAACCTGCGTTACGGTGGCCGGGGGCGGTTATCCACCTTCGTGGCGGGGGCATTCCTGCTGTTGCTGATGGTCGTGCTGCGCCCGTGGGTGGCGCAGGTGCCGGTCACGGCACTGGTCGCGATCATGATCATGGTGTCCGCCAGCACATTCTCCTGGTCGTCCCTGCGCGATCTGGCGCATCATCCACGCACCACCAGCGTCATCATGCTGGCAACGGTCGCTGTCGTGGTCGGCACGCATGACCTTGCGGCTGGCGTGGCGGTGGGTGTCCTGCTGAACGGCCTGTTCTTTGCGTTTCAGGTTTCCAGCATGCTTGACGTCAGCAGCACGATTTCCGGCGATGGGACCACGCGTACCTATGTGGTGAAAGGGCAGATATTCTTTGCCTCCACCGATGGTTTTACAGATGCTTTCGACCTGCACGACACGACCTCCAGCAAGGTCATCATCGACCTGACCCATGCCCATCTATGGGACATGACCGCCGTGGGCGCGCTGGAAGAACTGGTGGGCAAGATGAAGGCCCGGGGCATGCTTGTGGAGCTTGACGGACTGAACAGCGCCAGCGCCACGCTGGTGGCACGCCATACCACGCTGCTGCCGCGTGATGAGGTATAAGACGCCTTACCAAAAGGCTTCTGTGCGATTTATCAAATGTTTGTCGGGCGGCCTTCAATGGCTGCCCATTGACCGACTGATGGAAAAAGGGCCTGTCCGGCTATAAGCTGGACAGGCCCTTTCCCATTGGACAAGCCGTTTTCAGACCGGCCTATTTCTTGCGGGCTGGAGCCGCGGGCAGCACGAACGGGTCAACCGCCGCCGATGATCCGGCCTGCCGTGCCCAGCGTTCAGCCGCAACCTTGTCACCTGCCTGCCCTGCGCTCTGGCTGGCGCGGGTGTAAAGCTGCGCGGCGGCCTGCGCATCACCTGCCTTGCTGGCAGCCGCTGCGGCGACACCCAGTGCACGCGCCATATCGCGGTAATCCACCTGTTGCTGGCGGATTGTCGCGGCCTGCAACGCATCCTGCCATGCTGTCCGGGCACTACCACCCGTGGCAAGCAGGTTGCGGGCGGCCATTTCCATGGCATCCGCACTCCAGCCTGCGGGCACCTTGCCCGTCAGCGTTGCAAAATAGGCCGCAACCGATGCCAGCGTGGCCTGATCGCCCCCATCATCTGCGATCAGCCCACGGATGAACTGGCCTTTTTCCGCAATATCCACATCCTGCGCCGCTGCCGCGCGTGCTGCGGCGGATGCCGCTTCCGCATTGCGGCCAAGACGGTACAGCGCCCCGGCCTGCACCAGATCCAGTCCGGCATCATCCCCGGCCTGCCCGCGCACCTGCAGCGCAGAACGGGTAGCCGTGATGGTGGCCAGAGCATCCTGCGGCCTGTTTTCGTCCAGTTCGACCGTCGCAAGATTATAGCCTGAATCGCCTATGGCCGTGACATCATCACGCGCGATCGCACGCTCACCTGCCGCGCGATACTGCTGTTCGGCTACCGAAAGACGTTCCAGACTTACGGCGTCACGGGCCGTCTCCATGTCCTGCGACAGGGTGCTGTCGGTAGGGGATGCCGCTTTTTCACCCCCGCCACATCCGGCCAGCGCAAGCATCAGACCCAGTGCCACATAGTCTTTTTTCATGATCACGGCTGCACCTTCTGCGCTGGCAGGCGGGCATGGCCATGCTTCGCCTTGTTTCCATTACCACCCAGTATCCACAGCCCCCGCATCTGGTCGACCAGCTTCTGCAGGCTGGCAGCGGTGGACTGCGCCTGCACCAGGAGCACCGGAAGCTGCTGACTGGCATCCTGCAGGTTATGGGTGATGGCGGGTGTTGCGTTGCTCAGGTCGCCCGTCGCCTTCTGCACGTTGGTCATGCTGGCACTGGCCTTGTCCATGACGCCTGCAAGCTGCTTTTCAATCGGCGCAAGCTGGCTGACCGTGGCATCGAGCGTGGTGATCATCTGCTCGGCCTGACGGATCAGGTCATCATTGGTCATAAGCCGCCCGATGGAGCCCTTGCCCGCATGCATGTCCGTAATGGTGGCGTCCAGCGTCGCCATCATGTGCTGGGCATTATCCAGAACAGGAATGACGCGGTCACGGATATCGCTGAAGGTCTGGGTAATGGTATCCGCCGGGTTGGGGGCGTTCGTGGCGCTCAGCACCGCGTAGCTCCAGTCCAGCTTTTCACCCGCCCCGCGCGAGATGTCGATATAGGTCGCGCCGGCCACGACAAAACGCTTGCGGATGATGGCCGAACTGTCATGACGGATATAGGGTTCGATATCGGGATCGATCTCCGCAATCGCATACATGCCGCCCGACGGATTGATGCGCACGCGACGCACTGTGCCCGCGTGAATGCCCATCACCTCCAGATCATCGCCCACGGCAAGGCCGCTTACGCCATTTTCAGGCAGCACGATCCGCAGCCTGCCCGCAGGTCGCAGCCAGTCATGGAGCACACCGGCTTCAATCACCGCGCCGAACAGGATGACAAGCGACAGCAGGACAAGAATACCCACCCATTCATCGGCGTAACGGACACGCACAAGCTGCCGGATTCCGTCTGACTGTTGTTTCTGGACCATTACATCACCCGCATGGGAAAAAGACCTTCATCGAGAAGGCGCATGTGGAGATTGACCGCCTTGCGATACTCACGCCACGCGACCGCGGAGCGGACAAACCATAGCACGCCACACCCCCGGTCGCGTGCTGCGGTCATCATTTCAAAAAACGGCAGCACATTTTCTTCAGGCAGCACGTCGGATATGTCTTCCAGCACCAGCAGGTCGGGCCGGCCGAGGAATGCCCGCACACATGCCGCCCGCGCCTGATCCGCTGCCGAAAGCCGGTCCGGCGCCGTGATCGGCAGGCCGGGAAAACCGAACCTGCGGCCCAGTTCGGTGGCATGTTCAACCACGTTATCCAGCGGGTCGTTGGTATGGTACAGGTGCGGCAGCATGATGTTGAGATGCGTGCCGAACAGGTTCAGCCAGCTTCCACTGCGTGAAATACGGCCAATGCGGCCCCGCAATGCATTAAGCTGCCTGTCGCGTAACGTGGTCCAGTCCAGCCCCATGAACCGGATGTTACCCTGGCTGAGTGAAATCATGCCCGTGCACAGATCCGCGAATACGGCGGCGCGGTTTTCATCACGGCAGTCGATGACCACGCATTCGCCGGGCATGATGCGCAGGTTGTAAGGTGCGGGCATAAGCCCGCTCTCCTCGAAGGTGGGCACAACGTCGCGCAGTTCCAGCAGGGGTGCATTGGCTGTCATGGTCAGAAATCCAGCATGAAGAGGATATTGACCACCAGCACCAGCATGATCCCGCGCGCAAAACCACGCGGCATGATGCTGGCCATGGTGTCATTGCTGCTGACGGTCAGCCCTGAAATGCACGCGCCCAGCCCGACGAAGAAGCCGACCAGCACGAATTTAAGCGGAATGATCAGGTAATCCCACGTGGTCATGGCCCCGAGAACGTTGAAAAAGAACGTCCAGACCGAGGATGTGATGGCCCCGCTCGCATGCGCCACCATGAACCCCATGAGCAGCGACACGACCGAGAAGATCATCCCCAGCGTGAAGCCCCCGACCGTGAAGGCAAAGGTGCGCGGCATGACCAGCGCCAGAAACGGATCGATCCCCCGCGCCTGCAGGCCGCGCACTTCGCCACCCAGCACCAGCATCCCGATTTCCGTCAGGCACAGCATGCCACTACGCCCCATAAGGATGATCCCCACAAGGATGGGCGAGATTTCGCGCACCAGAACGGAAACAAGGATGGACCCGGTCATCTGCGCCATGCCGGCATAGCCCAGCCAGTATGCAGCCTGCGACACGACCATGAGGCCGGTCAGCGTGGCCGTGACCACAATGCTGAGGAAACCGCCGCCGACGACCTGCCGCAGGGTCGCCCGGAATTCATAGATAACCGGCCTGCGCCATGAATTGGGCCGCAGGCTTTCGCGCAGCGTGCCCCAACCCGCCCCGATCAGCAGTAGCGTGAAACGGACCTGATGGCGCGTCAGGCGTCCGATACTGGCAAGCCACGGCGCAAAACGCCGCAACACCAGCATGACGCGGCCCGCCTTATCAGGCTCCGACGGTCCCATGCCGGGTGGCTGCCCGCCCTGGGGCATGCTGGCCTGCCCTGAGGTGGGAATATCCGTCATCGCCGTCCGGCCAGCACATAGGTACGGGTCAGACCGACACCGGGGATAAAGAAGCGTCCACGCTCACGGAACAGGAAATTCTGCCGCAGGGCGACATACACTTCTTCCGATACCTGAATGGTGCCCACATCCGGCGCGCCCTGCGCCATCATCTCGGCCATGCCCATGGCGTCGCCCCACAGGTTGAATGCCTGCGGTTCCTTGCCCAGCATGCCGCCAAATACCGGCCCGACGTCAATGCCGATACGGAAAACCGGGTCCATGTCTTCCTTCGCCAGCATGGACAGCGTGCTTTCACGCATCATGAGCGCGGCGTTGGCCATGCGATACGCGGCCCCCTTGTCCGGCACACGCGAACAGCCCGCAACGCAGACCACGCGATGCCCCAGCATACGGATGGAATACAGCCCGCACTGATGGGCGATATCCTGCAATATCCCCGCCATGGTATCGATCAGCTTGATATTCGCGGTCGGATCGTCCTGCGCCGTCATCACGATGTCCGACAGGCTGATGACCATGATGGCCACGGCGGGATAGAATCCGTCCACCTTGGTCATGTCCGTCGTGGACGGCTGACCTTCCGCCGTCATGGCGGCGGGTTGCAGAAGGAAACCCTGGCTGGGGTCGCGTGGTTCTTCTTCCGCCGTGGGTTCGGACTCCAGTTCTTCCCTTGCCGCAGCCACGGCCGTGTAATGCTGCGCGGAAAAACGGGCGGCAGCCACACCGGCGATCATGTCCACGAAGTGGGAGACCATTTCCGCCCGGGGCGCATCTTCCAGCGTGATGACGCCTACAGGCCCGCTGCTACCCAGAATGGGATTGCAGAACAGCGCCCTGCTGCCGAAGGCGCGCATATAGACCCGGTAGAAGGCGGACGTACGGTCATCATCCGCTGCGCTGGCTATGACCAGCGCATCCCCGTGGGATACGGAATCAAAGAAGCTCTTGAGATCCGTGGTGGCCATTTCAAAGCCACCGGAATGCACGTCCTGCTGCCGGTCGTAGGAATCGATGCACATCAGGGTGTGCCCGTCATGCAGGATACGCCATATGGCAGCACGCCGGGCCAGCGACTGATCGGCCAGCGCCTCGGTCAGGATCAGGGCATTGTCTTCGGGATTGAACAGTTCGGGATAGGCCGCAACAGATTGCAGGGCATGGCTTTCATAGTTGGCCACGGCATGCGCCTGCTCGATCTGACGGTGCATGCGCTCGCCCCTGCGGGCCTGAAGGAACAGCAGGAAACCCAGCCCCGACGCCATCAGCACCACGAGGATGGAGAACAGCAGGTTCTGCCGCCCGTCCGCCATGGCGAAGCGCGAAAAATCATCTTCCGGCGCAACCAGCAGCAGCACCCAGCTATCCGTCCCCACCGGCAGGTTGGCCGTGATGGTGACATAGTTCCGGTTCTTCACGCGGACGGTGCGCGCGCCATAACCATGAACCCGGTACTGGTCGAATGCCTTGCTCATGACCGGGAACTGGCTGGGATCGAGCACCATCTTCAGCGGGTCGCCATTGGCTCTGGCCAGCGTTTCCTTCATGGCGTGTCCGGCCAGAACATGCCCGTCATGATCCATCAGGATGGCGTTGCCGCTCTGACCGATCTTGAGCGAATTGAGGAAGCTGTTCAGATGGTCGAGCGAGAGGTTGATGGCATAGACATAGGTCTTGTTATCCAGCCCCTTGTACGGGACCGCCGCCGTCAGCGTCAGTTCCCGGGTCATTTCCACAAGGTAAGGGTGGGTCCAGTATTCGCGTCCCGCCTTGATCGTATCGGTGAACCATCCGTGCCCGCGCGGATCATACTGTTTCGACGGGGTCTGCCATTGCCGGACGGTCTTGCCCTGCGCGTCACGCTGTTCATGCGCGAAGACCGAGTTGTCCGTTCCGGGGTTCTGCAGGGTTGTGATGGCTACACCCTGCCCGTCCGGCCCACGCTCCAGTTCACTGAAATTGCCATCACTGTCGGCCAGATAGAAAGACTGGATCTGTGGTACGTTGCGCAGCATGGTGCTGCTGTAGGCATTGAATATCTTCTGTTCGACCGCGGGTGCGCCGTGTTCAAGCATGTCCCGCGCCACGATCGCCCCCGCCGAAGCGGGCATGAGGAAGGAACTGACTTCCTTGGCGATATAGTCCTGCTGGCTGACCAGCAGGTCATGCGTAAGCGCAAGGGCGCCGGTGCGCACCGTGCGGTAGGAATGCCACCCTACGCCAGCAATAACGGCGATGACCGAAACGACGCCGGCCACCGGAATACCGATATGGAGCAGGAAGCGCCTGAACTGATCGGAAGGGGCGATCGTGGGATCGACAATCTCGTCCGTGGACAATGCTCTCTTCCTGTTCAAGACATCCGGTACGATTAACGTCCCGACCCTAACCCAGACGGGCTGGCTGACCAACCCTTTGTTACATGCCGTATCCTCATGCCAGCCACAGCGGATCGGATAATCGCTTCACAAATGCCTGATGGGCCTCGATTTCCGCTTCCGTCGGCTGGACACGCACCGGCTGGTGGCCTGCGGGACGCGCATAGGTATAGGTGGCGATGCCGCCACTGCCTTCTTCCACCGCCAGCCCCAGCCCGCGCTGCCTGCCACCGGTCAGCTCCAGATAGACGGCGGCCAGAAGCCGACAGTCCAGCAGGGCGTTATGGGTCGTACGTTCGGACAGGTCGATGGAAAAGCGGCGGCACAGGGCATCGAGGCTGTTGGGCATGCCGGGAAAGCGTTCGCGCGCCATGTCCAGCGTATCGACCATACGCCCCATGTCGAGTTCCGGCAGCCCGGCCCGCCCAAGCTCCGCATTAAGGAAGCCGAAGTCGAAGCGTGCGTTATGCGCGATCAGGGCATCATCGCCGACGAAATCCAGAAACCCTTTTGCAATCTCGGCAAATTTGGGCTTTCCCTCAAGGTCGGCACGGGTGAAGCCATGCACGCGGGATGCTTCCTCGGGCACGTCCCGTTCGGGATCGATCAGCACATGGAAGTTGTTGCCGGTGGGCAGGTCGCCCATCAGTTCCAGCGCCGCGATTTCAATCACGCGGTCACCCTTGAGCGGATCAAGCCCGGTGGTTTCCGTATCGAACAGGATGGAACGCTTCATGCTGACTTCCTTCTGGCCTGCGCCCATGCGATGGGCGTATCTTCACGCATGGCGCGCAACAGCCGCCGGACCTGTCGCACCGTATTGAAACGTGACAGGCCGGTTTCAATAATCACATCCGCCTTACGCCGTCGCAGCCGGTCGGGCATCTGCCGCGCCAGCACCGCATCGATCTGGGCCGGTGTCATCCGCCCACGGCGCAGCACGCGCGCGCGCTGCACTGGTGCAGGCGCACTGACGACCGCGACACGGTCACACAACCGCTCCGCCCCGGTTTCAAACAGCAGCGGAATGTCCAGCACCACCCAGCGGCATCCATCACGCCGGGCGCGTTGCAGGAACTGCCGCCGCGCCGCACTGACCATGGGATGGATGATTTTCTCCAGCCCGCGCATGACAGCCGGATCAGACAGGGCCGCGCGTCGCAATACCCCCCGGTCCAGCACATTGTCCCGCACGGAACCGGGCACCAGATTTTCAATGTCAGGCAGCGCACGCCCATGCGGGGCCTGAAGGGCGCGGACCACGGCATCGGCATCGAACAGCCGCACGCCCGCCCGTTCCAGCATGGCGGCGGTCGTGGACTTGCCCATACCGATCCCGCCGGTAAGCCCGAGTACGCGCATTGCCCGTCCGATCAGCCCGCGCGGGCACGCCGCAGGTCGGCATCCAGCAGGGCTTCGACCTCCGGTCCCATGTCGGGCACCGCGCCGAACCATTTGCGAAAGCCTTCCCCGGCCTGCTGGATCAGCATACCCAGCCCATCAACCGTGCGCAGCCCCCGTGCGGCAGCCTGTTCCAGCAGGGCCGTCTGTCGTGGCACATAGACAATGTCACATACCACAAGATCAGGGCTGGCCTGTTCCAGGCTGAACGGGAAAGCCCCGCTGTCCACCCCTTCCATGCCGATGGAGGTCGTATTGACCAGAAGTGTGCATGACGGAAGGGCCTGCCCGGCCTGTTCCCAGTCAATCACCTCTATCCCGTCAAGGGAGGCCGCAAGCGCCTGCGCACGCGCACGGGTGCGGTTGGCGACAATGACCTTCACCCCCCGGTCCAGCAGGCTTGCGGCAATGGCGCGTGCCGCGCCGCCAGCCCCCAGCAGCAGGGCACGGCCGCCCGCGACTTCAATGCCATGCGCCTCGACATTGGCGACGAAACCGTCACCATCGGTGGAATATCCTTCAATCGTCCCGTTTTCGGCGAAGACCAGCGTATTGACCGAACCGGAGCGTTCAGCCGAACGGTCCAGCCGGTCCACGATCCGGTAGGCCGCCTCCTTATGCGGGATGGTCACGTTCACGCCCCGGAAACCGGCCGCCCGCAGGCCATGCACGGCGGTCTCAAACTGCCCCGGCGCCACCGGCAGGGGCACATACACCCCGTTGACGCCACTTTTTTCCAGCCAGAAATTATGCATGAGCGGCGAACGCGAATGCGCCACCGGCCAGCCGATCACCCCGGCCAGAAGGGTATGCCCGTCGATACGCGGCCTCTGTTCCATTATCTTTTCCATCAGGCTGTCTGTTTACGCGCGCCCACGGCCTGACCGCTGAACTCCTGCCATGCCTGCGGCAGGATACGCGCAAGCCGCGCCGCCCATTCCGCCTGTCCCTCCGGCCCGGAAATCAGGTCCTGCCGGATCTCGATTTCCAGATAGGGCAGACCGCGCCCTTCGGCATGGACCGGCACGGTATAATCGCTCACATCCGTCAGGGCATAGGGTTCGTTGCTTCCCACAACCAGTCCCTCTTCCGCACGCAGCAGGTCGCGCACCCGCAGCCCGAAGGCCGGGTTGCGGTTGTGCAGCACCCCCGTATGCCATGGCCTCGCCTGCCCGTTCATGCGGTCGGTAAAACTGTGCAGGGAAATCAGCACCACGGGCAGGCCCGCATCCAGACGGGCGGAAAGTTCGGCCCCGATCCGCTGGTGATAGGGCAGGAATATCTCCTCTACCCTGCGGCCTTCCTCATGGGCGGTAATGTCGGCATTGCCGGGCACGACCGTGCCATCACTATGCCGCACGATGGATGTCGGATGTCCCGGCGCACGGTTACAGTCGATGACAAGGCGTGAATACGCCTGTTCGATCAGGACACAGTCCAGTTCCTGCGCCAGCAGCCGCCCGGTTTCGGCCATGCCGATATCACAGGCGATATGACGATCCCGGTCCCGGTCGCTTACGCCCATATTGCCCAGCGTGGCGGGAATGGCGCGACCGGCATGGTCGCTGACCAGCACGAAAGGCAGACCGGGAGGGAGCGCCTGCGCCCCGATGGCCGAGGTGCCGAACTGGATGACGGGTGCCGGATCATCCTGCGTCAGCAGACGTGACGGCTCTTGCGCAGGGGCTGCATGCTGCATTGTGGCGGGGCGTCCTATGCCATGGGCGGGTTGAAACATGACCCTACAGTCCCCACGGCATGAGTAAAAGACCCCACGCCGCAACCCTCCCCCTGCATGACAGGACGGATGCACCTGAGCAGCGGGCCACAGCAAAGATTGTGTCGGACGCATCACACCGGTAGGGTGCGGCTGCCATGGCATGATGCCATATATAATCCTTCATCACACTTGGGGTAGCTGGAACACAGGATGCCGGGGAACGCGAAAAAGCTGACGGATCAGGACGCGCAGAAAGCAAACGCGCAGTGGGGCGGGCGCTTCGCCGGGGGGCCGGCCGCGATCATGCAGGACATCAATGCCTCGATCGGCTTTGACCAGGCATTATGGCGGCAGGATATCGCGGGTTCCAAGGCCCATGCCGCCATGCTGGCCAGAACCGGCATCATTTCCGACGCCGATGCCCGCGCCATTACCGAAGGGCTGGATGAAATCGGGCGCGAGATCGCGGCGGGCACGTTCGAATTCAGCACGGCGCTGGAAGATATTCACATGAATATCGAAGCCCGCCTGTCCGACCGGATTGGCGAGGCTGGCAAGCGCCTGCATACCGCGCGGTCACGCAACGATCAGGTGGCGACCGATTTCCGCCTGTGGGTACGCGACGCCATTGATGGTCTTGACCAGCAGGCCGCATCCCTCATGCGCGCACTGGCGCGGCGCGCAGCCGAACATGCAGCCACCCCCATGCCCGGCTTCACCCACCTGCAGACCGCCCAGCCCGTGACCTTCGGCCATCACCTTATGGCCTATGTGGAAATGCTGGCGCGCGACCGGGGGCGGCTGCTGGATGCCCGACGCAGGCTGAATGAATCGCCACTGGGGTCCGCAGCCCTGGCGGGGACGTCCTTCCCCATCGACCGGGAAATGACGGCCAGCGCCCTTGGTTTCGACCGCCCGACAGCCAACTCGCTCGATGCCGTATCCGACCGTGATTTCGCGCTGGAATACCTCTCCGCCCTGTCGATCATGGCGGTACATCTGTCCCGTCTGGCGGAGGAGATCGTGATCTGGTGTTCCGCCCCCTTCTCCTTCATCCGTCTGTCGGACGCCTTCACCACGGGTTCGTCCATCATGCCGCAGAAGCGCAACCCCGACGCGGCTGAACTGGTCCGCGCCAAGGGTGGGCGCATTACCGGCGCGCTTGTCGGGCTGCTGACGGTCATGAAGGGTCTGCCGCTGGCTTATGCCAAGGACATGCAGGAAGACAAGGAACCCGTATTCGCCGCGACGGATGCCGCGGCACTCAGCCTTGCTGCGATGGACGGCATGATCCGTGACCTCAGCGTCAATGCGGAGCAGATGCGGGCCTATGCGGGGTCGGGATTCTCGACCGCAACCGATCTGGCCGACTGGCTGGTGCGTGTGCTCCGGGTGCCGTTCCGCACCGCCCATCACGTGACCGGACGGCTTGTTGGCAAGGCGGAAGCGAAGGGCGTGGGTCTTGCCGACCTGACGCTGGAGGAAATGAAGGCGGAAGAACCCGGCATTACCGAAGATATCTTTTCGGTGCTGGATGTCGATTCCTCCATCGCGTCACGCACCAGCCATGGCGGCACGGCGGCAGATAACGTCCGCGCCCAGTCCGCACGCTGGCTGGAAACGCTGGGGGCAGAATGATGCACCTTCTTGCCATCCTGCGCGGGCGGATCGCCGGAATCATGCTGATGGTGGGCGTGCTGGCGGCCATGGCCACAACGCTTGACGCCTGCGGGCGCATCGGCGCGCCCCATCAGCCCGCGCGTTCAGATGGGTATTACAGGAGCTATCCCAGCCCCGACCGCTGATACCACGCGGTCAGGACAGGCTGCCCGGCCCGAAACTGTCGGGCAGCAGGTCCGCCAGCGTGCGCACCAGCAGCACGCCTCCCTGCGGCGATACCATGGTGACCGTGGTATCGGGGGCTGCGAATTCCCTGATCTTCTGCCGACATCCACCGCACGGCGTGCAGGGCGTATCCAGTCCGCCACACACCACCACGCGCCGGATTTCACGCGCGCCCGCCGCTGCCATGGCCGCGATGGCGCCTGCCTCGGCACAGGTCCCTTCCGGGTAGGCCGCATTTTCCACGTTGCACCCGGCGAACATCCTGCCATCGGCTGTCTCGACCGCCGCGCCAACCTGAAAGCGTGAATACGGGGCGTAGGCCCGCAGCCTTACCTCCGCCGCCGCCTGCACAAGAGGGTCATTTTCCATGACTGATTTGTGCTTCCCATCCTTTCATGCGTCAAGCACCTTGGAAGCGGCGGAGCAAGGCGGTATCGTAGCGGCCATCATGGCTGATGCTCCCCTCACCTGTCCCGGACAGGACCCCTCCGTTTCCGATCTTCTGGCCGTCCGTCCGGCGCTGTCCATGCATGCCGTGGACGGGCTTGTGCTGGAAGACGTGCCCCTTAATGCCATTGCGGATGCGCTGGGCACACCCACCTGGGTCATGAGCGCGGGCACGCTGCGCGCACGCTACCGGCGGCTGGCCACGGCGTTCGAGGGAACGGACACCCCTGTCTCGATCCATTTCGCCGTCAAGGCCAACGATCATCTGGCCGTACTGCGCGTACTGGCCGCCGAAGGGGCCGGGGCGGATGTGGTCAGCGGTGGCGAACTGCGCCGGGCCATGGCGGCGGGCATCCCCGCATGCCGGATCGTCTTTTCAGGCGTTGGCAAGACGGCTGATGAAATGCGGCTGGCCCTGCGCGCGGGCATTGCCCAGATCAATGTGGAAAGTGCGGAGGAACTCGATCTTCTTTCCGCCGTTGCCGTGGATGAAGGACTGGATGCGCCGGTTGCCCTGCGCATCAACCCCGATGTGGATGCCGGTACCCATGCCAAGATCACCACGGGCCTTGCCACCAACAAATTCGGCATTCCCTACAACCGCGCGGCGGACCTTTACGCCCATGCGGCAGGCCTGCCCGGCATCCGCGCCGTAGGGCTTGCCATGCATATCGGCAGCCAGATCACCCGTATGCAGCCTTACCGCACCGCCTACGCGAAGCTTGCGGAACTGGTGCGCACCATCCGCGCGCGCGGTCTTGCGGTTGACGTGCTGGACTGCGGTGGCGGGCTTGGCATTTCCTACCGCGATGAAAGCGAGGGCGCGCCCGAAGCCCTTGCCAGCGCGATCCATGCCGAACTTGGCGATCTGGGCACGCGCCTTGCCATTGAACCGGGCCGCTGGCTGGCCGGACCTGCCGGGGTGCTGCTCAGCACCGTCATCCTGCGCAAATCCGGCTATGACGGCATGCCCCCCTTCCTTGTGCTGGACGCGGCGATGAACGACCTCATGCGCCCCAGCCTGTACGATGCGTGGCACGGAATCCTGCCGCTTTCACCCACGGAAGCCTTCGCACCGGTCGAACAGGTGCATGTGGTGGGACCGGTATGCGAAAGTGGCGATACCTTTGGCCATGACCGCAGCCTGCCACATATGGAGGCCGGTTCGCGGCTCGCGCTGCTGGACTGCGGCGCCTATGGCATGGTCATGAGTTCAACCTATAACGCCCGCCCGCTGGCGGCACAGGTCATGGTGGATGGCAACCGCTGGTCCGTCATCCGCGACCGTCAGCAGACGGAAGAACTGTGGGGTGCCGACCGCATTCCCGAATGGGTGGATACCGCGCTCCTCCCCGCTGGCGGAGGCCTATGACAGCGGGGCAGGACAGCACCCAGCCCGGCGGCACCCTGCCGCGACGTCTGGCCCATGCGCGCCAGCAGGCCCGGCGTGCCCTGTGGGTGGAGCGGCTGTGGCCGCTCATGCTGCCTGCCGCCAATGCTGTCATGGGTGTTGCGGCGCTGGGACTTACGCGCCTGCCCCAGTCCATGCCCGATGGGCTGCACGGTCTTGTTCTGGCAGCGATCCTTGGCGGCACGGCCTATGCGACGTGGCGGCAGTGGCAGCGTATCCGCCCCCCTACCGCACACGAAACCGACCGGCGGGTGGAACGTGCATCGGGCCTGTCCGGCCAGCAACTCAGCACATTGCAGGACCATCCTGCCAACGCGACCACGCCACAGATCGCCTATCTGTGGCAGGTGCATCTGCAGCGCACCGCCGCATCACTGGGGCGACTGCGTGGCGGCTGGCCGCACCCGAACCTGCGCACAACCGGCGGGTGGCAGGCTACACCCCTTCTTGCCGCCCTGCTGGCAGGTGGTCTGTTATGGACGGGTGGTCATGCTCCCAGCCGGATCATGGCAGCCTTCGTGCCCGGCGTGGATGATGCGGACACCCCCGCGCCACAGGTCAATGCATGGATCACCATGCCAGCTTACGCCCCCGGCGCACCGGTCTTTCTTGACGCCGCCCATACGGACGCAACCGTGCCAGCAGGCGCGCAACTGACCGTAACGCTGAACGGGCTGCACGGCAGGCCCGTCCTGCGGGTGCGGCGCGACGGTCGGCAACCGGTCATGGGCGCGCATACCTTCCATGCGCTGGGACAGGCAAGCTGGAATACCGAATCGCCCCTGTTGGCCAGCGGTACGCTGACCCTGCGCGGCCGTGGGCGCACGCTGGCGCAATGGAACCTGAAGGTAACGCCCAACCCCGCGCCTGAAATCGCGTGGGGCAAAGACCCGGGCAGTCATGAGGGCGAATGGCGGACCCGCCTGCCCTATCATGTATCGCAGCCCTACGGCGTCGCCAGCCTGCATGCGGAACTGATTGCGCCTGATAGCGGACAGCTCATTACCTCCGTGCCGATCCCGCTCAATGGTCATCCGCGCGTGGCGGATGATGTGGCGACACCTGACCTGTCCGAAAATCCGTGGGCAGGAGAAGAGGTGACAGCCCGGCTGGTGGCCACCAGCAGCAGCAATGTGACCGCGACATCCACCCCCATCCGCATGCGCATCGGGGCACGTTCATTCACCAATCCGGTGGCCAAGGCGATACTTGATATCCGCAAGCGCATGGCCCTGCACCGGGAAAACCGCGCACAGGGCAGCCGGGAACTGCTGGCGCTGGGACAGACCGACACCGTGCTGACGCATCAGGCCGGCTTCATGCTGGCCCTGACCAGTACGGCAGCCGTGCTGGATAGCGAGGACGTAAGCGATGAATACGCCCTTGCGCAGGCAACCGGACGACTGTGGTTTCTTGCACTCGATATCGAGCATAAGCGCCACGACATAAATAACGAACAGGCCGATTTCGGCGTACAGGCGGCGCAGGAGGCCGTGCGCGAACAGCTTGAACATATGCGCCAGATGGGGGCCGCCGGTCAGGGCGCGGACCAGCAGGCGGAACTCCAGCACCGCATGCAGGCCCTCAAGGATGCCCTTTCGCGCAAGATGCAGGCACTGGCGCAACAGGCGATGCGGGAACATTCGGCCATGCCCGCCATCCCGGAAATGACAATGCGGGGTGAACAGAACCTTGGCCGCATGATGCAGCAGTTGCAGGATGACGCGGCCAATGGCCGCGATGCGGACGCGATGCAGAAACTCCAGCAGATGGAGGACATGGCCGAAGGCATGCGTAACGCCACCCCGCAGGACATGGCCCAGCTTGCCCAGCAGATGCAGGCCCGCCAGCAGGCGCGCGAACTGCGCCGTGACCTGCGCGATCTGACCACGCGCCAGTCCCAGTTGCTCGATCACGCACAGTCACGCATTGATCAGGAACAGCGCGAACAGGAACGCAATGCCGCCCGCCGCCAGACCGACATGGACGAGGATGGCTCCGACCTGTCCACCCTTTCCACGGCCGACCTGCTGCGCCAGTTGGGCATTACGCCCCCCGATGCCGCGCCTTCGCCCGCCCCGGCCCCCACCACGACGCCACCACCGGAAAGCATGTCCCCTGAAGCCCGCACCATACAGCAGCATGCCGACCGGGCCGTGCAGCATGCCCTTGCCCGTGCCCTGCATGAACTGCGCAATGAGTTCAAACAGGCAGGCGGCAAGGACACGCCTGCGCTGGACAGGGCACAGACGGATATGAAAGCCGTCCGCGCCGCCCTTGGCGCAGGCAAGGACACCGACGCGGCGGGGGCGGAGAAAAAAGTGCTGGCCGATCTGCAGCAGGGCGACCAGCAGATGCGCCAGTCCATGCGCAACCAGAGCGCGCGCAGCGGCATGACCGTTTTCCTGCCCATGGCATCAGGCGGAAATGGCAAAGGCGGCAAGGGCAGCGGTGGCATCCATCCCAGCGATCAGGACGATGAGGATGATGACGACCAGCAGGCCACGGACAAGAATGACCGTGATCCCCTGGGCCGCAAGACGGGCGATTCCCACATGGGCATGGATAACGAAACCCATGTGCCCGACAACGCCAGCCGCGAACGGGCGCGCGAGATTGAACAGGAACTGCGCCGCCGCGATTCCGATCGCACCCGCCCGCCAGAAGAACTGGAATATCTTGATCGTCTGCTACGGGCCTTCTGAAGGTCCGTAGCCCTCTGCTTTCACACCGGAAGCCCCGGCGGTAGCGATCCGGAACACAGGCGCCTGCATACCGTTTCCTTCACCGGGGTTTCATCTATCTCGCACGTGCAGAGATCTGTCTGGAATGCATCAGGAAGTTTTTGGGTGAAGCTTTTTTCAAAAAGCTTCGAAAAACGCCGCCTTTTTAAAAAAAGGCGGCGCCCAAAAAACTGTCGTGTTTTTTATCAAGGCTCTCTTTTCCCGCCGCGCCGGATCGAACACACCCGCGCTTAGCTCCAGGCTTTCAGCAGGCGTCTATTACGCGGGATGAATGTCAGGCATCGGTCGCCTGACTATCCTGCTTGACGGGGATCGCCCGGTTGACCGGTGCCGTGGCCAGGGCGATGGCGTCGTATGAAGGCGTGGCAACGTCTTCCGCCTCCCCATCCTGCGGCAGCAGGGCCGCATCGGGCAGTTCACCCTTGGCACAGGCCTGCACGATCCGTTCAAGGTTTTCCCCGATACGCGGATAATCAGCAACCAGCTTGCAGAAATCCCGGGCGCTCATGGTCATGAAGTGACCAAACTGCAACGACCGGCAGGTTGCGGCCACGCGCCCGCCACGAAGCGCTTCTTCCGCACCCAGCACCGCGCCTGCGCCGAAGCGCACATCATGTTTGGGGAAATGGGTTTCCGCCAGTCCGGCACTGATGAAATAGACCGTGCGCACGCTCTGCCCCTGCCGGTACAGCCGTTCACCGGGGGACGTGAAGTGGAGGGACATTTTCATGGCGATGTCATGCAGCACGCCATCGGCGACCCCTTCAAACAGGGGGAAGTTGCGGATACGGCTTTCAATACCGGCACGGATGTTGAATTTCAGCCTGAAATCAAGCTGCTCGCGCCGATGGCCGACATCGCGGTGCAGCTCGCGGTGCAGTTCTTCGCTCAGCAGCGATTCGGACATCAGCGTATCGTATTTTTCCTCTTCCAGACGCAGGGCGATCTGGCGCAGCATCCGGTTTTCCAGTGCCTCGGAATATCCATGATAATGCAGGCGCAGGGTCTGGAGCGCTTCATCTAGCAGTTTGCACTGCCGGTCCAGCACTTCGCCCACGATCTCGCTGATACGGTGGCCCAGTGTCGGCTCCATGCGCTGGCGCATGAAACGTGTCAGCGACAGGGATACGAAATAGGCGATCATCAGCATCTCGAAGCGTTCCGTCATGCAGTACATGAGCGGCGTATCGAAATTGAAACGGTGATGGATCATCTGCGCGATGCGGAAGCGCAGCGATGGCCGCAACCTGCGCCGCAACGCGCGTACATAGCCGAACCGCCCTTCGAGACGCGCGCCATCGACCATCGCCTCGGCGGAGCGCAGCAGCGTTTCCATCACCCGCCGCGACAGGCCCTGTATGCGGAACAGGTCCAGCAGGATGGAACGCTCCCGGTTGGCGATGACGATCAGGGCCAGCGTCACGCGCTGCCGGTCACCCAGCGCGGTATCGAATGTGTTGGCCTGTTCTTCCGCATGGACGCGGCGATCAAGCACATCCACCACCGTGCCGGTTACGGTAGGGGAGAAGCCCAGTTCACCCGCGACCTCACGCGTCTGGTCGCGCACTTCTCCGAGCCCGATGGCAAGGATCTGGTGCCGTAACGCCTGATCGATGGCAGGTAGCTGGTCCAGTTTGAGGAACAGCACCAGATACCGCAGCGACAGCCCGTTCACGAACAGCGTAATCAGCACGAAGCCCGTTGCGATGATACCGATAAAATGCGCGATGCTGCTGGAGACATGCTCGTTTTCCGTCACGGCCAGCGCCAGCGCCAGCGTAATGGCCCCACGCAGTCCACCCCATACCATCGTTACCTTGAACGGTGTCGGCACGGGCGGTGACAGCTTGGTGGCGGCAAGGATGGGCAACATGCCGAACACCACGGCCCCACGGGCCAGCAGCCCTGCGCCGGCGGCCAGCAGGATCAGCACGCAGTCCCACCGCGTCATGCCCACCAGCAGGCGGGGCACCAGCATGGATGCCAGCACAAACACCAGCGATCCCGCCCAGAAGACAAGCTGCTGCCATAGTTCGTTAAGGAACCGCCATGTCTGGGGCCGGAAGGTGGACGGACCGTAAATGGAAATGGTCAGGCCCGAAGCCGCCGTCGCCACCACGCCTGAAAAACCGAGGAATTCATCACACACGATGTAAGACAGGTAAGGCAGCGCCACGGTCAGCGTCACCTCTGCCGCCGGGGCTGCACCCAGTGCGGGGATCATCATGAGCGTGAGCCGCCCGAATACGATACCGATAATCAGGGCGCCGATGAAGGAGACAAGGAACTCCAGCACCGCGCCACCCAGCATGATCTTGTGATGCGAGGTGATGGAGCCAAGCAGGATGGTGAAAATGGAAATCGCGGCGGCATCATTCAGCAGCGCCTCCCCCTCCACAAGGCGGGTCAGGCGGCTGGCGGCCCCGATTTCCTTGAATATCCCCGCCACGGCGGATGGGTCCGTCGTCGCTACGATCGAGCCCAGCAGCAGGCACACCGCCAGCGGCACACCCGCAAAGGGATAGAGCGCGAACCCGATGGTGGCGGTGGAGACGGCAACGGCCACAACGGCCAGAAGCAGGACGGTCGCGGTTTCATGCGCAAGCCTGCGCACATCAATGCCCAGCGCGCCCTGAAACACCAGTATGGGCAGGAAGATCAGCAGGAAGGCTTCGCTGTTAAGCGGAAAATCCAGAAGCGTTTCCGCAGCCCCGCTGAAAATTTCCAGATGGGTATTGCGCAGCACCAGATCGGCCGCGCCACCGATCACGATGCCCACTATGGCAAGCAGAACGGTTTCCGACAGTTCCAGACGGCGGGCAAGCGGCTGGACCGCGCTGACCACAACAAGCAGCACGGCAATAGCCATCAGAATTGCTGCCAGACCCGCTATCTCCATTCAAAACCCTCAACTTTCGGCCATATCATAATTATAGCCTTATCCTACCGGCTGACCATGAACAGATTATGTCCATTGTGTTACAGAGCGGTAGAAACCGGATTATCGAACCAACGCCCAGATGAGAAAGATGTTTTCCGTCGCCCTCGATAATCGAGTATCAATAATGCCACACAGAAGTTGCATTAACAACACGGTCCATATCACATTGCCGTCCGTTTTTCATACGCAGGCCGTATCCGACGTGGCATTCAGCCATGCCTTCACCTGCCCTTCCGGGTCAGGCATGCGGATGAAGTCGGACACGGCGGCAACACAATCCGCTCCGGCAGACAGGCACAGCGGCGCGCGCTCCAGCGTCACTCCCCCGATCGCAACCAGCGGAATCGATCCGATGCGCTGTTTCCACAGGCTCAGCTTTGCCGTGCCCTGCGGTCCCCATGGCATTTTTTTCAGTCTGGTCGGCCATACCGGCCCCAACGCCACATAATCGGGCGCCACGGAAAGCGCACGTTCCAGTTCCGCATCGCTGTGCGTGCTGACACCCAGCCGGATTCCAGCCGCACGGATGGCGGTCAGGTCGGCCGTGTCCAGATCTTCCTGACCCAGATGGATGTAATCCACCCCTTCCTCAATCGCGATGCGCCAGTAATCATTCACGACCAGACAGACGCCGTACTGACGCGCATGACCGATACCCGCACGGATTTCCCGGCGCAGGTCATCCGTCGCCATATCCTTCAGCCGCAACTGGATCAGGCTGGCGCCCGCCCGCCCCAGACGCGCAACCCAGTCCGCCGTGTCCACCACCGGGTAGATCCGTGAGGGAAGCGGCATGCTCATAACACCGCCTGCCCGATGACGGGGGTGGAAGGCACCGCCATATCACGCTCTTCCATCGGATCGGCCAGATAGGCCATGCGCCCGGCTTCCACCGCCATGGCGAAGGCACGGGCCATCTGCGCCGGATCACCCGCCCTGGCGACCGCGGTATTGATCAGGACCGCGTCATATCCCAGTTCCATCGCCTGTGCCGCGTGGGAGGGCACGCCGATACCGGCATCGACCACCATCGGCACATCGGGAAAATGCGCCCGCAGCGCCCGCAGGCCGAACAGGTTGTTCAGTCCCTTGCCCGAACCGATAGGCGCGCCCCATGGCATCAGGACTTCACATCCCGCGCGCAGCAGGCGTTCCGCCCCCACCAGATCCTCGGTCATGTAGGGAAAGACGTTGAAGCCATCTTCCGTCAGGATACGCGCGGCCTCAACCAGCGCGAACATGTCTGGCTGCAGGGTGTCGGATTCGCCGATCACCTCCAGCTTGATCCAGTTCGTTCCGAATACCTCACGCGCCATCTGCGCGGTGGTTACGGCCTCACGGGCCGTATGACAGCCCGCCGTATTGGGCAGGACCGGCACGCCAAGGGCGCGGATCAGTTCCCAGAATGACTGCCCCGCCCGTGCGTGCGCCGCCTCCCGCCGCAGGGAAACCGTCACCACCCCCGCACCGGCGCGACGGACCGCATCCGTCAGGATTTCGGGCGATGGGTACTGCGCCGTGCCCAGCATGAGGCGCGACGCCAGTTCGGTGCCGTAGAAAAGGGTCATTGTCTTTATCCTCCCTGCATCGGGGCCAGGATTTCCACCCGCGCGCCTTCATGCAGGGGCATGGATGCCCGCCTGCCCGCCGCGACAAAGCTGCCATCAACCGCTGTCGCCACGCGGGCCGTACCCTGATAGCCCAGTTCGTCCAGCAACGCCGCAAGCGTGGGCGCCCTTACGTCGTGACGTTCGTCATTTACCAGAATCTGCATGTCCATCTCCTTTGCGGGAGGTATCACCCGTTACCGAACACGATATCGGCCGCATCGGCTGCCCGGACGGGTGAGAGCAGGAAACCGTGCCGGTACATTCCATTGATGTGGATATGCCGCCCTTCCCGCCTGACCGCAGGCATATTGTCGGGAAAGGACGGACGCAGGCCGGTACCGGTTTCCAGTATTTCCGCTTCGCCAAAGGCGGGATGAAGGGCGTAGACCGCGCCCAGCATTTCCGCCATCGACCGCAGGGTCATGGACCCCGCGTTTTCGCTTTCGATCATCGTGGCACCTACCATGTATACATGGTCAGCGCGCGGCACGATATAAATGGGTATGCGCGGATGAAGCATGCGCACGGGGCGGTGCAGCGTTACATCCGGGCAGCGCAGCAGCAGCATCTCGCCCCGGACACCGCGCATGTCCGCCATCTGGTCACGCGCGGCAATCCCCGTGCAGTCCACCACCCAGTCATATCCGCCTGTCCCGACCGTCCGGGGCACGTCGAACGTGATCCGTCCCCCCAGATCAACAAGACGGGCCGCGAGCGCGGTCAGCGCATCACGCGGGTTCACATGGCCCTCACCGGCAAAGAACAGGCCCGTGGAGAAACGGTCCGCCAGATCGGGTTCCAGTTCCGTGATTCCCGCTTCACCAATGGTGGAAAAATGGGATGTCCGCCGCCCGAAACGCGCGACTTCGCGCACATCACGCGCGGGCGCCAGAACAAGGGTGCCATTGCGCGTCACACCGGGCACATGCGCGTCCCACCAGTCGAGGGAAGAAAGGGACTGCTCCGTTACCTCCCGCGTTGCGGATTCAGCCTCGCACCATGGTGCCAGCATGCCCCCGGCGTACCACGACGCACCAGAACCGACACGGGCACCGTGTTCATGAACATGAACCCGCGCGCCCCGTTCCGCCAGTGTTACGGCAGCAGTCAGCCCGGAAACCCCCGCCCCACGCACAAGGACAGACGGACCCGCCGCGGGGGAGAATGCCGTTTGTTCTGCCATGTGCCTGATGCCCCTGTTCAGATAGATCGTGTTCGCCGCACAGTGTGCCTGTTAAGCGCCTGTGTCTATTCAACAGTGACGGATTTCGCCAGGTTGCGCGGCTGGTCCACATCCGTGCCCCGCAGCAGTGCCACCTCATAGGCCAGTATCTGCACGGGAATGGTCTGCAGGATCGGGGCCACGAATTCATCAACCGTCGGAATCGCCACCACACATTCCGCGATATCGCGCAGGCGGGGCGCGCCCTCCATATCCGTAAACACCAGCAGGCGGCCACCACGGGCTTTGGCTTCCTGCAGGTTGGACAGGGTCTTGTCGAACAGCGGCCCCGAAGGCACCGTCGCCACGACCGGCACCGTGCTGTCGATCAGCGAGATGGGGCCATGCTTCATTTCGCCCGCCGCATAGGCTTCCGCATGGATATAGGAAATTTCCTTGAGCTTCAGCGCCCCCTCAAGGGCTACGGGGAACATTGCCCCCCGCCCCAGATAGAGGACATCGCGCGCTTCGGCCACGATGGCGGCCATGCGGCGGATTTCGTCATGCCGTTCGAACACTTCCGTCGCCTTGCTGGGCAGGTCGAGCAGGTGCGTGACCATGCTTTCTTCCTGTGTCGCATCCAGCAGTCCCCGCGCGCGGCCAAGGGCAATGGTCAGGCAGGCCAGCACGGAAAGCTGCGCAGTAAAGGCCTTGGTGCTGGCAACCGAGATTTCAGGCCCGGCCACGGTGCCCAGTACGGCGTCGCTTTCCCGCGCCATGGTGCTCTGCTCAACATTCAGCACCGATACGATGTGCTGACCGGCGGCGCGCATGCCGCGCAGGGCGGCGAGCGTGTCCGCCGTCTCACCGGATTGGGAGATGAGCAGCCCGAGCCCACCCTGCGCCAGTGGCGGATTGCGGTAGCGCATCTCGCTCGCCACATCGATATCGACAGGCAGGCGGCCATACTGCTCGATCCAGTACCGTCCGATCATGCCTGCATAAAAAGCGGACCCGCAGGCCGTCACCACCGCGCGCGGCACGCTGGCGAGGTCGAAGGGCAGTTCGGGCATCACGACCCGGCGGGTCGCCGGGTCGATCAGGCGCTGCAGGGTCTGGCCGATCACGACCGGATGCTCGTGCAGTTCCTTTTCCATGTAATGCCGGTAGCCATCCTTGCCCACGGCGGCTGCGATCAGCGCGGTCACCTTGATCGGGCGATCGACCTGATTGCCCGCCATGTCAAAGAACGTGGCCCCTTCGCGTGTGATCACCGCCCAGTCGCCATCATCCAGATAGGCGATACGGCGGGTCAGCGGCGCGAGGGCGAGGCTGTCCGAACCAAGGAACATCTCGTTATCGCCAAAACCGACCACCAGCGGGGCGCCGTGGCGCGCGCCGATCACCATGCCATCGTGACCGGCGAAGATCATGGCCAGTGCGTAGGCCCCTTCGAGCCGTTTCAGGCAGGCATGCGCGGCCTCACGCGGGGAAAGGCCGCGCTGGAGGTGGTAGTCCACCAGTTGCGCAATGGTTTCGCTGTCGGTTTCGGTGGAGAAAACCTGACCTGCTTCTTCAAGCTCTCGGCGCAGTTCCTCGAAATTCTCGATAATGCCATTATGCACGACCGAAACCCGTTCCGTCCCGTGCGGGTGGGCATTGTTTTCCGTGGGCGCGCCATGGGTGGCCCAGCGCGTATGCCCGATACCTGTCACGCCGGGCAGCGGCATGCGTGCCAGCAGGGTCGCCAGATGGTCCAGCTTGCCCGCCGCGCGACGTCGTTCGACCAGCCCGTGTTCCAGTGTCGCGATGCCAGCGGAATCGTAACCACGATATTCCAGACGGCGCAGGGCATCAAAAATAACCGGCGTGGCCTGATTGCTGCCGACAACCCCTACTATGCCACACATCAGCCCTGTTCCTTCTTGTTCTTCAGTTTTTGACGGAATGCCTGCGCATATCCGTCCCTGTTGGACTGGCGGGCACGACCAAAGGCCATGGCCCCGTCAGGCACGTCCTGCGTGATCACGCTGCCTGCAGCCGTGATGACACCATCGCCCACCCTTACCGGGGCCACCAGCACCGAATCCGAGCCGATGAAGCTATCGGCCCCGATTTCCGTCTGGTGCTTGAACACGCCATCATAATTGCAGGTAATGGTGCCCGCGCCGATATTGGCCCCACTACCCACCGTGGCGTTGCCCAGATAGGTCAGGTGACTGGCCTTGGCCCCGGCCCCCAGCGTCGTGGCCTTGATTTCCACAAAGTTGCCTACGCGCGCGCCCTCACCCACATCACTTCCGGGGCGCAGGCGGGCATAGGGGCCGATACTGGCGTCCGGACCGACAACAGCGCCTTCGACATGGGAAAAGGCATGGATTTCCGTGCCGCGCCGTATATGCACGCCGGGGCCGAACACCACATGCGGGTGGACAACCGTATCAGGTTCCAGCACCGTATCCACGCACAGAAAAACGGTATCGGGTGCAATCAGGGTCGTGCCTGCCGCCATGACCGCCTGACGCAGCCGGGCCTGCACGCAGGCTTCCGCCATGGCCAGTTCGGCGCGGGAATTGATGCCCCGCAACTCATCCTCGGGTGCTACGACAGCCCGCACGCGGCCTCCGTCGGCTACGGCGCACGCCACCACGTCGCCCAGATAATATTCGCCCTGTGCGTTGTCGTTGCGGATTTCAGACAGCCAGCGGCGGAAATCGCCCGCACTGGCGCACAGCACACCGGCGTTGCACAGGCCGATGGCACGTTCCTGCTCATTGGCATCAGCCCATTCCACAATGCGCGTGACCTGATCATCCTGCATGACGACACGGCCATACCGCCCCGGATCAGCCGGTTCCATGGCCAGAAGGGCCAGCGCCGTATCATCGCGCCGTTTGCGCTCCAGCAGCGCGCGCATCGTGCCTGACGTGATAAGCGGGTTATCACCATACAGCACCGCGACATCCCCGGTCCCGAATGCTTCTTCCGCCTGTCGTGCTGCATGGCCCGTGCCAAGCCGGTCATGCTGGACCACCACGGCATGAGGCGCGGCAAGGGCGGCCACATCCTCCATGCCGGGACCGACAACCACAACGATCCGGTCAAATACCTGTGCTGCGTTATCGATCAGGTAACGCAGCATGGGCTGCCCGGCCAGCGGATGCATGACCTTGGGCCGTTCCGATTTCATGCGCGTGCCCCGGCCCGCGGCGAGAATGACGGCTGTCGACATGGAAGAAGCCGGGGAGGATACTACGGTATCTGTCTGGGTATTCATGGCATTGTGCGCGTACTCCGCTGCTGACCGCCCTGTCAAACCCTTATCCGTGCGCGCTATCATCACTTAGAATTTCCGATTGCTACTTCAGCATTCCGACCGTCAGAGGAACCTATCATGACCGTCTCCCTGCCCCGTCTGGCCGTGTTCGATATGGATGGCACGCTGATCGACAGTCTTCCCGATCTGGCCGCCTGTGCCAACCGTCTCCTGTCGCATTACGGCCTGCCCCCCATAACCCCGGATCTTGTACGCCCCATGATCGGCGACGGGGTGACGGTACTTGTCGCCCGCCTGCTGGACCATGCAGGACCGGCTGCGGCCAGCATTGACCGGACTGAAGCCGTAACCCGCTACATGGCTGACTATACGCCCCATTCAACCGACCTGTCCCGCCCCTTTCCCGGCACGATCGGCATGCTGGAAGGGCTGCGCGATGCAGGCTGGCACATGGCCGTATGCACCAATAAACCCGTGGCCGCCGCACGGCATATCCTGAAGGTTCTGGATCTGGAGGACTGGTTCATCGCCGTTGGCGGTGGCGACAGCTTCAGCACCCGCAAGCCTGACCCGCGCCACCTGCTGGGCACCATAGAACTGGCCGATGGCAGCGCGCACCGTGCCATCATGACAGGCGATCATCATAACGACATGGCCACCGCCATCGGCGCGCATGTGCCCGCCATCTTCGCCCGCTGGGGCTATGGCCGCCCGGAAATGGAAGCGGGCGCCACGGTCGGGGCCGATTCCATTTCCGAAATCACGCATCTGGCGGGTGAACTGCTACCCGCCTGACCGATCAGACGTCGAGATTGGCGACCTTCAGCGCATTGCCAACAATAAAGTCCCGACGCGGCTCGACCACATCCCCCATAAGGGTGGAGAAAACCTGAGCCGCGTTTTCCACGTCGCCGACCCGGACCTGCAGCAGCGTACGCATGGCGGGGTCGAGCGTGGTTTCCCACAACTGCTCGTCATTCATTTCACCCAGGCCCTTGAAGCGGTTGATCGACAGCCCCTTGCGCCCCTGCGCCAGAATCCGCTCATACAGCGAAGCCGGGCCGTTGAAGCTATGTGCGCTGCCATCCAGCAGCAGGTCCACCGGCCTGCCGAAATCGGCCAGCAGCCGCTCATGCCGTTCCGCCAGCCAGCGCACTTCCGCGCTGCGCAGGGCAAGGCTTTCGAGCCGGTAGACTTCCCCCACACCGCGCACGCTGCGCGCCATTTCCAGCCCGCTTTCGCTGGCGGCAATTTTCCAGCCCCGTTCGGCCGGGGGCGATACCGCATCCAGACGGGCCTGAAGATCGACAACGCGTTCCGGCACCGCCTGAATATCCGCGCGCAGCACACCGGCAATGGCCGCCTGCTCCAGTACCCATACCGGCACACGGGATGACAGGCGTGAAAGCGCACGGGTTACGTCGCGGATGAACAGTACGTCTGCGCGCATGGCGTCGCCATCCACCGTACGGCCATCGGCATAACGCAGCGACGCATTGGCCAGCGCCTTGTCCAGCAGGTAGGATTCAAGGGCGGCATCGTCCTTCAGATACCGTTCGTCATTACCACGCTTGGCGCGGTACAGCGGCGGCTGGGCGATATAGAGATACCCGTTTTCGATCAGTTCCGGCATCTGACGGAAGAAGAAGGTCAGCAGCAGGGTACGGATATGGGAGCCGTCAACGTCAGCGTCAGTCATGATGACGATGCGGTGGTAGCGCAGTTTCTCGATCGAAAAACCACCATGTTCCACATCACCACGCCCGATGCCCGTGCCCAGCGCCGTAATCAGCGTGCCGATTTCAGCCGAACCCAGCATGCGGTCGAACCGCGCGCGCTCGACATTCAGGATTTTGCCCTTCAGCGGCAGAATCGCCTGAAAACGCCGGTCACGTCCCTGCTTGGCGGTCCCACCGGCCGAGTCACCCTCGACGATGAACAGTTCGGAGCGTGAGGGATCGCGTTCCTGACAGTCCGCAAGCTTGCCCGGCAGGGATGAAATATCCAGCACCCCCTTGCGCCGGGTCAGTTCACGCGCACGGCGCGCGGCTTCACGCGCGGCGGCGGCATCCATCACCTTCGCCACGATGTGACGGGCTTCCTTGGGATGGGTTTCAAACCAGTGGGCGATCATGTCCGCCGCCGCGGCATGCACCACCGGCTGCACTTCGGAAGAGACCAGCTTGTCCTTGGTCTGGGACGAGAATTTGGGGTCCGGCACCTTGACCGACAGCACGGCGGTCAGCCCCTCGCGCATGTCCTCGCCATTCAGGGCGTGGCTGTCCTTCTTGCTGGCATTGGCTTCGGCATAACGGCCCACCACGCGGGTCAGGGCCTGACGGAAACCGGCCAGATGGGAACCGCCATCACGCTGCGGAATGTTGTTTGTGAAGCACAGCATGGTTTCATGGAAACTGTCGTTCCATGTCAGGGCGAATTCGACCTTGATGCCGTTTTCCTCGTTCTGCAGGCTGCCGGTGATGGGGGGTTCGACAATCGCGTTCTTGCCCTGATCCAGCCATTCGACAAAGGCGCACAGACCGCCTTCATAAAAGAAATTCTCTTCGCGCGCGGGGCTATGCCGTTCATCGCGCAGCACGATCCGCATGCCGGAATTGAGAAAAGCCAGTTCCCGCAGGCGTCGTTCAAGAATCGGGAATTCAAATTCGACCTTTGCAAAGGTCTCGGCACTGGGCTTGAACGTGACCTGCGTGCCGCGCGGCTCGGCGCTTTCGCCCACAACACGCAGCGCCTCATCGCGTTCGCCGCCACGGAAGCGGATCACATGTTCCTTGCCTTCACGCCAGATGCGCACTTCCATCCATTCGGACAGGGCGTTCACCACGGCGGCGCCCACGCCATGCAGGCCGCCCGACACCTTGTATGAATTCTGGTTGAACTTGCCACCGGCATGCAGCTTGGTCAGCACGACCTCGGCAGCGCTCACCCCTTCCTCGTGGTGCATGTCGGTGGGAATGCCGCGTCCGTCATCACGCACGCTGACACTGCCATCGCCATTCAGCGTGACGGTGCAGCAGGTTGCGAAACCGGCCTGGGCCTCGTCCACGGCGTTGTCGATGATCTCGAACGCCATATGGTGCAGGCCGGAGCCGTCATCGGTATCGCCAATATACATGCCGGGGCGCTTTCGCACCGCATCCAGTCCCCGCAGAACCGAGATGGATGCCGCATCATAGTCAGCCGGGGGAACGATGCCGCCCTCGACCTCGACATCGGGTTTCTGATCGGGACTGGATTGATCGGACATGCCGGCAGATGCTCCACAGCGCATAACAATAAAATAACTGAACGCATTATAGCCCGAACCGGGTGACGGAACCAGCATTCCTCACCGGAATCATGCACCGTGAGCAAGATTACCTTCGCCCGGTGTTACGAATTCCGCAGTTTCACGCAACGGTGCGAATTGTTCAGGGTCCGTTCCCGTCAGCATGACGCCCGTATCCATCCGTTCAATGGCGCGGAACAGGGCAGACCGCCGCATATCATCCAGATGTACCAGCGGTTCATCAAGCAGCAGCATCGGGGCCCGCCCCCGGCAGGCTGTCAGGGTCCGGGCATGCGACAGGACAATCCCCACCAGCAGCGCCTTCTGCTGGCCGGTGCTGGACAGATGCGCCGACCGCCCGGTCAGACGGTCAGCCATACGCAGATCGGTACGATGCGCACCGAAACGGCAGCCGCCCCGCTGGCGATCCAGTGCGCGTGCCTGCGCCATCTGCTCGGCCAGCCAGTCTTCCACCGCAAGGGCCGGCGAGACATCCAGCCGGGCGGCTATGACGCAGTCGAGTTCCAGCAGGGCGGCGGGGAAACCGTCCTGTGTGGCCAGTTCATCGGCATTCAGCCGGGCGACCATATCGCTGCGCGCCGCAACGGCAGCAACAGCATGACGCGCCATGGTCCGCTCCAGCGCCGTCAGCCAGTCGGTATCCGCCGTGCGCTGCGCCAGCAGACGGTTACGCTGCACCATCGCCCGCTCATGGGCGGCGAGTTCACGGCCATGTCCCGGTTCAAGGGCCAGTACCAGACGGTCCAGAAAACGGCGGCGACCACCTGCCCCTTCCTGAAACAGGCGATCCATCTGCGGTGTCAGCCAGACGGCTGCAAAATGTTCGGAAAGGGCATCCCGGTTACGCTGGGCCTGTCCATCGATATGGAATACCCGGCGTTCGGGACGTAACGGGTCGGCTCCGGTCGCAAGCTGGACGGACAGGGCGTCATCCCCATCCATGCCCGCAACCTGCGCCACAACACCCCACAGGGTTGCGCCATGGCGGGGCAGTTCATCCATCCGGGCGCCCCGCAGGCCACGCCCCGGCACCAGCAGCGACACCGCTTCAAGCAGGTTGGTCTTGCCGCTGCCATTCGGCCCGGTAATGACGGTAACCTGCCGTTCCGGCTGCCACGACAGATGCCGGTAATTACGGAAATCCGTCAGCGCCAGCCATGTTATCCAGGCCATGCGACCTGAAAACCGCGTGCGATCACACGCGCATCGGCATCAGCACATACAATGCGGACGGACTGTCCACATCACGCACGATGGTCGGCGCTGAACTGTCGGAAAAAGCGAATTCCACTTCCTTTTCCACCTGATCGGTAATGTCATTCAGGTAGCGGGCCTGAAATCCGATCTCGATCGGGGCGGCGTCGTAGGAGACGTGGTTTTCATCCAGTTCTTCCGTCGCCGTGCCCTGATCCTGACTGGCGGCGGAAAGAGTAAGCAGGTTGGGCGTCATGCTCAGCTTGACCGGGCGCGAACGCTCCTGACTGATCGCGGCCACACGGGCCACGGCATCGGAAAAGATCTTCTTGCCCACACGCAGGATCTTGTCATTCCCGTGCGGAATCACGCGCTCATATTCCGGGAAGGTTCCGTCGATCAGCTTGGAAGTCAGGGTAATGCTGCCAATGGAGAACTGGATACGGGTATCGGACAGGGTCACGTCCACCTGCTCCGCCCCTTCATCAAGCAGCTTGCGCAGCTCCCCCACGGTCTTGCGCGGCACGATCACGCCCGGCATGCCCGCACTGCCCGCAGGCAGGTCGGTTTCGACACGGGCCAGACGATGCCCGTCCGTGGCCACCGCGCGCAGCACCGGCCCCGCATCGCCTTCGGCCACATGCAGGAAAATACCGTTGAGGTAGTAGCGCGTCTCTTCCGTGGAAATGGCGAAACGGGTGCGGTCGATCAGACCACGCAGCACGGTGGCAGGAATACGGAATTCATGCGGCAGGCTGCCCGCCATCATGGACGGAAAATCGTCCACGCTCAGCACGTTCAGACTTGTCGCGAACCGCCCCGCCCGCAGGCCCAGCGGCGCATCGCCCCCGGCGTGATCCAGTTCGACCAGCGCGCCATCGGGCAGCTTGCGCACAATTTCATACAGCACCGCGGCAGGCGCCGTAACAGCGCCATCACGCAGCGTTTCCGCCGCGACGCGCTCGACAACCGCGATTTCCATGTCGGTCGCCGTCAGGGTCATGGCGCCATCGACGACGTTGATCAGCACGTTCGCCAGAATGGGGATCGTATTGCGCTTCTCGGCAACGCTCTGGATATGGGCCAGTGCCTTGAGCAGCGTTACGCGGTCAGCCTTCAATTTCATCGGTACGATATCCTCCACACCCCGCCGCGTCCGCCCATACGAACATGCGGGGGCGACATATCTAGCAGGCGGGGGTTACAGCGGTAAAGGGGTGCGCGAACGGGAAATGCCCGTCAGCTTTCAAGCATGCGGCGCAGCAGTTCCACGTCCTCGGCAAAGGCGGGGTCCTGTTCCATCAGTTCCGTCACGCGTGATACGGCGTGCATGACCGTGGTGTGGTCACGATTGCCGAACTTGCGGCCGATTTCGGGCAGGGAACGGCTGGTCAACTGCTTGGCCAGATACATCGCCACCTGACGCGGGCGCGCCACGGCCCGCGCCCTGCGGGCGGAGGACATGTCGGTCAGGCGGATATTCCAGTGTTCGGCCACCTTGCGCTGGATTTCCTCGATGGTGACGCGCCGGTCATGCGCCTTGAGGATGTCATGCAGCACATCCTGCGTCGCCTCCAGCGTGACGGGGCGACCAAACAGGTTGGCATGGGCGATCAGGCGGTTCAGCGCGCCTTCGAGCTCACGCACGTTGGACGTGATCTTGTGCGCAAGGAATTCCAGCACCTTGGCAGGCACCATGACGCCAGAGGCCGTGGCCTTGGCCTCCAGAATGGAAATACGCAGCTCAAACGTGGTGGCGTGGATATCCGCCACCATGCCACAGCCAAGACGCGTGCGCAGCCTGTCCTCCAGCCCCGACAGGTCGGAGGGGGACTTGTCGGCGGAAACGACGATCTGCCGCCCGGCGTCAACCAGCGCATTGAAGGTATGGAAGAATTCTTCCTGCGTGTTGTCCTTGCCGATCAGGAACTGGAGATCGTCGATCATCAGCACATCGACCGAGCGCAACTGCTCCTTGAACTCCATCGTGGACTGGGAGCGGATGGCCGCGATGAAGCGGTACATGAACTTTTCAGCCGACATGTAGGCGACTGAAACCCGCCCCTCACGCAGTAGCTCGGCACCGATCGCATGCATGAGATGCGTCTTGCCCAGCCCGACGCCGCCATACAGAAACAGCGGATTGAATCCGGGGCTGGAGGGCCGCTCGGCCACGCGGCGCGCGCAGGCGTAAGCAAACTCGTTCGGCTTGCCGACCACAAAGGTATCGAAGGTAAAGCGGGGGTCCAGCGGGGCGGCCAGATCGCTGCGGACTTCGGCCTGACGCGGTTCCTCGACCGGTGCGGGTGCTGCCGCCAGCGCTGGCGGCCTGGCATGCGCTACGGGAATATCCGGCGTGGGCGCGTCCTCGCCCGCGGGCTCAGCCGGCGCGGCATCCGGTCGGGCGACCTGAAGTTCCACGCGGCGGATGGCGGGCACTTCGGCATTCCACAGCGTGCCAAGACGGTCACCATACTGCCCGCGCACCCAGTCACGCAGGAATCGGGTGGGCAGGTAAAGGGTGATCTCGTCCTCATCGACCGGGCCGACCGTGATCTGGCGCAGCCACGTGCGGTATTCGACTTCACCGACTTCGACCTTCAGCCGTTCGCAGATGCGCGACCAGTGAATGGCGAGCACGCTTTTCTGTGCGTTGGCTTCCGCAACCGCGTCATAGCCTTCCAGTCCGCCCGTCATATCCGCTCCCGGCTACATAGGGCACGCGCAGCCAGCACCTGCCGCCCGTACCCCCGCTCATTCATACAGTCTGCAACGCCGTCAATCCCGCGCAAGGCGGCCAGTCGCACAGGATACGACCCACCACCCTGACCTGCTGGCCAAGATTACCGATGACGTTGAAATTATCCGCGTAAACTAGAGCAGGGAATCGGACGAAGCAACGGGAATCTGCCCCGGATTCGTCAAAACCCGATCACAGCGGGACGATATGAAAAACAAAAAAGGCCGCTATCACCACTAATGGCGATATACGACCTTCTTCATTACTTCCGTGATTCTTTCAGATGAAAGAAACCGGTCGTATTTTACGCCGCAGCAAGGGACTTGATGCGGGCGGACAGGCGGGAAATACGGCGGGCAACGGTGTTGGCATGCAGCACACCCTTGCCGACCGCACGCTGCAGTTCCGGCTGGGCTGCGCGCAGGGCAACAGCGGCGTCGTCCTTCTTGCCCGAAGCGATCGCCACTTCGACCTTCTTGACGAAGGTGCGCACGCGCGAAAGGCGGGCCGTGTTGCGGGCGTTGCGACGTTCGTTCTGACGGATGCGCTTACGCGCGGAAGCTGTATTGGCCATTGCTCTCAGTTCATCTGCATAAATCAGGTTACGGCGGTCCGCCACCCGATCGTTGCGGACATCCCATATCAGGCTGGCGATCTAGTCCACCCTGACGGCATTCGTCAAGACAAGTCTTTACCAAAATCGTTTTCATCAGCCTGCAGGCGCGGACAGAAGAAGGTGGACCGCCCGGACTGGGTGATCCGCACCACACCGTCACACCCCGGCGGACCGGGACACTCCGGGCATCCCGTCCCCTCACGCCCATAGACGCGCCAGGCATGCTGAAAATAACCCAGTTCCCCGTCCGGTTGCACATAATCACGCAGGCTTGACCCGCCAGCGGCGATCGCTTCTTCCAGCACGATGCGGATCTGGGTGACGAGGGTGGCATATTCAGCCTCACTTACATCCCCTGCCGCGCGTGCGGGATGAATGCGCGCCCGGAACAGGGCTTCGGATACATATATATTACCCAACCCCGCCACGACGCGCTGATCCAGCAGCAGGGCCTTGATGCTGCTGCGCCGCCCCCTGCCCTTCTGCGCCAGCCATGCGCCATCAAAGCGGTTGCCCAGCGGTTCCGGCCCCATGCCAGACAGCAGACGATGGGTTTCCACCTTGTCCGCCGCGACCAGATCGACCATGCCGAACCGGCGCGGATCGACAAGCCCGCAACGCGCGCCCTCGCGTGTTTCGATAACCAGATGTTCATGCCGGGCGGGCGGGGCCACGGGTTCATCCGCATCCGGGCGCGACAGCACGATGCGCCCCGACATGCCCAGATGCAGCAGCGCAACCATGCCGCCCGACAACGTTATGAGAATATATTTGCCACGCCGGGCGAATCCATCCACCCGCCGTCCCGACAGTGCTTTGGCCAGGCCGGGCGGAAATGGCCATCGCAGGCCGGTATGGTGCGTGCTGGCGTAGGAAATTGTGTGACCTTCAAGATGCACTCGCATCCCGCGCATCACAGTTTCGACTTCAGGGAGTTCCGGCATGGCCTCATCTGGGGTTATACCTGTGCATCATGACCGACAATAGCCAGCCATACCATCCCTCCCCTTCCGCAGGCCGTCCCGATGACCGCCACGCGGATACCACCGATTTCGGCTTCCGCGATGTGCCATTGCGGCAGAAGAAATCCCTCGTCCGCGATGTCTTTGACAGCGTTGCCTCCAAATACGACATCATGAACGACGTGATGTCACTGGGCATCCATCGCGCGTGGAAGCGGATTTTCGTCAACGAACTCGCCCCCCACCCCGATCTGTCCCTGCTCGACCTGGCCGGGGGCACGGGCGATATTTCGTTCGGCTGGCTGCGCGGTGGCGGCGGTCCCGCCATCCTGTCCGACATCAATGTAAGCATGCTGACCGTTGGCCGTAACCGGGCGCTGGACCGTGGGCTGGTTTCGGGCCTCAACTTCCTTGCCGTCGATGCGGAAGCGATTCCGCTGGCCGACAACTCGGTTGACCGCGTGTCCATCGCCTTTGGCCTGCGCAACTGCACGGACAAGCTGCAGGTCCTGCGCGAGGCACGCCGCATCCTGCGACCGGGCGGGCGGTTCCTGTGCCTTGAATTTTCCCGCGTGCAGGTGGCGGCCTTCGCGCCGGTTTACGACGCATGGTCCTTCCATGTCCTGCCCCGCATGGGGGCGGCCATTGCGGGCGACCGCGAAAGCTACCAGTATCTGGCCGAAAGCATCCGCATGTTCCCCGATCAGGAAACGCTGGCGGACATGATGCGCGAAGCGGGGCTGGAGCGCGTAAGCTACCAGAACCTTTCCGGTGGAATCGCGGCCATCCATTCCGGCTGGCGCATCTGATGACGGGGCGGGCGGATCGGTCTGTCCTGCTGATCGTATGCGGGGGAATCGCCGCCTACAAGGCGCTGGACCTGATCCGCAGGCTGGGTGAACAGGGCATACGCGTCCGCACGGTCCTGACGGAAGCGGGCGCGCGATTCGTCACCCCCATGGCGCTGCAGGCCCTGAGCGGGGAACGTGTCTTCACCGACCTGTTCTCCCTGACCGATGAGAGCGAGATGGGACATATCGCCCTGTCCCGCGCCAGTGACCTGATCGTGGTCTGCCCCGCCACCGCCAACATGCTTGCCCGCATGGCCACGGGACAGGCCGACGATCTGGCCACCACCGTCCTTCTGGCCACCGACACACCCGTTCTGGTGGCACCGGCGATGAATGTGCGGATGTGGGAACACCCCGCCACGCAGGCCAATACCGCCACGCTGCGGGCGCGCGGCGTGGAATTCGTTGGGCCTGACACAGGACGCATGGCCTGCAATGAAACCGGGCCGGGACGACTGGCGGAGCCTGACGCCATCCTTGCCGCCATCGTGCACAGGCTGGATGGAGAACGCCCGCTGGCAGGCCGCAGGGCGCTTGTCACGGCAGGCCCCACGCATGAACCGGTTGACCCGGTGCGCTACCTCGCCAACCGTTCATCGGGCACGCAGGGCTATGCCATTGCGCGCCTGCTGGCGGAAGCGGGCGCGGATGTCACACTGGTCAGCGGGCCGACCACCCTGCCCGACCCGCCCGGCATGCATGTGATACGCATCGAGACGGCACGGGAAATGCTTGCGGCCTGCACCAGCGCCCTGCCGTGCGACATTGCCGTATGCGCCGCCGCCGTGGCGGACTGGCACATTGCCGCCGCCATGCAGAAAATCAAGAAAACGGATGACGGCAGGCCGCCCGAACTCCGCCTCAGCCCCAATCCCGATATTCTGGCCACGCTCAGCCGGTCTGCATCCGCGCGTCCGCGTCTGGTCATCGGTTTCGCGGCGGAAACCGAACATGTCATTGCGCACGCCACCGCCAAGCGCCTGCGCAAGGGATGTGACTGGATCGTCGCCAATGATGTCAGTCCTGCCACCGGCATCATGGGCGGGACGGAAAACGAGGTGACACTGATCGACGCCAGCGGGGCCGAACACTGGCCCCGGCTGGACAAGACACAGGTCGCCCGCAGGCTGGTCGCGCGAATCGCCACATTCATGCATACACAACCTGAGACTGAAATTACCTGACGGACCCCTGCCATGAGTTTTTCCATCCAGCCCATCCGCGTCCGCCGCCTTGCCCATGCGCGGGACCTGCCGCTGCCTGCCTACGCGACCGATGGCGCGGCTGGCATGGACCTGCTGGCCGCCGTGATCGATCCGGTAACGGTCTGGGCGGGCGCACGCGCGCTGATCCCCACGGGCCTGTGCGTAGCATTGCCGCGTGGATACGAACTCCAGATCCGCCCGCGTTCCGGTCTGGCGCTGAAGCATGGCATTACCCTGCCCAATGCCCCCGGCACGATTGATGAGGATTACCGGGGCGAAATCGGCGTCATCATCCTCAACACCGGCAGCGAGCATTTCGTGGTCGAACGCGGCATGCGCATTGCACAGGCGGTACTGGCCCCCGTCGTGCGCGGCGAATGGGTCGAATATTCGGAACTGGAGGAAACGCAGCGCGGCGCGGGCGGATTTGGCAGTACGGGCACGGCAGGGTGACGGAAACCGGGCTATCAGGGAACCTGCGCGTCCGCCCCAATATCGCGGACCTGCTCGGCCTGCTGGCGATCATGGCCGCGGCCGTTGTCATTGCCACGGCAGGGCGGCACATGCTGGTGCCCATTCCACCCAGTGAGGCCGGGACCATCCATCTCAGCCCCCTGTGGCTGCCCGCCTACGCAGTGCGGACGACGCTGCGCATGTTCGCAGCCCTTGGCGCATCGCTGGTCTTTACGTTTACCTACGCGGTGTGGGCAGCCAAGAGCAGGCGCGCGGGACAGGTGCTGATCCCGCTGCTGGATATCCTGCAATCGGTTCCTATCCTTGGCTTCCTTACCTTTACCGTCGTCTTTTTCCTTGGCCTGTTTCCGGGCCGGATGATGGGGGCTGAACTGGCCGCCATCTTCACCATCTTTACCAGTCAGGCATGGAACATGGCCTTTGCCATGTATCAGGCGCTGCGTACCGTGCCCCCTGATCTGGAAGAAGCGGCGCGCTGCTTCGGCCTGACCCCGTGGCAGCGCTTCTGGCGGCTGGAAGTGCCCTTCGCCATTCCTTCGCTTGTATGGAACACCATGATTTCCATGTCGGGCGGATGGTTCATGGTCGTCTATTCCGAAACGATCACCGTCGGCAACACGGACATCGCCCTGCCCGGCATCGGTTCCTATGTCGGCGTGGCGATCGAACAGCGCAATATCTGGGCCATTTTCTACGCCATCGTGGCGATGCTGGCCGTAATCCTTGCCTATGACCAGTTGCTGTTCCGTCCGCTGGTGGCATGGTCCGCCCGCTTCCAGACCGACGATGGCGCCACTGTCAGCGCCCCCGATCCATGGGTGCTGAGCCTGCTGCGCCGCACCCACCTGCTGCGCCAGATCTGCCTGCGCACGGGCGACATCGCAACACGCATCGGCTGGCTGGCGCTTGGCCGCAGGCCTTCCGCCCCGGTACGCCCGATCATTCCCTCCCGCGTTGTGGACGTGGCATGGATTGCGGCACTGATCGTGTTTGCCATTACGGTAGGGGAGAAAACCTGGGTCTACGGCAGCGCACATTACACCCTGCGCCAGATCGCGCATGTCATCACGCTGGGCGGGTTCACGCTGCTGCGGGTTGCGATTACGGTTTTCATTGCGTCCCTGATCTGGGTGCCACTTGGAATCTGGCTGGGACTGTCCCCCCACCGCGCCCGCAGGGCACAGATGGCCGCGCAGTTCATGGCGGCTTTCCCCGCCAACCTGTTCTTCCCGCTGGTGGTGGTCGGGATCGTGCACTGGCATCTCAACAGCAATATCTGGCTGACGCCCCTCATGCTGCTGGGCACGCAGTGGTATATCCTGTTCAATGTCGTGGCAGGCGCGTCATCCTATCCCGGTGACCTGCTGGAAGCGGCGCGGAACTTCCACGTAAAGGGCTGGCTGTGGTGGTGGCGCGTGATGCTGCCGGGCCTGACGCCCTTTTTCATAACCGGGGCGCTGACGGCTTCAGGCGGCGCATGGAATGCAGCAATCGCGACCGAGGTTGCAAGCTGGGGCGACACCACGCTCAGCGCGCAGGGGCTTGGGGCCTATATCGCCCATGCGACAGTCGCGGGCGCGACCGATCAGGTTGGGCTGGGCATGGTGGTGATGGCCGCCTTCGTGCTGCTGCTCAATCGCGCCCTGTGGCGTCCGTTATCCAATTATGCCGCCCGGCATTTCACTTTTGACTGAGAGTACATGATGCAGCAGCCCCCCGCCCCCAACAGGCAGACGACAGGGACGGAGCTTGTCCGGATCATCGACTGCCGACAGGCTTACCACAAGGAAAGCTCGGCGGATCTTGTGGTTCTGGACGGGGTCAACCTGAGCATACGCAGTGGCGAAATCGTGGGGCTACTGGGGCGTTCAGGTTCGGGCAAATCGACCCTTCTGCGCATCATCGCGGGCCTGCTGCCACCCACGGCAGGCGAAGTGATCTGGAAAGGCAGCAGGCTGACCGGCCCCGCGGATGGCATTTCCATGGTGTTCCAGTCCTTTGCGCTGTTCCCCTGGCTGACGGTGCAGAAAAATGTTGAACTGGGGCTGGAAGCACAGGGCGTTCCCCCGGCCGAGCGCCTGAAACTGGCGGAAGACGCCATCAGCCTGATTGGTCTGGGCGGGTATGAAAACGCCTACCCGAAGGAACTGTCCGGTGGCATGCGCCAGCGCGTGGGGCTTGCCCGCGCGCTGGTGGTCAAGCCGGACCTGCTGCTGATGGATGAACCGTTTTCCGCGCTGGATGTGCTTACGGCGGAAAACCTGCGTACGGATCTGGTGGAACTGTGGGCCGAAAAAAAGCTGCCCATCCAGTCGATCCTGCTCGTGACCCATAATATCGAGGAAGCGGTGCTGATGTGCGACCGTATCCTCATATTCTCCTCCAATCCGGGGCGGGTGGCGCATGAACTGCAGGTGCCTTTTGAGCATCCGCGTAACCGTGAAGATCTGGCCTTCCGCCAGTTTGTCGACCGTATCTACGCGCTCATGACCCGTCGCGCGCCCGTGGTGTCGGAAGCCGACATGACGGACCCGGACCTGAAACGCGTCCAGATTTCAGCCGATGCCGTCCCCCTGCCCCAACTGCCCATGAATACGCTTGTCGGCATGATGGAAACGCTGGCTGCGGACCCGCTGCATGGCCGCGCCGACCTGCCCCTGCTGGCCAGCCGGCTGCAACTGGAACTGGATGATCTTTTCCCGCTGGGTGAATCCCTGCAACTGCTGGGTTTTGCGGAACTGGAGGACGGGGACATCCTGCTCACGCCCGAAGGCATGCGTTTTGTCCAGAGCGAGCATGACATCCGCAAGCATATCCTGTGGCACAACATGCTGCACAACATCCCCATGGTGCGGACCATCCGCGCCGTTCTGGACGAACGTCCCAACCATCGCGCCAGCGCCGAACGCTTCCGCGATGAACTGGAAGACAGCATGTCGCCCCCCTATGCCCGCCAGACATTGCAGACACTGATCGGCTGGGCGCGTTATGCGGAACTGTTCGATTTTGACGAAGAAGCCGACCAGCTTTTCCTTGATGATGAGGCCGAGTGACGGCATCGCAGCCATCACGCATCCGCTGGACCCTGTGCACGGACGGCAGCCGATCCCGCAATCGTGAAACGGCAACAGCCAGACTTACCTGTGCCCCGTATGGGGAACAGGTCAGGGAAAACCGGTGCGAGGATAATGGGAAATTGCCGCCCTCTGGTCGCCCCATAAAGAACGGCATGGGCCTTTTCCTGTGTGCGCAGCGCAAACAGGGGCGCCGATCCGTGCGGGATCCCTAGCTGGCGGCTGTCACCAGCCGATCCCGGAACAGGCGGCGCATCTTGGCGATTTTGGGCGGGATGACCGCGCTACAGAAGGGGTTGCCCGGATTACGCGCGAAGTAATCACGATGGTAATCTTCCGCAGGCCAGAAATGGGCCAGCGGCGCGATCTCGGTCACAATCGGGTTGGACCAGACGCCTGATTTGTCCATCTCGTCGCGAACGGCGAAAGCTGTCTTTTCCTGCTCCGCGCCCTGCCAGTAAATGGCGGAACGATATTGCGTACCCACATCGTTGCCCTGCCGGTTCAGCGTGGTGGGATCGTGCATAACAAAGAAAATACGCAGCAGATCGGCACAGGAAATTTGGGTGGGATCAAAGGTCACACGCACGACCTCCGCATGGCCGGTGCGCCCCGTGCAGACCTGTTCATATGTGGGATCGGGCGTTTCACCACCGGCATAACCCGGTTCGATGGCATGCACGCCGCGCAATTCCTTGAGCGGCGCTTCCACACACCAGAAGCAGCCCCCACCTATCACCAGTGTTTCCAATGCGAGAACGGTCATCGTGCTTCCCTTTTCATCCGGGCCTTATGTCGTGGATCAGGCGATGCGGGCCAGCGCCGCCTGAAGGCGCAGGCGTTCGGCCTGGAACGTTTCAAGCCGTTCGCGGTTTTCAGTCACGACTTCGGGCTTGGCGCGGGCGACGAAGTCGGCATTGCCCAACTTGCGTTCGACCTTGACGATCTCGCCATCCACCTTGGCGCATTCCTTTTCCAGCCGCTGCCGTTCCTGCGACAGGTCGATAATCCCGGCCAGCGGAATAACGAGCGTTGCTTCATCAACCACAAGCTGCGCGGCACCCTGCGGCATTTCGCCTTCCAGTGGCAGCACTTCGGACACGCGGGCCATCCGGCCGATCGCTTCCGCCCATTTACCGGTCCGTTCTACCGTGACCGGTGCTGCATCACGCAGCAGAACCGGCGCCAGACGTGACGGCGGCACGTTCATTTCCGACCGTACGGTGCGGATGGCGGTAATGAAGCGAATCAGCCATTCCACCTCATCGCGTGCCTGCTGCGCTCCATCCAGATGCTCCGGCCGGGGCCACGGCGCGGTAATGAGCGAGCCTTCTGCCCCGAAACCGAAATGCTGCCACAACCGGTCGGTCATGAACGGCGTGACCGGCTGCAACAGGCGCAGGATGGTGCCCAGAACGTGGGCCGCCACGGCGCGCGTTTCAATCGCTTCGGCGGTATCCCCCGCAGCGAGGACCGGCTTGGCCAGTTCAAGGAACCAGTCACAGAAGCAGTTCCAGACGAAGCGGTAGCAGACACCGGCATATTCATCGAAGCGGAAGGATTCCAGCGCCTTTGTCGCATCGTCCGTGGCCTGCGCCAGTTCCGCCAGTATCCACCGGCCCAGAGGGGACTGCACGCTGGCGGGGCTGAACCCTTCGACCGGAGCGACGCCATTCATTTCGCAAAAACGCGCCGCATTCCAGATCTTGGTCATGAAGGAACGGTATTCCTCCACCCGCTTGCGTCCCAGCTTCACATCGCGGCCAAGACCGGTCAGCGAGCAGATGCAAAAGCGCATGGCATCCGCGCCATAGGTGTCGATCAGTTCCAGCGGGTCAATGCCGTTGCCCTTGGACTTGGACATCTTCTGCCCACGCTCATCACGCACCAGACCGTGGATGAAGACCTTGCGGAAGGGAACGTCCTTCATGAAATGCAGGCCCATCATCATCATCCGCGCAACCCAGAAGAAGATGATGTCAAACCCGGTTACAAGCACGTCGGTCGGGTAATAGCGCGCCAGTTCCGGCGTCTGTTCCGGCCAGCCAAGGGTCGAGAACGGCCACAGCGCGGAGGAAAACCACGTGTCCAGCACATCGTCATCACGCGTAAGGTCGGTATCCTGACCGTAATGGGCACGGGCCTGCGTTGCCGCTTCGGCTTCGTCATGGGCGACGAATACATGTCCGTCCGGCCCGTACCATGCGGGGATGCGGTGGCCCCACCACAACTGGCGGCTGATGCACCAGGGCTGGATGTCACGCATCCATGCGTAAAAGGTGTTTTCCCACTGGCGCGGCACGAATTCGATCTTGCCGCTTTCGACCGCTTCAACCGCAGGACCGGCAAGGGTTCTGGCATCACAGTACCACTGCGTGGTCAGGCGCGGTTCGACCACCACGCCGCTGCGTTCGGCATGGGGAACCTGATTGGTGTGCGGCTCGATCTTTTCCAGCCATTCCAGCCGTTCCAGTTCGGCCACCATGACCTTGCGCGCCTCATCACGCGGCAGGCCAGCAAGGGTGCGTACGAATGCAGGGTCAGCCAGACCGTCTTCCGCGCGCAGTTCATCCCCGATTTCGGCCAGTGTGATGCACGCTTCCTCATCAAGGATGCTGGGCATGTCCAGCCCGTGGCGGCGACCGACCTCGAAATCGTTGAAGTCATGGGCAGGCGTGATCTTGACCGCGCCGCTGCCCTTGGTCGGATCGGAATGTTCATCCGCCACGATGGGAATGCGCCGCCCCGTCAGCGGCAGGATGACGTTGCTGCCGATCAGGTCGGCAAAGCGTTCGTCCTCCGGATGGACGGCTACGGCCATGTCACCCAGCATGGTTTCGGGACGGGTGGTGGCGACGGTAATGGTGCGGCCCGGCTGCCCCTCCACGGGGTAGCGGATATACCACAGGCTGCCGCGTGTTTCGCGGTTGTCGACTTCCAGATCGGAGATGGCGGAACGGAAGGCCGGGTCCCAGTTGACCAGACGCCGGTCGCGATAGATCAGCCCCTCACGGTACAGGGTGACGAACACTTCCTTCACCGCGCTGGACAGGCCCTCATCCATGGTGAAGCGTTCACGCTCCCAGTCCAGCGAACCGCCAAGGCGGCGTAACTGCGTGGTGATGCCGCCGCCGGACTGCGCCTTCCAGTCCCACACGCGCTCGACAAAGGCATCGCGTCCCATTTCCTGCCGCGATGTGCCTTCTTTCTGCAGCATCCGTTCCACCACAAGCTGGGTGGCGATACCCGCGTGATCGGTGCCGGGCTGCCACAGCACGTCGCGCCCCTGCATGCGGCGCCAGCGGATAAGCGTATCCTGCAGCGTCATGGTCAGGGCGTGACCGATATGCAGCGTGCCCGTAACGTTGGGTGGCGGGATCATGATGGTGTACGGCGATGCCGGACTGGTCGGCTGTGCGCCGAAGGCACCGCTGGCCTCCCACAGGGCATAGAGGGAAGTTTCTGTCCCAGCGGGGGAGAACGACTTGTCAAGCATCACGAAAAACCAGATCCACCATAATCAGACGCAAGGCAGGACACCGCGCCCGGCCAAGGGCAGATATACCCCAAACCCACGGGAAAGGAACGCCACCCGTGCAATCGTTTTGACATTTATGGATCACTTGCAGGAGTAACAAGCGCGGGAAGCCGCCTTTCCACGCCGCCCTTTCAGACCGGCGGAGGATCAGCGCCCCGGCTGGCCGGTTGCATAATCGCTGATACCCCACAGCCGGTCATGGACCGCGCGGTAGTAGGCACCTTCATCATATAGCGGCACGTCAAGATTCAGGTCGCGCGCGGTCAGCCTGCCTATGGCCGCCGTAGTCTGGTAGGATGAGATGACAAGATTGCCGACGCTGCGCACCAGCGCGATCTGGGCCTGAAGCACGGTTTCCTGCTGCTGGAGCACGGCCAGCGTCGATGTCGTGCCGACAATGACCTGCCGCTGCATGCCGTGCAGGGCGACACTGTCGGCGGCCACGGCATCGCGGTTGCTTTCTATCGCCGCGCGGTTGGCCTGCATGCGCTGCCAGCTTGCCGCCGCAAGCTGGACCGCCGCGCGGCGGCTGACATCCACGGCCCGCGCTGCTTCCGCCGCCTGCTGCCGGGCCATGCGGACGGCGGCATACTCGCCCCCACCCTGATAAAGGGGCATGGCGGCGCTGACCATGGCGTATTTGTCATTGGCCAGCGACCGGCCTTCATCCTGATTGATGGCATGCATATACGCGGCCTGCGCGCTGACATTGGGCATGAGAGTGGAAAAGGCCACGCCCACCGCATCTTTTTTGGCGGCTTCGTCAAACAGGGCCGCGATCACCTGCGGATTGTTCTGCACGGCCTGTGTCATGGCGTCCTGCTCGGCATGGATGGGCAGGACCAGCGGTTGTGGCGGGGTCAGGTCCGCGGCTGCATCACAGCCTACGACCTGCCGGAAGGTGGCACGATCCGCCTGCAACGTACCTTCCGCCAGTTGCCGTATCGCCCGGGCATTGGCAAGCGCGCCCTGCGCCTGCGCCACATCGGTATGGGTGAACTCCCCCCCACGGGCGCGCAGTTCGGTATCATGTAGCTGGGTGGCGTAGACCTGCTCGTTATTGATGTCGATGCTGAGTATCTGCTGGTCTTCCACCACATTGACGTAGGCACTGACCACATCGGCCAGCACCTGCTGTTCGGCGGCGATCAGGCGCGCACGTTCGGCCCTGACCGCATGGCGCGCCTTGTGCGTGGTGGCGGTGGTCTTGCCCCCGGTATACAGCGGTTGGGAAATGCTGACGCCGCCAGCATAACCCGGACTGTCATATTGCCGTGCATAACCATTTTCAGCCGATGTACCCGCAAGCCGCATCACGCCGGAATAATAGGACATCTTGGCGGTGCCGGTGATGGTGGGCCGCCATCCGCCCAGCGCCTGCGGTACCTGTTCATCCGTTGCGCGCAGCGTGGCGCGTTCCTGCCGCAGGACGGGGTTGGTCAGATATGCTGCCGCCAGCGCATCCTTCAGCGTGTGCGGTATCTCCGTCGCGCCAGTTCCGGGCTGGGGTTCACGCCCCAGCGCCGTGCCGCAACACAGGACAGCGGCACTGCCCGCACTGATGGCCCAGTTTCCCCGCATGCGCCCTCCTGCCCCGGCTGATACGATACGGGGCCAGACGCCCGCACATCGTCTCTAGCGGCAGGATGTTGCGCATGCGTTAACCGCGCCGCCGGTCAGAACACAAAAGCGGGAGCAGGTTCGAGTTCAGGCAACAGCGGCACGGCGGCATCGAACAGGGGCTGTGCAGCACTCCCCTGCGGGGTGCGGACAATGCGGCTGACCGTGGTGACACCCGAATCCGGGCAGATGGGGGCAATGATCCGCCCCCCCTCCGCCAGTTGTTCCAGCAGGGCCGGGGGCACATGCCGGACCGCACCATCAATCACGATCAGGTCATACGGTGCGTTTTCCGCCATTCCCCTGACCAGCGGTCCCTCATGCCAGTGCACATCAGGCGCCCAGGTAAAGCACAGCGCCCTGCCGATATCCGCCAGCGTCCGGTCGGATTCGAGTGCCGTGACATCCAGCCCCTGCCCCATGGTGGACAGGAGCGCGGCCAGATACCCCGTTCCTGCCCCCACGACCAGAACGCGCTCCCCATGGCGTATTTCACACACCTGCAACATGCGTCCGGTTACGCGGGGCTCGGTCAGGTAGCGTTCATCCCCCAGCGGCAGGCAGCGATCGGCATAGGCAAAGGCCCGCAATGCGTCCGGCACGGCCTGTTCGCGCGGCAGGGCACGCATGGCGGCGACCACGTCCGGATTGCTGACCTGTGCCGGACGGATCTGGGCATCCACCATCCGCTGTCGGGCCGCGGCAAAATCAAGAGGCGCGTAATCGGGGTCTGTCTTGTCCATAACGGTTCCTTGAAACACGGTGCCGAACGCGGTCAGGATCGGCAGCCCGACCGGACGGGCAGATTTTTTTCCGGCTTTTTCCTATTTATGCGCCGGTTTTGCATAGAAACAACGGCAGGGCTGCACACAACGGCTTGACCTGAAGCACATTTCGGCAGATATAGCCCCCGTGTCGCCGAGGTCTGGTGGCAGAATGGTGATGCAGCGGACTGCAAATCCGCGAATGTGGGTTCGATTCCCGCCCAGACCTCCAGCGACCTTTCAAGTCGTTGAAAATGAAATATTTTTCTCGACATTTTACCCCATAAAATACCCCCGGAAATTGTAGTCAGTGAATGTTCTGCATCATTATGCGGCACTCTCCTGCCTGCCCATGGCGATTCCCCGCCTGTATCATTTGTCCGGTTTCACCACGCCAAGTGATATGTAAAACTCGCGCCATGAAACCAAACCTGCTGATCAGCGGCTGCCTGTCCGGTCAGCCCGTAAGATACGATGGCGCGGCACGGCTGCTGGAGCATGCAAGTCTGACGCGCTGGCAGGCCGAAGGGCGGGTGATCGCTTTCTGCCCCGAAACGGCAGCCGGAATGCCCATTCCCAGACCCGCCGCCGAAATCGCCTGCGGCGGGGATGGCATTGCGGTAATCGACGGACGTGATCACGTTTATGAAATAACGGGCCGCGACGTATCCGCGCAGTTTGTTGAGGGAGCCCATAAGGCGCTGGAGATGGCACGGCGGCACAACTGCGTGCTCGCCCTGCTGATGGATGGCAGCCCGTCCTGTGGCAGCAGCTTTATCTACGACGGCCAGTTTAGCGGCACGCGCCATGCGGGACAGGGCGTGACGACCGCGTTGCTGCAACGTCATGGCATTACCGTTTACGCGCCCGCACAGTTTTCCCTGCTTGAAGCAGCGATGGACTGATCTTTCCCCTTCCGTCCATCATACCCGTATCTGGCGATATCACGCACAACGACGGCCACCAGTCGGCTAGTGCGAACATTGCATGCGCGGGTCGACGTAAAAGCCTGCCTGGTGACGGATGGCCATGAGACAGCCCTGATTTACCCCACCTGTTCACCGGGGGCAGTCATAAAAACCAGTCCCACCCATCCAGCGTGACCATTAAACCTGAGCATCCGGTCCGGGTTAGGCCGGGATGCGTCCCATCCTGCTCCCTTCACGCCTGCATGAAATGGATGAAGATTCCGGATGGTGCGGATTGGCATGCCGACGCTATCCTGTCCTGCATTCGCGCATCGGTTTTCCCGCAAGGATCTGGATCATGTCCCACCGCCCTGTCCATTCCCCCAGCCGGCGCATGGCAATGGGTGTCGGCATGGGACTGGTCCTGTCCACATGCCTGCCGCGCAGGGCGCCGGCCCGAACGATAGACATGACAGCAGTGGACGATCGCCTGCGCCACGCAGTCAGCAGCCACGAAACGCCGGGCGTCGTCTGCGCCATCGGTCATGCTGGCCGTATTGTCCATAAGGCCGTGTATGGCCAGCGCGCCATAAGTCCGGCGTCCGAACCCATGACATGGGACACGGTGTTCGATATGGCATCGTTGACCAAGGCGCTCATTACCGCGCCCTGTATCATGCAGTTATGGGAAAAGGGGCAGATCGGTCTGGATACACCGGTCAGCACCTACCTGCCGGAATTCGCGGCACAGGGTAAACAGGACATTACCGTCCGCCACCTCCTGACCCATTATTCCGGCCTGCCGCCGGACCTTGACCTGACCGAACGCTGGCAGGGGCGCGCACAGGCCTACAGCCGCACCATGAACACCCGCCCCGACCAGCCCGCCGGGCAGAAATTCGTCTATAGCGACATCAATTACCTGACCCTTGGCTTTATGGTCGAAAAACTTACCAGCCAGTCGCTGGCGGCTTATGCCACCGGGCATATCCTGCGTCCGATGGGTCTATCCCATTCCTGCTTCCTGCCCGATGCCAGCCTCCGGTCGCGCATCGCCCCGACGCAGGTGGATGAAAGTGGCCAGATGCTCCGTGGGGTCGTGCATGACCCGACCACCCGCCGCATGGGTGGGGTTGCGGGCCATGCGGGGCTTTTTTCCAATGCCGATGATATGTGCCGCTATGCGCAGGCACTGCTCGACTGTCGCGCCGGACGTGATGGCACGTTCTTTCCCCTGCGACATGATACCGTACTGCTCATGACCACGCCGCAGCAACCGGCTGGAAAAAACGACCTGCGGGGGCTGGGATGGGATATCGACACCCATTATTCCAGCGCGCGAGGCGACCGCTTTCCCGTAGGGTCTTTCGGTCATACCGGCTTTACCGGCACGTCGTTATGGATAGATCCGCAAAGTGACAGCTACGTGCTGATCCTGACCAACCGCGTCCACCCCGATGGGCACGGCAATGTCATTTCCCTGCGCCGGGATGTGGCAACCGCTGCTGCCATCGCGCTGGATGCCGGTTAACCGCAGGTGCCTTCATGCCGCTGTTGCCCATGCACCAATTATTGTGGCCCCCACGACTACCTCCACCGCTTCTGAAAAACAGATTTAGCCTGCCCTGATTTCATGTGCGTGCACCGCAGCCTGAACAAGCAGCGCGATGGCTGGCGCAATATCCTGCACCAGATCACCGGGCGGCTGCGCGCTGGTGCGCACCTTCAGTATGGACGCCGAGGCATCGGACTGGGTCCGGGCCTTTTCAAGGGCGTCTGTGGCCCCTGCCTGCCAGCCATCCCTCCCGCCATCCAGCGCATCAAGCCCGGCCTGCGCCAGTTGCGCCAGCAGGGCGGATGCAGGCAGGACTTCCCGCAGGGCAGGATCGGTCCGGGCCAGACGCTGCAGGCGGATGTCATTCCCGCGCCAGTTTTCCAGCCGGACCCGCAGGCTGGCGGCCAGATCATGCTGGCCTGCGACATAAGCGCGCACGTCACGTTCAAAAGCGGCGGCGGCAAAACTGTCCGGGGCGGCAATATCGGCGGCCCTGTCCTGCGGCGGGCGAACTGGCGTTGGTGTAATACGGCTGGGGCCAAATACGTGATTATGGGCATAATTGCGCACCGGGCTGGTAACGGACAGCAGAACGGCAAGGGGTGTCGCATCATCGGGCGCCAGACGCAGCATCATGCGGTGGCTGTCGGTCGCGGCATGGTTGCCCAGTATCTCCAGTTCCGACTGCACGATGGGCAGGCGGACGGCAAGGCTGTTTTCATCGCGCACCGTGGCGGGCGACCAGAACCGCTCCGCCAGCGCGGCACAACGGGGCCACAGGCGGGTATCGAGCATCTCCTCCGTCACGATTTCCGTCCATAACGGGGCTTCCGCCCCCATGACCAGACTATCCTGCGCTGGCGTCATGCGGGCGGCGGGATCAAGCGTGAAGGCATCCAGAAACGGAGCATGGGCCTGCGCCACCTGATCGGGCGGCAGGCCGTTTCCCTGCGGGTCGAGCGGATCAACACGGTAATGCTCCACCGCAGGCAGCAGCAGGTCCAGATAATACCCCGCTGACACCACGACCGGATGCCCGGCCGCCGTTGCCGCAGCGGTGTAGCGTGATCCGCGCCACGGCTCGATCACGATGCTGGCGGGGACGGGGGCGTCGATCAGTTCATCCCACCCCATCATGATCCTGCCGTCCCGGGCCAGCATTGACTGCACCCGCGCGGTAAAGGCCGCCTGCAGGGCAGCGGTGCTGGCATACCCATGCTGTTTCATGAAGGCGCTGATACGCGGGTTGCCCGTCCACTCATCGGGACGCACCTCATCACCGCCCACATGAAAATAGGCATCGGGAAACAGGCCGACCATTTCATGATACAGCCGGGAGAGGAAAACATAGGTCTGCGGATTGGACGGATCGATGGCCGCACGGACAACCCGTTTGGGGTCCATAGGGGTCGTTATCGGCTGGGCCGCATATTCGGGATAGGCCTGCACCAGCGCGTAACTGTGCCCCGGCGTATCGAATTCCGGCACGATGCGGATGCCCCGGTCCGCCGCATAGGAAACAAGGTCGCGCACCTGCTGGCGGGTATAATATTCCCCATGGGACGCCACCTGCTGCAGGCGTGGATAGAGCATGCTTTCCACGCGGAAGCCCTGTCCATCCGAAAGATGGAGGTGCAGGACATTCAGCCTGGTCAGTTCCATCATGTCCAGTTGCCGCTCCAGCGCTGCGACCGACATGAAATGGCGGCTGACATCCACAAGAATGCCGCGCCATGCGAAACGTGGACTGTCATCAATCACGGCGGCATCGAGTACCGGACCGGCCTCCTGCCGCTCCACCAGTTGCAGCAGGGTACTCAGCCCACGCAGCACGCCAGCAGGGCCATCGGCCACCAGCGTCGCGCCGTCTGAACCGGTCCGCAGATGGTAATGTTCTTTCATATGGACGGACAGCAGCCCCGGATCAGCGGCCTGACACTGGATGCGTACCGTAAGCCCCGCCTGCTGCCCCGCCACGGCATCACGGGCGGAGAGCACCGCCAGACGCCGGGCAAAACGTTCCGCCGCACGATCCAGCATGGCGGAACGAACGCCCTGCCATTCAATCCGCACGCCACCCACAAGCGGGATGTTGCCGGGCGCGAGCTGCCATGAAACCGGCTGCGGCATAAGGGCCGGTGCGGCGCACGCGTGCCCCGCCATGCCCATCATCCCCATGGACAGCAGGAAAAAACCAGACCTGAAATGACGGAGAGGGAACATGGCGCATGTTTTCCAGAACGGCAGGGACAGCATGGTGCCTGATTATGACAGTACCCCCAAATCCGAACCCGACGTTCCGCCCCGGACACGTCGCCGCAGCAGCAGCGCATAGAGCAGGACAACACCATAAGAGCCCATGACAAGCCCGGCAAAGGCAGGCTTCAGCCCGACAATTCCGATCAGTAAAGCAAAAACCTGCGGCATGACCCCGCCGCCACAGAACGCCATGACCAGCAACATCGTGGCCTGAGACTGCCTGTGCCCCGCCAGATGCAGGACAAGGGGAAACAGGATCGGCATCATCATGGCATTGGCCAGCCCCAGCAGCGTCACGCACGCGACCGACCATACGCCATGCAGGAACGCGACCCCGAGGCAAAGCACCATGCCAAGCACGGCAGACAGCGCCAGATAGGCAAGCTGGCTGCACATGGCAGGCACAAGAACCGTACCCAGCAGATAACCACACAACATGCCCGCCAGTGTGACGGAGGTCAGGAAACGGGTCTGCCCCAGCGATAGCCCGACATGGCTGCCATAAAGACCAACCCCGTCACCCGCCAGGACCTCAACGCCCACATAGACGAACACCACCACGATCCCGGCCCACGCCAGCGCGCCCATACGTGGGGCAGGTCCCTCCCTTCGGGGCAGGGAAGCGGCTGCCGCATCGCGCAGACGGATATCAGGCAGCCCGACATGACGTAAGCCAAAAGCCACAACCAGCAGCACAACCGCCATGCAGCGATAGGGAACCACCACCGCATGGGCAAAGGCCGCCAGAACCGTCTCACGCGCCTGCGCGCTGCCCGCATCATGCAGACGGTCTGCAACCCCGCCGATATCACGCATAACCAGAATGGAAAATAATACAGGTGCGATAATGCCGGATACCTTATTGGCAATCCCCATGATCGCAATACGGCGCGCCGCCTGCCCTGCGTTACCCAGCAGGGCGACGTAGGGATTGACCGTGACCTGCAGGAGCGTCAGCCCCGCCCCCAGAATGGACAGGCCACCCAATGCGCCGGGATACCATCGCCGCCCCACGCATTCGCCAAATACAAGCGTGGCTGCCGCCATGACCCCCAGTGCCATGGCAATCCCGTTACGCAGCCCGATCCGCCGCGCCAGCCCCATGGTGGGGGCGGCGCAGAACAGGTAGGACAGGTAAAAGCACATCGGCACAAGAAAGGCCCCGACCGGCCCGAGACCAAAGGCGACCTGCACGAATGTAATCAGCGGGCCGTTCAGCCATGTCACGAACCCGATAATGAAAAACAGGCCAGCCATGATGACCAGCGGTCTCATACCCTGAATCCTGCCGCCCGCTGCCTTATGTTGTTGGGCCAAGTTCCCTACCCCGCTTTCCTGTCGCGCGCTGCGCATCCGTAATGAAATCGTAACAGGATCAGCCGGAACCGGTAGCCATGAACCGCATATTCCGCCCCACCGCATGACCTGCTATGGCAGGCAGACCCGTAACAGGACAGGCAGAACGACCATGCGCCTGCGCTCCCCCTGGCATGCGCATCTTCCCGCAGGTGATACGCCCCCGGCTGAACGGCTGGCCGATGCGCTGGCCGGTGACATACTGGCGGAAAAGCTGGATGCGGGGGACCGCCTGCCCGCGCACCGCGATCTGGCATGGCGGCTGGGCATCGGTATTGGCAGCGTCACGCGCGCCTATGCCATGCTGGAACGGCGTGGACTGGTGCGCAGCATACGCGGGCGGGGCACATTCGTCGCCTCCCGCCCCGGCGGCACGGGGCGGGTGCTGGACCTGTCGGCCAATATGCCGCCACCCATGTTCAGTGACAAAGCACTGACCCGCACGCTTTCCCGTCTGGCGCGAACGGTCGATCCGGCCCTGTTCAATGTCTATCCACCCGTCGCCGGTCATATCGAACACCGCCGCATCATGAGCCACTGGCTGGCGGAACTGGGCATGGACCTGTCGCCTGAGCGCCTGTTACTGGCCAGCGGCGCGCAGCAGGCGCTGGGCGTCGCACTGGCGGCGGCACGACCGGCATCAACCGCAATCCTGACCGAGGAACTGACCTATCCCGGCATGCTGACCCTGATCCGTCAGGGTGGACTTACCCCCCACGGCCTGCCAATGGACCGGCAGGGCCTGCTGCCCGATGGGCTTGAACGCGCATTGTACCGTCATGCCGCCGGTCGGTGTCTCGTGTATGTCACCCCCACCATGCACAACCCGACCACGGCCACCATGGACCGGGCGCGCAGGCTGGCCATCGTCTCCCTGTGCCGCCGGTATGACGCCCTGATTATCGAAGATGATGTCTATGACTGCGCAAACGATCCCGACCTGCCACCGCTTGTGACACTGGCACCCGAACGGGTTTTTTACGTCAACAGCCTGTCCAAGACGCTTAGTCCGGGCCTGCGTATCGGCACGCTGGTTCCGCCTGCGGCATTTTTGAGTGCGGCGCGTGCGGCCCTGCTGAATTCATCGCTCATGATCGCACCGCTTTCCTACGCCATGATGGCGCAATGGATGCAGGACGGCACGGCGGCTTCCGTACGCCAGTCCCTGCGGGGGGAAGCGCAGCGGCGTCGTGATATCGCTCTGCGCATCATGGGGCCTTCTGTCGTCCCACCAGCTTATGACGCCTTTCATATATGGATGCCGTTGTGCAGGAAACGCAGCGAAGAACTGGAAGCCATGGCTGCGCGGGAGGATGTGCGCGTAACATCGCTACACCCCTTCATGGCGAACCCGGAAGGGGTGGATAACGCCGGGATACGTCTGTGCCTTGGCCCCACCGCCCTGCCCGACCTGACCGAGGCGCTACGCCGCGTGCATCGCCTGCGGACCGGAATGGGAGAATAGTGTCACGTGACACTTTCTTCGTGGAAGGAAAGTGTCACAGCATCCTATGCTGCCCGCAGACAGGGATTTCAGCCCGAGGATACTCATGACCGAGCAGCCCATTACGGTTATTGCCACCTTCCATATCCGTCCCGAACACGAAAAAGCGGCTCTGGACGCCATCCAGCGCTGCGTTGCCGCATCGCGGCACGAACAGGCCAACCTGTCCTACCAGTGCCACCGCGATGTCAGTAACCCGAACATCTTCGTATTCGTGGAACGCTGGCGCAGTCCCGAAGCCCTGGCGGCACACGAAACCACGCCCCATTTCCGCGCCATGGCGCAGGTATTCGAAACCGCATTGTCCGAGCCGCCGCATGTGCGCATCACCCGTGAAATCTGATCCCGCCCCCCTGCGCCTTCTGGGGCGGCTTGCGGTAGCGCTGTTCCTTTCCTACATGGCCGTGGCACTCCCGCTGGCAGCCATACCCGTATCGATCCTGCACTGGCCGGGTTACGGCAACGGGCTGGCGGGACTGGCCGTGGGGATTGCGTTCTTTTCCACCATCCTCAGCCGCAATCATGCCGGTGTCCTTGCGGATACGAAGGGTGGCCGCCCATGCATGCGCACGGGACTTGCCCTTTATGTCGCGGCCAGCCTGATCTGCGCGCTTTCCGGTCTGACAGCCCTGCCTGAAGCAGCACGTTACATCATCCTGCTGGCCGGCCGCCTGCTGCTCGGGATTGGTGAAAGCCTGACCATCGTGGGCATGCTGGGCTGGGGAATCGGGCTTATGGGCCAGCAGCGCGCGGGCCGCGTGCTGGCATGGACGGGGGCAGCCATGTATGGCGCCTTCGCGGTGGGGGGACCGATCGGGCTGGTCGTGTACGAACACTGGGGCATCGGTACGCTTATGGTGCTTTCGGCGGCACTGCCGCTGATCGGTCTGGGGCTGGTGCAGGATGTTCCGGCCTGCGTTCCCCATGCAGGCGCGCGTCCACCGTTCTGGCGTATTCTGGGCACGATCCGCTGGCAGGGCATCGCCGTCGCCCTTCAGGGGGTCGGGTTCGCAGCACTGGGGGCCTTCCTGCCACTGCGTTTCATTCATGCGCACTGGCCCTATGCCGGGTTCGGGCTGACCTGTTTCGGGCTGGCTTTTGTTGCCGGGCGCTTCGCCTGCGGGCATCTGCCGGACCGGATTGGCGGGCTGAAGGTGGCCCTGTTCTCGCTTATGGTCGAAGCGGCGGGGCAGTATCTGCTGTGGTACGCGCCTACCCCCCTTATTGCCTTTGCAGGCGCAGTGCTGACGGGCGCGGGATGTTCCATGGTCTTTCCCTCCCTTGGGGTGGAGGTCGTGCATCGGGTTGCCCCCCATATGCGTGGCGCGGCACTGGGCGGCTTTTCCGCGTTTCAGGATCTGGCCTATGGCGCGACGGGACCGCTGGCTGGACTGCTGGCAGACCGGTTCGGGTATGACATTGTCTTCCTTCTGGGCGGGCTGTGCGCCACGGGCGGCGTGGTGATCGTGCTGGCCCAGATAAGCGCACGCCGTACGGATGCGTGATATGGATTCCGGCTGCGTCTATATCCTTGGCACCTGCGATACCAAGCATGCCGAACTGGACTATATCGCACGGCTTCTGCGCGAAAGTGACGTGATACCCCGCATTGTCGATATCAGCACACGCGAGCACGCTGCCCCTGCTGCTGTCAGCGCCCGGACCGTTGCAGGCTTTCATCCCGGTGGGCAGAAAGCCGTTTTTACCGGCGATCGCGGGCGTTCCATCGGGGCCATGGCGGAGGCGCTGCGCCTCTACCTTGGCGCGCGCACGGATATGCTGGGGGTAATCGCGATTGGCGGGTCCGGTGGTACGGCGCTGGTTGCGCCTGCCATGCAGGCACTCCCGCTCGGCCTGCCCAAACTGATCGTCTCGACCATCGCATCGGGCAATACCGCGCCCTATGTGGGCGGGACGGATATTGCGATGCTGTATTCCGTAACGGATATGGAAGGGCTGAACCGCCTGTCACGCATCATCCTGTGCAATGCCGCGCATGCCATGGTCGGGATGGTGCGCATGAAGTGCGTGCCACAGCCAGATCCCCGCCCGGCCATCGGGCTGACCATGTTTGGCGTGACCACACCCTGTGTTGACCGGATCGTGCATCAGTTGTCGCCGCAGTTTGACTGTCTGGTCTTTCACGCCACGGGCACGGGTGGTCGCGCCATGGAACGGCTGGCGGATGAAGGGATGATCCGTGGTTTTGTGGATGTAACCCTGACCGAATACTGCGATCTGGTCGCCGGTGGTATTTTCCCGTGCGATACGGACCGGCTTGGCGCGGTCATCCGTACGAAGCGGCCCTATATCGGCAGTTGTGGCGGGCTGGACATGGTCAATTTCGGTGCACGGGCCACAGTGCCCGAATGTTACCGTAGGCGCATATTTGTCGAACATAATCCCCAGATCACCCTTATGCGCACAAATGCGGACGAATGCGCCGCAATGGGCCGGATGATCGGCCAGCAACTGAACCAGTGCATGGGAGAGGTCCGCTTTTTCTACCCCGAAGGCGGGTTTTCCATACTCGACCGTCCCGGCGCGCCCTTTTACGACCCAGAAGCCGATGAGGCTTTTTATGCCGCACTGGAGCACACCGTGCACCAGACCCCACAGCGCAGGCTGATCCGTCTTCCCCATGCGATCAACGACCCGGCCTTTGCCGACACGCTGGCGCATGCTTTTTCAGACATATTCAAGGAGAACCCAGATAATGCCCAGCATTCCCCGCAGTGAAATCCTGAAGAAATTCCGTGCCATGATTGCCGCACGCCAGCCCATTGTCGGCGGCGGTGCCGGAACCGGACTTTCCGCCAAATGCGAGGCCGCGGGCGGCATCGACCTGATCGTCATCTACAATTCCGGTCGCTACCGCATGGCGGGACGCGGTTCGCTGGCGGGTATCCTGGCCTATGGCAACGCCAACCAGATCGTTATGGAAATGGCGCGTGAGGTATTGCCGGTCGTGCCACATACCCCGGTACTTGCAGGCGTAAACGGCACCGATCCATTCGTGGATTTTGACGTGTTTCTGGACGATGTGAAGCGGGTGGGCTTTTCGGGCATCCAGAACTTTCCGACCGTCGGGCTGATTGACGGCAATTTCCGCAAGAACCTTGAAGAAACCGGAATGAGTTACAGCCTTGAGGTCGATGTCGTCGCCCGCGCCAACCGCAAGGACATGCTGACCACGCCTTACGTTTTCGATCCGGCGCAGGCGGTGGACATGGCAAAAGCGGGCGCGGATGTGCTGGTTGCCCATATGGGCCTGACCACGGGTGGCGCGATCGGGGCGGAAACGGCCTTCACGCTGGAAGATTCGATCGAACGGATCAACGCGATTACGGAAGCCGCGCGTGGCGTGCGTTCCGATATCATCATCCTTTGTCACGGCGGCCCGATCGCCATGCCTGCAGATGCGCAGAAAGTATTGTCAGCCTGCCCCGACTGTCATGGCTTCTACGGGGCATCGAGCATGGAGCGCCTGCCGGTTGAAACCGCCCTGACCGAACAGACCCGCAATTTCAAGGCAATGACGCGCTGATCGTCCTGCCTTCTTCACATTTTATGTTCCCGGTCACTGCTCCGACAGGGTGTAGTGGCCGAAGGGACTCCTGGTCAGACAATTTGGTCCCGTACACCGTTTGGCGCCGGATATTGGTATGCCGCAGGCTGCCCCTTTCCATCGCAATGAAAGGAGCAGTCACACCGGGAACGTCACTGCCGAACGCCAGACGGAACGGCAAACCGGGGTCTGGCATGAACAGGGTTTACTGCGCCGTATAGCCGCCATCAATGACCAGTTCACTACCCGTCATGAACTTGGATTCATCGGATGCAAGGAACAGGATGCCATAGGCAATATCATCCGGTTCGCCCAGATGACCCAGCGGATGCAGGTCGATCAGTTTCTGCCGGGCTGCCACCTGATCGGGCGTGGCCGACGTGAAGCCCTGCACCATTGGTGTCCAGATATAGCCGGGATGGATGGAATTGACGCGGATCTTGTAACCCGCGCGCGCGCAGTGCAGCGCCGCCGATTTGGTAAACAGCCGCACGCCGCCCTTGCTGGCGTTATAGGCGGCAAGGGTCGGATCACCGATCAGCCCCTCGATGGAGGAAAGGTTGATGATGGAACCGGCACCACGCGGCTTCATGGCTTCCACCGCGTAACGGGTCCCCAGAAACACGCCGTCCAGATTGACCGACTGCACGCGCCGCCAGTCGGCCAGACTGGTTTCCTCGACCGAGCCATTATACAGGATACCTGCATTATTGACCGCGATATCCAGACCGCCGAACTTTGCGGTAATGGCTTCGATGGCTTTCTTCCAGTCCTCCTCCTGCGTGACATTCAGGGAAACGAACAGGGCCTCCCCCCCGGCGGCCTCGACCTCGGCCACGGCGGCGTGCCCTTCTTCTTCCTTAAGGTCAGCGATAACGACCTTCGCACCTTCACGTGCCAGCAGCAGGGCCGTGGCCTTGCCAATACCAAGTGCGGCTCCTGTAACAAGCGCTACTTTTCCCGAGACGCGTCCCATGATGTTCTCCTGAATGAATATCCTTAAAATATAAGGATATTTCCGTAGGCGGTGCGAGAGGCTGGTCCTCCTCCCCTCCCCTGAACACGGAGTTGTGATGCTGTGTCAGCCCCTATCCCGCCGGTCATGATATTGGCCTGCTTCTTACTTAAAGTATCGCCCAGCGGTTAATGTCTTCGTTTACGGATTTCGTTTTTTCTTTGTTGGGCAAGAGAAAATCACAAAATAACGGGAGCTTCGCCACGACAGCCAATTACAACCACCAACCTGTCGTGGTCTGGTACATGGTCGGAAGCTCCTGCCGCAGACCGGCGCTGATGCAGACAGATAATAAACTGGCGCAAGCCCCCCTGACACCGGACCGTTCCGTCCGATCCGACATTACCTGAGAAATGCTGTCAGATCGGGCGGTACCAAAGCAAGCCGCCACCTGTTTTCCAGTCCATCATGCCAGAGTGATAGCGCACAGTTCGGTCATGCGGCCTCTCTTCAACAGGGTCATCATTCCCTTCTGGTGAAGCAGTTACCGACAGACGGCTGCGGCAAATCCTTTTGACGCTTTTCGCTGCATTCTATATAATATCTCTGCTTTCTTATATAATCCAGAGATGACTATTCAAACAACAGGTGGACAGTCTATTACACGCCGCGCCATCGACCACATGAACCCGTCACTTTCGGGTCCATGTTTTTCCTGACAGGGACGTGTTGATACAAACCCGCGCGAAAGGAAAAATGCGCATGCTGCCCTCTTCCATCTTTGAAACTGAAACCGGTCGTAAACGGGGGGCCGCATCCACAACCGTAGGAACCGCACTGCGTAACGCCATTCTGGGCGGCACGCTACCGGCGGGTCTGGCGCTGCCGCAATCAGAACTGGCTGAAGGGTTCGGGACCAGCATCATCCCCGTGCGCGAGGCGCTGAAACGGCTGGAAGCCGAAGGGCTGGTCACGTTCATGCCCAACCGGGGCGCCATGGTCACGGGCATGACGGAAGACGATATCATTGAATATTCCGAAATCCGTGCCTCGCTGGAAGAAATGGCCGCCCGCCATGCCGTAGGCCGCATGTCGCGCGTCGATCTGGCGCGGATCGAGGATGCTTACGAAGCCTTTGTAAACGGCACGAACGCCAACCCGACCCAGCACGGGCTGGGCGACCTGAACCGCGCCTTTCACAATGCGATCTATGCTGCGGCGCAGCGTCCGCGCCTGCTGGAAATGATTGATGACCTGCATGTGCGCCTGACCCGCTACATCCGCAGCCATCTTGAACTGGAAGGCCGCAAGGACCTGACGGATATCGAGCATGAAGCCATCATGCAGGCCTGCCGCAAGCGCGATGCGGAGGAAGTTGCCCGCCTGACCCGTCAGCATATCCTTGATGCTGCTGCCATTTCCGTACGCGTGATCCGGGAGCGCAGGGAGGGCTAGAAACGCCCCGAAAGACCGTCGACTCTACGCGATTTATGGGACTAAACGGCGGGCGAAACAGAATCGTATATTATTCTAGACAAATTATATCCTGTTGAGGCACTGTCTCCGGAACGCTGTTTCCTGGTGGAAGTACCCTCATGCTGCTTTTCAAAGATTTTGCTGGAAAAATCGCCGCCCCGTCACCGTTACGCCAACAGATAACCGAGGCGACCCGCCGGTCGGAGATCGAGTGCATCAATGCCCTGACCCCTGCCGCGACACTGAGCGACGCCGAAGCCCTGCGCACGACCAATCTCGCCACCACGCTGACGGAGGGACTGCGCCGTAACCGCAATCCCGGTGGGGTCGAGGCGCTGGTGCAGGAGTTCTCCCTTTCCTCCGCCGAGGGTGTGGCCCTCATGTGTCTGGCCGAAGCCCTGCTGCGTATTCCGGACAATGCGACACGCGATGCCCTGATCCGCGACAAGATCGGCACGGGTGACTGGCTGGCCCATATTTCCCGCGACCGCCCCCTTTTCACCAATGCCGCCGCATGGGGACTGCTGGTGACCGGTCGCCTGACCAGCCCCGGCACACGGGAAAATGCGGGGCTGAGCGAGACGCTGCGCAAACTGGTGGCACGCAGTTCCGGTCCGCTGATCCGCAAGGCGGTGGATGTGGCCATGCGCCTTATGGGCGAACAGTTCGTGGTGGGTGAAACCATCGAATCCGCTCTGAAGAACAGCGAAAAGCTGGAAGAACAGGGCTTCCGCTATTCGTACGACATGCTGGGTGAAGCCGCGCTGACCGCGCATGATGCCGAACGCTACCGGCAGGATTACATCACCGCCATCCACGCCATCGGCAGGCGCGCGCGCGGCGCTGACGTCTATGAACGTCCCGGCATTTCCATCAAGCTGTCGGCCCTGCACCCCCGTTACAGCCACGCGCAGCGTGACCGTGTCATGGCCGAACTGCTGCCCGTCGTTGTTGAACTGACGGTTCTGGCACGCCATTACGATATCGGCCTGAATATCGATGCGGAGGAAAGCGAGCGGCTGGAAATCTCGCTCGATCTGCTCGAAGCCCTGTGCCTTGAGCCCGCGCTGAAGGACTGGAACGGCATCGGCTTTGTCGTGCAGGCCTATGGTCGGCGCGCGCCCTTCGTTCTGGATTTCATTATCGATCTGGCCCGACGCACCGGACACCGCATCATGGTGCGACTGGTCAAGGGCGCTTACTGGGACAGTGAAATAAAGAAAGCCCAGATAGACGGAATGCCTGATTTCCCGGTCTATACGCGCAAGGTTCACACCGATATCAGCTACATTGCCTGCGCGCGCAAACTGCTGGGCGCGCGTGACGCCATCTTCCCGCAGTTCGCCACCCATAATGCCCGCTCCCTTGCCACCATTTACACGCTGGCGGGCGAGGACTTCCAAACCGGATCGTATGAATTCCAGTGCCTGCACGGCATGGGCGAACCGCTTTACAAGGAAGTTGTCGGCCCGCAGAAGCTGAACCGTCCCACGCGCATCTACGCCCCGGTCGGCACGCATGAGACATTGCTGGCATACCTTGTGCGCCGCCTGCTGGAAAACGGCGCGAACTCGTCCTTCGTCAACCAGATCGGAGATGAAAACATACCCGTCTCACAACTGGTTGCCGACCCGATGACCATTGCCCGCAGTTACGTGCCCTATGGCGGCCCCAACCCCGCCATTGCCGCGCCGCCGGATATGTTCGCACCCGAACGCCGCAACTCCGCCGGTCTGGACCTGACGGATGAAAATGCGCTGGCGGCCTTGGGCCGCGGGCTTGACGCCTCCCCCGCCGAATGGACAGCCGCCCCGATGCTGGCCACTCCCGTCACACCGGGCACGCCGCACGATGTCACCAATCCCGCCGACCGGCGCGAGCGTGTCGGCCAGTGGACACCGGCAGATGCCACGGTCATTCCCGGCGTTATGGAAGATGCGGTCAGGGGGGCCGCGGCATGGGCCGCGCAGCCACCCGCCAGCCGCGCCGAAAAGCTGGAACGTGCCGCCGACCTTATGGAAGGGGGGCAGGACGCGCTGCTGGGCCTGATCGTGCGTGAAGCGGGCAAGTCCTTTCCCAACGCCCTTGCCGAAATCCGCGAGGCCGTGGACTTCCTGCGCTATTACGCCGCGCAGATCCGTGCGGACTTCGATAATGCCACCCATATCCCGCTAGGGCCGGTGGCGTGTATCAGCCCATGGAATTTCCCGCTGGCCATCTTTACGGGTCAGGTTGCGGCGGCACTGGCCGCCGGTAACAGCGTAATCGCCAAACCGGCGGAGGAAACGCCACTGGTCGCGGCACAGGCCGTTGCCATCCTGCACGAAGCCGGGGTGCCTGCTGACGCGCTGCAACTGCTGCCCGGTGCGGGAGATGTCGGTGCGGCACTGGTGCAGGCCGCACAGGTGGCGGGTGTCATGTTTACCGGTTCAACTACGGTGGCGCAGTCCATCAACCGCCAGCTTGTCAGCCGCCGTGGCCATACAGGACAGCCTGTACCGCTGGTTGCCGAAACCGGTGGCCAGAACGCGATGATCGTCGATTCCTCCGCCCTGGCGGAACAGGTGGTGGTGGATGTCATCGCCTCCGCCTTTGACAGCGCGGGGCAGCGCTGTTCGGCACTGCGCATCCTGTGTGTACAGCATGAATGTGCCGATCACCTGCTGCGCATGCTGCGTGGGGCGATGCGTGAACTCAGCCTTGGCAACACCGCACGACTGGCGACCGATATCGGCCCCGTCATTACCACTGAAGCCGCGCAGGGCATCCAGACCCATATCCAGCGGCTGAAAGACCGGGGCGCGCCCGTCTATTCCCTGCCGCTGCCCGATGCCTGTGCCCATGGCAGCTTTGTCGCGCCAACCCTGATTGAAATTGATTCCATTTCCGATCTGGGGGCGGAGGTTTTTGGTCCGGTTCTGCATGTGCTGCGTTATCGCAGTCAGGAACTCGATACCGTCATCGATGCGATCAACGGGCTGGGATATGGCCTGACGGGTGGCGTGCATACCCGTATCGAAACTACCGTGCAGCAGGTCGCGCGCCGACTGGATGTAGGCAACCTGTATGTCAACCGCAATACGATCGGCGCTGTCGTTGGCGTGCAGCCCTTCGGCGGGCGGGGCCTGTCAGGCACAGGTCCCAAGGCCGGGGGACCGCTGATCCTGCGCCGCCTGCTGGCCGCGTTCCCGCTGCGCGATGGCCTGCCGGGCATGAACGGAGGAACAACGCCCGTCATCATGGAACGGTGGCATGCATGGCTGATGGGTAACGGGTACAGCCATATTGGCCATCGGGTTGCGGAAATGGCTAAAAAACCGCTCCCCGGCGCACATATGACCATGCCCGGCCCGGTCGGCGAGGAAAACGTCTACAGCTTCAGGCCACGTGGCCATGTGCTGTGCGTGGGCGATGTGCGCGAGCATCTGGTGCTGCTGGCTTCGCTCGCCCTTTCATGCGGCAATACGGCGTTTGTATATGGGCCTGCCGAAGCAACCGCCTGGCTGGCGGAACTTCCCCCGGAACTGGCGCAGCATATCCGCAAGGTCAGCGACCTTCAGGAACTGGCCTGCCCGGTGGTGATGTCAGTGCAGGATGATGCGCTATTCCGCCACGTAACCGAAACGCTGGCCAAGGGGAGTGGCATGATCGCGTCCACCTTCCTGATTGACCCGGACATCCTGCACCGGGAGTTCCTGATCGAGGAACACAGCACCAGCACCAACACGGCTGCGGCAGGCGGCAACGCCACCCTGATGGCAATCGGCTAAAGCCTGCCTGTTATGGGCGGGAAATTTTCCCCGCCCATAACGGTTTTCCCCATCCGGGCATGACAGGACGAAACAGTGCCGCAACTGGACAGGCCAGTCTGTCCTGCCCGATCACACAGCCTGACCAGCACCGGCATCACGCAATCATGCGGCGTGGGACCGGTTCTGACAGAGCCCTGTCCCAAAACATGGACAGGACCGCATGATCCGTGCGCGGGGACGTAAACGAGATAATAATTCCCTATCCGTCACCAGCAACATTCCGTCACACTACCACCGTACAACTGTTTTTACTGGCGACCGTAAGTATCCTCGAACCGCACGATATCATCTTCCCCCAGATAGGGACCGGACTGAACCTCGATCAATGCAAGGGGGATGCGACCGGGATTTTCCAGCCTGTGTATGCAGCCCAGTGGCAGGTACACGCTCTCGTTTTCCTGCAGCATCAGTTTTTCATCATTGCGTGTGACGACGGCGGTGCCACTGACCACAACCCAGTGCTCCGCACGGTGGAAATGCTTCTGGAGCGAGAGCTTCTGCCCCGGATGCACCACGATCCGCTTGACCTGAAACCGTTCGCCCTGAATCAGCCCCTCATAAAATCCCCATGGGCGGTAGCAGCGGTTGTGAATTTCCGCTTCGGCGCGATTTGCGATTTTAAGCCGGGCGACAAGGGCCGATACATCCTGTGCATAATCACGATGGATCGCCAGAACCGCATCCGTCGTCACGACCAGCACGACATCCGTAAGCCCCGCCACGGCCGTCAACCTGCCTTCGCTGCGCACATAGCAGTTGTGGGACTGTTCCAGAACCACATCGCCCACCGTGACATTCCCCTGCGCATCCTTGTCCCCAAGTTCCCACAGGGCATTCCAGTTCCCGACATCGGACCACCCCAGATCGGCAGGTATGACAACGGCCCGGTCCGTATGTTCCATGACTGCGTAATCAATGCTGACATTGGGGCATTGCAGGAAGGATGCCGTCTCCAGACGCCGGAATGTCAGATCGCGTTCGCTATTGGCCAGCGCGCTGCGCACTGTATCGAGCACCTGTGGCGCATGTTTTTCCAGTTCGGACAGCATGACCGATGCAGGGGCCAGGAACATGCCTGAATTCCACAAATACCCCCCTTCATGCAGCATTTCCGTCGCCCGCAGCCGGTCAGGCTTTTCAGTAAAGCGTGCGACGTGAAACACGCCGTCTTCCGCCCTGTCGGGATGAAGCGGCGCCCCGGTGCGGATATAGCCATAACCCGTTTCCGGCACATCGGGCTTCATGCCGAAGGTTACGATGTAGCCTTCCCGCGCGACACTGGCGGCCTTTTCCAAAATGGCAGGCAGGCGGTCAGGATAACGGAAGGCGGCATCGGCGGCCATGATCCACAAAAGGGTATCGGGATCACTTTCCCCCGCCAGCAGGGCTGCTGCCGCAACGGCGGCGGCGGTATTGCGGGCGACGGGTTCAAGGATGATGCGCCCGTCCTCGCACCCGTTTTCACGCAACTGTTCCGCCACCAGAAAGCGGTGCGCCTGATTGCAGACCACAATGGGGGCAACGAAGGCATCGCCCGTGGCGCGTTGCAGCGTTTCACCAATCATGGTCTGTCTGGATGCCAGCGCCCAGAACTGCTTGGGGTGACTGGCGCGGGAGACGGGCCAGAGCCGCGTGCCTGTCCCGCCCGACAGGATGACGGGGGTAATGGTCCGGCTGTTGTGTTCGGGTGGGGGTACGGTTACATCCGCTGCGGTCATAAATGTCATTGATCGTTACTCCGTCCTGCGTGCTTCATGCTGTCCATGTCCGACGCTTCGGAAAGGAGACGGAACCGATCATGCCGGACATTCATATTGCGCAACGCAAGCAGGAGAAATTTCTTTGCCTCGAATAACGCGCCCGGACACATTTTTTTCCTGATTGCTGGCCAGTGTCGTACTGGCGTGACACCTGCGGGGCCGGCAGCCCCCGTTTCCCTATTACTTTTTGTTTCCTTCAGACTGCTTTGAAATTGCTAGATGCGATCCAGTTCGGGGCAACGGGTTCCGGGCGGAACGATGGAGGTCCAGTTGCGAATTGCTATGATCGGTGGGGGCTATGTTGGACTGGTCTCCGGTACGTGTTTCGCCGAATTCGGCACGGATGTCGCCATTGTTGAAACCAACCCCGATCGCCTGTCCGCCCTGCGCGAAGGGCGTATTCCAATCTACGAACCCGGCCTTGACCGTCTTGTCGCGGAAAACGTCACGGCGGGACGCCTGACCTTTGGCGATGACATGGCCGCCGCCATAAGGGGCGCGGATGCGGTGTTCCTGGCCGTAGGCACCCCTTCACGCCGGGGGGACGGGCAGGCCGACACCAGTTACGTCTATGCTGCGGTGGAACAGATTGCCCGCGTGGCGGAGGGCTATACGGTCATTGTCACCAAATCGACCGTGCCGGTGGGCACCGGGCGCGAGATTGCGCGCATAGTCCGCGCGACACGCCCCGATCTGGATTTTGATGTTGCATCCAATCCCGAATTCCTGCGCGAAGGGAACGCGATTGCTGATTTCATGCGCCCCGATCGCGTCATTATCGGCACCGATCAGTCCAAGCCCGGTGGCACGCAACGCGCGCAGGATATCCTGCGCAAGCTTTACCGCCCGCTCTACCTGCTGGAGACGCCCATGGTGTTTACCGGGCTGGAAACGGCGGAACTGATCAAATATTCAGCCAATTCCTTCCTTGCGATGAAGATTACCTTCATCAACGAAATCGCTGACCTGTGCGAGAAGGTCGGCGCGGATGTCATCGACGTTGCGCGTTCCATCGGGCTGGACGGGCGCATCGGCAAGAAATTCCTGCATCCCAGCCCCGGCTTTGGCGGGTCATGCTTTCCCAAGGATACGCGCGCGCTAACTGCCATCGGGCGCAATGCAGGCTCCCCCGTGCGGCTGATCGAGACGACCGTGGCCGTGAATGAGGCGCGCATGCAGGCCATGGCGCAGCGGATCATCGCCTTTGCCGGGGGAGATGTCAGCGGCCTTACGATCGGCGTGCTGGGACTGACCTTCAAGCCGGAAACGGATGACATGCGCGAAGCCGCATCCATCACCATCCTCGACCAGCTTGACCGGGCGGGCGCCCATATCCGCGCGTTCGATCCCGCAGGCATGCAGACGGCCCGTACGGTCCTGCCGCAATCCGTTATCTATTGCAGCGATGCGGTGGAAGTGGCGGAGGGGGCCGATATCGTGGTCGTGCTGACGGAATGGAACGAATTCCGCTCCCTTTCCCCCTACAAGCTGAAAAACCGGATGAAGGGCCGCAAGATTGCAGACCTGCGCAATATCTGGGACCCGCAGGCCATCAGGGAAGCTGGCTTCGACTATATCTCCCTCGGGCGGCCCGATACCGGGCGGCAGCCGTAATGTAACCAGCGCGGCAGGCGCGGTAAACGCGCCTGTCGCCCTATGCCTCCACAGGTGCGGCAGAGCCGCCACTGTCGGGCAGATCGTAAAAGGTGCCGCCCTTCAGCGCGGTCTCGATCTGCTCGAGCGAATGGCCGCGCGTTTCGGGCACGTAGCGCAGGACGAATACGAAGGCGGCCAGATTGATGGCGGCATACATCCAGAACGTGCCCGCCGCCCCCAGCGCCTGCACCAGTGACAGCGTGGTAAGGGAAATGAGCAGGTCCGCCGTCCAGTGCGTCGCGGCCACAAGGCTCATCCCCTTGCTGCGGCACGACAGGGGATAGACCTCCGCGCCGACAAGCCAGATGGCCACTGACAGGCTACCGACATTGAATATGGCGTAGCACACGACCGCCGCCGCCGTAATCCAGGTATTGATGCCCTGCGTGGAGCCGATGGCAAACATCGTCCCCAGCACCATGAGCGAGATGACAGCCCCCGGTATAAGCCGTAGCAGCAGCCTGCGCCGCCCCCACGCATCCACCGCCCAGCTACCAAAGGCAGTGGAGACGACCATGGCGACGCCAATGGCGATGGACGTGAGCAGCGCCGTATTCTGGCCAAAGCCCACACCCGCGAAAATGGTGGGCGCGTAATACAGCACGGCATTGATGCCGCTGATCTGGCAGAACAGCGCCACCCCCACCGATGCCACCACCGCAGGCCGCACCCATGGCTGCGCAAGGGCTGACCACGGGGCCTGCTCATCATGCATGGCGATGATGGTATCGAGTTCCCGACGCGCGGCCTGCGGGTCGCGCCGCAGGCGTTGCAGGACCTCGAACGCGCTTTCCAGATTGCCCTTCATGGCAAGCCAGCGCGGACTGCGCGGCAGGACGGACATGCCCACAAACAGGATTACCGCCGGTATGATGCCAAGGCCAAACATGAGCCGCCATGACTGGTTGCGGCACAGATACCCCGCGATGAAGGAGGCCAGAATGCCGGACACGACGGCAAGCTGGAACAGGACCACCATCTGGCCGCGTTTTTCACGCGGGGCGATTTCGGCAATATAGACCGGCACGATCTGCGAACACATGCCCACTGCCAGCCCGAGGATGAAGCGCGCGCAGACCAGAACCGCCGCCCCCGGCGACAGGGCGGCGACCAGCGTGCCCACGATAAACACCAGTGCTGCAAACATGATCATGTAGCGCCGCCCCAGCCGGTCCGACAGCGGGGCCGCGACAAGACAGCCCCCCAGCGCTCCCGCCACGATGGCGGATGTCACGACCTGCTGGCCCAGCGTGCCCAGTGCGAAATCAGGCGTGATCTGAAGCAGGGCGGCGGAGATGATGCCCGTATCATACCCGAACAGCAGACCACCCGTCGCCGCGACGCCCGCGATCAGATTTACAATACCGGAACCGGAAACCGTCTGCCTGTCCTGCGCCATCAATCCATGTTCTTTCAGTTTGCCGATACGGGCTGTTTCAGGGGAATACGCACGACCAGCCACGGGCGTTCCTGCATGTCGTGGCCATCGTGGAATACGGGCAGCCGGCCCCACTGGCCTACGGTCAGCCACAGGGCATTGTCCTTTATGGTCAGCCCGTCGGGCGCAATCAGGCGCGGGTCGTGTGCGATAACGGACAGATCGCCATTCGCCGCGCGACGCAGCACCGCATGGCGTTCGATATCCGTCAGGTACAGGCTGTTATCCAGCCCGGTGGCCATGCCATCGACCACGGAATCTTCCCCTTCATCACGCACCGCATGTTCCAGTTGCGTGGCGGATACGGCCGGATCGGCCAGCATGGCGGTGGGCGCGCTGTACAGCCTGCGGCTGGACAGGGGCTGCCAGTACAGCGTGCGTGAATCCGCACTCAACGCCACGCCGTCGATACCCCCCTGTCCCATGGCCGGATGCGCCATGTCGTAGCGGATCATGTGTCCGTCCAGTTCCATGGCGAAACCCGTCTCGGCACGGGTCGAAGGGGCATTTTCCAGCACGCGCCGCGCATAGCCGGTCGCCAGATCGATTACGATGATCGCGGGATGGTCCATAAGCGAGGTATCGCTGACATAGGCCGTGCCCTGCGGGCCATGCGTCATGTCCACGCGCACGTCATTGACATGGCTGTCCGCCCGCGTTGCACCACTGCCCAGCGGGATCGTGGCCACAATCTGCCCCGTGCGGCCATCCAGCCCGATCAGCGTGGGCGCGGGCGGCTGTTTCTGCCCCGCCACCGTGCCTTCGTCCACAATCCACAACCGGCCTGTCGCATCCACTGTCATGCCGAGGGGGGAGACGAAATGCGCCTGTGCCGCCGCATCGGGAAAGGGGACGGCCTTACCATCACGCAGCACACCCAGACGCGGGCCCTTGTGGTCAGCCGCACTACGTGGAAAGGACAGCACGATCCGCCCGTCAGGCAGGGTGGCGATGCCCGATGGCTGCATATCGGCAAAACGCGCGACAACGGTGATATTGCCCGATGGCGCCGCCCCATGGTCCACACTGTCCGCCGCGTAAGCACCCACGGGGGCCAGAAGCGCCAGCATGGCGGCAATCCGGAACCGCCGCTGAAAACCCTTGGGGAAGAAGTCTTTTCTCATGATGTCATACCTGTTTACGTATTCCTGCCCATAAGGTTTTCCATGATCAGGGCGGCCATGCCAGTGTTTAGCCGGGCGATGGATGGTGAAGGATGCGTTTCCATCGTTCCCCTACCGTGACATCTTGCCAGCAATATGACGGTTCAGGCCGTGCGGACCGTCATGGCCGAACGGATGCAGGGATAGAGCGCACGGTAGCGCGCAAGTGCGCTCGCATACGCCCCCGCAAGTTCGGCATCGGGATGTAAGGTTTCCTTGCGCTGCTGTGGCAGGCATACGGCCTCCACCGCTTCGCCCGTTACGGCGATCCGCGCGAGACGGGCCGCGCCAAAGGCGCCGCCCTGTTCCCCATGCGCCAGCCGGTGCAGTGACAGACCGGTCACGCTGGCCAGAATGGAGACCCATGTCCTGCTGCCCGACCCGCCGCCGATCACATCGGCTTCGTGCAGGACCGACCCGGCATCGGCCAGCACGTCCACGACATCCCGGAACGAGAACGCAACCCCTTCCAGCACAGCCTGTGTCATGTCGGCGCGCGTGGTGCCATGGGACAGACCCGCAAAGACACCCCGAATGTCGCCATCGTTGTGCGGCGTACGTTCCCCGGACAGATAGGGCAGGAAAATGACGGGGGACGGACGGGTAATCCGATCCGGCAGTTCAGCCAGAAGCGCGGCTTCCCCCATGCCGGTGGTCCGCGCCCACCACGCCAGCGAGGACGCGGCGGAAAGCGTGACGCCCATCTGATGCCACATATCCGGCACGGCATGGCAGAAAGCGTGGATGCCGCCTTGCGGATGCGGACGGAAACGGTCCGTCGTCACCCACGCCACACCGGAGGTCCCCAGCGACAGGAAGGACGAACCGGCACGCACCGCCCCCAGTCCCACCGCACCGGCGGCATTGTCCCCCGCACTACCCGCCAGAACGGGGCGGGTAGTCATGCCCCACCGTCGCGCCAGTCCGGCATCCAGCACGCCTGCGCGCGCCGTGCCTTCAACCAGCGCGGGCATGGCGTCGCGCGTAAGATCAGTCGCGGCCAGCGCCCCATCCGACCAGCAGCGGTTGCCGACATCGAGCCACAGGGAACCCGATGCGTCGGACATGTCCTCGATCATCTCGCCGGTCATGCGGTAACGCAGCCATGCCTTGGGCAGCAGGACGTGCCGGGTGGCGACGAAGATATCGGGCTCGTTCTGCGCCACCCATATCAGTTTAGGGGCTGTAAAGCCGGGCATGGCCATGTTTCCGCAGACCTGTCTGGACTGCGCAAACCGGTGTTCGAACGTGGCGCATTGCGCTGCCGCACGCACATCGTTCCACAGGATGCACGGACGCAGCACATTACCGTCACGCCCCAGCAGAACGGCCCCATGCTGCTGACCGGACAGGCCAATACCCTTTACCGCCGCCATTTCGCGTGGACAGGAGGCGGCAAGGGCATCCATTGCCGCCAGCAGGGCAGTCCACCAGTCCTCCGGCGCCTGTTCATTCCAGCCGGGATGGGGGGAGGAGACACGTAACGGATGCGTATGGCTGCCTTTAACCTGCTGGTCGCCATCGACCAGAACAGCTTTCAGGGCAGAAGTACCCAGATCAATTCCGACAAACATTATTATTCCCGTGCCTTAACTGGCATGCCAGCGTAGCTATTATTGTTTTGCCGCGTCTTTATGCCGACCAGTGAAGGCATAGGACCTGACGCATGGCAAGTCCGGCGCGCGCACCTTGTAGTGAGGTAAAGCGCCGGAAATTTCTTCCCGACAGCCATATGCAACGCATGGTGATGGGACAGTAAAAGGACTTCCATGCACAAAACAACGCCACCCAGCAGGGTGGGTTAAACTATCCATCCGGTAAAAAACATTTTATTGCCCAATCATGACTTAATATATCAGGGCCAATACGCTCCATCGGGAACCGGTATGAGTGTCTGCTGACCACGGCGGCACATAAGATTTACGTCTCCGCGCTACACGCAAAAAGACATGGCCCCAACAGAAAAGGGAGAGGTCATGCCCCTCCCCCTCAATCTGGTATGGTTGAAGTAATGAAGGCTTCCCGCCCCTTACGATGCGGTCTTTTCCAGACTGGCATCCTTCATACATGTCGTGACCAGTCCGTTAAGTGTATCCGCGGCTTCCAACTGCGGCATATGCCCGATATCGGGCAGGATGTGGCGCACGATACCGGCGGGCAGTCCCTCCGACTGGGCTACAGGCAGGATTTCGTCTTCCTGACCCCATACAAGCGTTACCGGAATCCTTGTGGCCTCCAGAACCGGTCGCAGGTCATCACCCTGCCTGCCATTGGGGAAGCAGGCGGCCGAGACCTTGCGCAGGGCTGCTTCCGCACCATCAAGGCGCTTGTAGCGCAGTACATCATCCGCCATGCGGCGGCCGATCAGGGTCTTGTCATGCACAAGGTATTTCAGCACGTCCTGCAGGGTGCGGACACGATCGGCCTCGATAAAGCCCGTGATGAAATCCATGTTGATCTGCGGCCCCAGACCGGCGGGTGCGATCAGGGTAAGCGAGGCAACGCTTTGCGGTGCGACATGCGCCAGCGTCAGCGCAATGCCACCGCCGAGGGAATGCCCCATCACATGCACGCGCGTCAGCCCGAGTTCGGCCAGCAACTGGACCGTGACCTCCGCAAAGAAGGCCAGCGTGCCCGGTCCCACATCCTTTGATGACCCACCATGCCCCGGCAGGTCGAAGGCGATGACCCGCCGCCCCTGCGCCAGTGCTGCCTGATTGAGCATCCAGTTCTTCAGGTCACCGCCAAAACCGTGGATCAGCAGGAGCGGTATTTCATCCCCCTCCCCCCGGTCATGCACGCGCAGGGTATGGCCGCCCACGGTCAGCGTGGTGGGTTCATCCGTCTTCGCATCCGCGCCCTGATCGGTCGAGGACGCAGCGAAATCCGCCTGAAAACGGGTGATGAACGCATCAATATCCGCGTCCGTTACCGCCGCATCCGCCACGACACCGATCAGCGCGCCAACGGGCAGCATCTCGCCATTGCTGGCGACCTGCCGCCGCAGCCTGCCGGTCACGGGGCTTTCGAAGGTATTGGTGATCTTGCTGGTTTCGATATCAACCAGTTCATCGCCGGTCTTTATGTCCGAATCAGGGGAAACCATCCATCCGGCAATCTTGCCCTCCGTCATGGCAAGGCCGAATTTGGGCATGGTAATGGGGGTGATGTCCTGCGTCATGTCAGACTTTCTCCACTACACGATGTTTCATGGTGGCGGTCACCGCCGCCTCGATCTTTTCCACACTGGGCAGGTACAGCGTTTCCAGCACGGTAGCGAAGGGAACCGGCGTATGCGGCGGTACCACGCGGCGGATGGGCGCGCGCAGGGTATCGAATGCCTCTTCCGCCACCAAAGCTGCAATATCGGTCGCCATGTTGCAGCGCGGGCTGGATTCATCAACGATAACCAGACGCCCCGTCTCCGCCACTGATTCCAGTATTGTTTCACCATCCAGCGGCGATGTGGTGCGCGGGTCGATGACCGTACAGCTTATGCCCTTTTTTTCCAGCCGGTCAGAGGCCTGATTGGCGTAGCCCACCATACGGCCAAAGGCGACGATGGTGACATCGGTTCCCTCGCGCGTCAGGTTCGCCTCGCCCAGCGGGATGGTATAGGCCTCGTCCGGCACGTCCTCCTCATCGTCATACATCACCTTGTTTTCAAGGAAGATGACGGGATCATCGTCCCGGATGGCTGAAATCAGCAGGCCCTTGGCCTCATAAGGGGAGGACGGGATCACCACCTTCAGCCCCGGAATATGGGTAAAGAGGGGGTACAGCGCCTGACTGTGCTGGGCGGCGGCATTGAAACCCGCGCCGTACATGGCGCGGATGACAAGCGGGGTGCGCGCCTTGCCGCCAAACATGTACCGGAACTTGGCGGCCTGGTTCATGATCTGGTCAAGGCAGCAGCCGACAAAATCGACAAACATCAGTTCCGCCACCGGGCGCAGGCCGGTTACGGCGGCACCGGCGGCGGCACCGATATAGGATGCCTCGGTAATCGGGGTGTCGAGTACGCGACTGTCCCCGAACTCTTCCAGCAGTCCCCTGGTCACGCCCAGCACACCGCCCCACGCATCCTTTATGCCGGCGGACCCGCCCCGGCCACCGGCCACGTCCTCGCCCATCAGGACCACTGTCGGGTCACGACGCATTTCCTGCCGCAGGGCCTCGTTAATGGCCTGACGAAAGCTTTTTTTGCTCATTATGTGTTTCTTTCGTAGCTGGAGGGACCGGATCAGTACCGCACATACACATCGGCCAGCAGGTCGGGCGACTGCGGCAGCGGATCGCTTTTGGCTTTCCTTACGGCGGCCTCGATCTCGTCAGCGACGGCTGTATCGATTTCATCAAGTGCGCTGGCCTCGAACAGGGCCGCCTCCGTCACGCGCTGGCGGAACAGTTTCAGGCAGTCATGGTCGCGTCGGGCCTCGGCCACTTCATCTGGTGCGCGATAGGTCATCGCATCGCCTTCAAAATGACCATACCAGCGGGCCAGATGGACATGCAGCATGACCGGCCCGTTCCCGCCGCGCGCATGGGCGATGGCCTCCCCCGCGGCCTGATGGACGGCAAAATAGTCCGAACCATCACACTCCATATACGGCATGCCAAAGGCCGCCGCCCGCGCCTGCTGGGTGCCCGCGCAGGCATAGGAAGCACCCGTCGCTTCCCCGTAGCCATTATCTTCCACCACGAATACGGCTGGCAGTTTCCACACCGTAGCCAGATTGAGGCTTTCGAGGGTCGATCCTTCGTTGGATGCGCCATCACCATAAAATGCGACCGCCACCCCACCATTGCGCAGGGTCTTGTGCGACAGGGCGGCCCCGCAGATCAGCGGCGGTCCACCCCCCACGATCCCGTTTGCCCCCAGCATGCCGCAGGTCAGGTCGGCAATATGCATCGACCCGCCCTTGCCCCGGCATACGCCGGTGCTGCGACCATAGATTTCGGCCATCATGCCGCTGACTTCCACGCCCTTGGCTATGCAGTGGCCATGGCCGCGATGGGTGCTGGCGATGGTGTCCTTATCCGTCAGATTGGCGCACACGCCCACGGCGGAGGCTTCCTCACCACAATACAGGTGTACGAAGCCGGGAATTTCGCCGGTTGCGAATTCTACATGCAGGCGCTCTTCAAACATGCGGATCGTGCGCATGGCCCGGTAGGAGCGCAGCAGCGTTTCACGCGCTATTTGCATGGGTATTTCCCTTGTTCTTTTCAGGACCCGCCAGACAGGAACGCACACATGCGGGCGGGCACGGCACCAGCACACACCCGGACACGACGCACGGGCAAGGATACCCGCCCCCGTTTCACACCCATGTGACGGGCATGGTCCAAAGTGTCGCGAAACCGCGACACCTCGCCGCGTGTTTAGCCGCCACCTCAACCATATCGTTCTGGCGCAAAGAAACCGCATGCTGAACCGTTCCCGCGTCGTCTCACCCGTTTCATCGGCTCCTGCCGCGCTGCATGCGGGGCTGGATGCTTCGTGGCGGCGATGTCAGCACGACTACGGTCTTGACCCGGCTTCTCCCACCCTGCCCGATGTGCTGTCCGGCGCGGAACTGCGCCAGTGCAGCCAGCAGGTGGGGCGAGTGCTGCATTTCGCCGGACCTGAAATGGACCGCCTGCACGGTCTGCTGGAACCGGGGGGCTATACCGTCATGCTGTCCAACGCATCGGGCGTGGTCGTGATGCATCGCGCGGAGCGTTCGATCCAGCGCGGCTGCCGCCGGTGGCACCTGTGGCCGGGCGCCATATGGAACGAACGCAGCGTGGGAACGAACGGCATCGGCACCTGCCTTGCGGAACAGCGCGGCACAAGCGTGCATCGTAACCAGCACTGGCGCAGCGGGCTGCACGGGCTGACCTGTATCGCCATGCCCGTTTATGACGCATCCGGTCGTCTGGCGGGCGCCCTCAACGCCAGTACTTTCCATGTCACGGCAGAAAACAGCACAATGAATGCACTGGTCAGCAGCAGCCTGCTACAGGCTGCACGCCAGATTGAACAGGCCTGTTTCATGGATGTCTACCGCAACCATGCCATCATGCTGCTGGGCATGGCGGATGCTACGTCCACGCCGATGCTGGCGCTGGATCAGGACCGCCGGGTGGTGGGGGCCACCCATGCCGCGCGCCAGCATATGGGCATAGCGACGGCGCAGGAAATCCACATGTGTCTGCTGGACAATGCGACAGGCCCCGTGACGGCCGCCCCGCTGCGCGAAGCACAGATCATGGCCATTGATACGGCGCTGGCCTGCGCGCGCGGCAAGGTTGCCGTGGCCGCGCGCATGCTGGGGATCAGCCGCTCGACGCTGCACCGCAAGATCCGCAACCTTGCGGGCACGCCCAGCGCAAAACGAGCCTGAAAGACAGCGGACAATTCCGCTCATCCACAATAAACCGGTTACTTCCCTTCATGGACACGGCGCATGCGCTTACGCCACAAATCCGGCACCCGCCATAAAACCAGCATCCCCAGTATTGCCGCATAACCAACGCTGGTGGCGTTATACGTCTTGAACGCCATAAGGAAATGCACGGCCACCAGCAGGGCGACGCCATACACAAGGCGGTGCAGTCGGCCCCACTGTCGCCCCAGCCTGCGCATGGACCAGTTAGTGGATGTCGCCGCCAGCAGCGACAGAAGAACAAAGGCCACAAACCCGAGCAAGAGGAAGGGGCGGTGTGTAATATCCTGCACCAGCACGCCCAGATTACCCTGCTGGTCCAGTATGACATAGGTCCCCACATGCAGGCACGCATACGCAAAAACCAGCAGCCCCAGCATGCGCCGGTAACGCAGCAGGCTGTAACCCGCAAGCACCCGCAGCGGCGTTACAAGCAGGGTCAGGACAAGAAAACGCACCGCCCACAACCCAAGCCAGCGTTCAAATACATTGACCGGGTCCGGACCAAGCCGATCCTGCGCACCGTACCAGAAATACACGGCGGCAGGCAGCAGGCCGAGCAGTGCGATAATCCACACCTCTCCCCGCCAGGGTACGACCACATGATTACGGCCCGACCGGATAATACGCGGCATGGTCAGTAACTGGTCCGCAGGTCCATACCGGCATACATACTGGCCACCTGTTCGCCATACCCGTTGAACATGAGGGTTTTCTTGCGTCCCCCGCCAAAAAATCCCCCTGCCCCGATCACCCGTTCCGATGACTGGCTCCAGCGTGGATGATCGACTTCGGGGTTAACATTGGCATAGAAGCCGTATTCATCCGGGCTCATCCGGTTCCATATCGTCGGGGGCATGTCGGCCACCAGACGGATGCGGGTAATCGACTTGATCCCCTTGAATCCGTATTTCCATGGCACGACCAGCCGCACGGGCGCACCGTTCTGGTTTGGCAGCATTTCCCCATACAGCCCCACGGCAAGGATGGTCAGCGGGTTCATCGCCTCATCCAGTCGCAATCCTTCGACATAGGGCCACGACAATGAATCCAGCCCCGATCTCTGGCCGGGCATCTGGTCCGGCCTGACAACGGATTCAAACGACACGTAACGGGCATTCCCCAGCGGTTCCGCCTGCCGGAGCAGTTCCGACAACGCAAACCCATCCCATGGTATGACCATGGACCATGCCTCGACACAGCGCATGCGGTAGAGACGTTCCTCCATCGGCATGCTGGCGATCAACTGGTCCAGATCCCATACACGGGGATGGGCGACCAGACCTTCTACCGAAAGTGTCCACGGACGCGGCTGGAATGCGGCGGAATAGGTTGCCGGATCGCTTTTATCCAGACCGAATTCATAAAAATTGTTGTAATGCGTCACATCAGTCAACGGCGTGGGCTTTTCCGTCGCCTGAAACGGGCCGGGACGGGTATGCAGCCCGGCCCCATAGGCGTGTGATGCACGCCCTGCCCCCCATCCCGCTGCCGTGACGGCGGCACCGGCAAGCATCTGCCGTCGTCCCAGCCATACGGAACGCGGCGTGATTTCACCCGGTGACGGGCGCGGATAGGACCAGCGGGCCATGACAGGCATTCTCCACAGCTATTTATCAACAGCCATAACGCGGCTGGCCCGATCCCGATGCGCGCCGGTATCCGGGCCGCCATGATAGCCTGAAAAGACCCGCAGACGAAAAAGCCGGGCCATGCGTATCATGGCCCGGCCTTTACCGGTCTTAAAACCGCGCGCTGTTCTATGTGCTGCGGATCATGCCGCCATCGACACGGACCATTCCACCGGTCATGTACGACGCCCGCGCGCTGGCCAGAAAGGCCACGGCATCGGCAAATTCTTCCGGTCGGCCATAACGCTGCATGGGAATTGTCGCGCGGGAGGCTGCTGCTATGTCTTCGACCGGTTTACCGGTACGCCTTGATGCGGCGGCGTCAAGCTGGTCAACGCGGGTGGTATGGATACGCCCCGGCACCACGGAATTGACCGTAATGCCCTGCGCCGCCACTTCCGCCGCCAGTGTCTTGGCCCAGCCGATCACGGCCATGCGCAATGTATTGGAAATCCCCAGATTGGGGATGGGCTGTACCACACCGGATGAGACAATATTGATGATCCGCCCCCAGCCACGCGCCCGCATGCCCGGCAGGACCGCCTGCGCCATGCGCATCGGCACGCCCACCATGCTGTCGAACTGCGCGCGCCATACTTCGGGGGCGACATCGGCGATCGGACCGGGCGGCGGCCCCCCGCCATTGACGACCAGAATATCCACGCCTGCCTGATCCAGCCCGTCCATCAGCGCCGCACACTGCACGGCATCCGAAAAATCGACCACACGGGCCTCCGCCTCGCCGCCTTCATCACGGATGCTGGCGCATGCCGCTTCCAGCCGGGCCGGGTCGCGCCCGGTCAGGATAACCCGTGCGCCCTCACGCGCCAGCGCCTGTGCGCTGGCCAGTCCCAGTCCCTGACTGGAGCCCATGACAAGGGCCAGACGCCCTGAAATACCCAGATCCATTTCTACCGTTCTTTCCTGTTTTCCGCTTCCGCACGCCCGTCGCGCCGCGTCAGGGCCGCGCGCAGGAATGCAACACATAAGGGATGGGGACTGCCCGGGATGGAGGACAGTTCAGGATGGCCCTGCATGCCCATGTAGAAGGGGTGTGAAGGAACCTCGATCCCTTCGACCACGTCCGCATCATCATTCCATGCCCCGACCCGCAGTCCTGCGGCGACAAGTCCCGGCAATAACCGGGTATTGAGGACATAACGGTGGTTGCTGCGAACGCATGCCGCCCCATCCACCAGCATTGCCCCCAGCACCGTATCCGGGACCGGGGAAAGTTTACCCGTGCCCAGACGGTAATGCGGATGGGGGATGAAACTGTGTACTCCCGCAGCCCCGCCCGCGATTTCCGCCATGGTGGCATCGGGCAGCCCCGCGCGCGACCGGGCAAAGGCGGTTACCATGGTCTGCATGCCCAGACACTGGCCCATGACGGGCACGCCACTTTCCAGCGCGACGGTGGCGGCCCGAACCTGCCCGCGCGCACCGGGAACCGCCGCGCCACCGGGCAGCAGCATGCCATCAAAATCCGTCAGGGCTGTGTAACAGGGATCATCGTCAGCGGCTGCCGGGTCCACAAACGTCACATCCACCCCGATCCCCAGCGCATCGGTCGCGTCCCCCAATGCGGCCAGCGCACCGGGATAGACCTCGTGATGCGTGACCGGCCTGCCGATCAGCACTACACTGACCCGTCCGGCTTCCGCTCCCCCTGCACCATGCGTTTCGGGCAGGAACCTGCCAAAACCATCGCGGACCGCGTGGGCGACAACGGTGCCATCCCCATCATCCCGGCACATCAGCACGGCACCATCCTGATACGCGCTGACCCTGCGCAGCCCGACTGCTGCGCCACGGCGCAACAGATCGGTGACGAAGCCCGTACCCGCATCCAGCAGTCCGTCCAGCGGCACCACGACATCGTCCGTGGCTGCCGCCGCAACAATCTGCGCGGGGGTCGCGATGGCATCCACCAGCCGCCCCGTCAGCCTTTCGGCATGCAGCAGGCCACTGGCTACGCGGTCGGGGCCGGTACCCACATGCTGGCAGGCATCAGGATCACGGGCCTCATCCAGCCTTACCGGCCCATGCATGACCCGCGCGCCGCATTGCGCGGCAACAATACCCGCCGCCGCGCCATACAGCCCCGGTCGTCCCGTGTCGTGCCGCACCACAATCAGCGCCATGTCCGTCTGCCCTCCGCCGCCGGGTTCAAGCCAGCGTAAAGCCCGCGCGCGGGTCTGCCGCGATCGTGCGCATCACTTCCGCCACGGCAGCTTTCTGCCCCGCATCCAGATCCAGCAGCGGACGACGCACGGAACCGCCATCGAACCCGCGCAGCGCCATCGCGGCCTTGACCGTCTGCGGTTGTCCCATGCCGCGCGCCAGGGCGCGGTAGCTGTACCACAGCCTGTGCAGGTCGCGCGATTCATGCGCGCGCCCTTCCTGTATCGCGCGGAAGCTGGCCAGAACCAGTTCAGGCAGCGCGCATGAATTGGTTGTGCTGATACCATCGAAGCCGTTCATCATCGGCCCGTGGAAAGCGAGGTCGGATGCACAGAACAGCCTGATCCGACCCGACAGCGTATTGGCGATACGGTCAATCGCACCGACCGACAGATCGCCCTGCTTCAGTGCGACAATCCCCTCGACTTCCGCCAGTTGTTCGATCAGCGCGGGGGAAAGCGTGATGCCGATGCCCGGCGCGTTGTAGATGATCGTGCCGGTGCGCGACAGGGGCGCGATTTCGCGGAAAAAGGCGAGTATCTGCGCATCGGTGATTTCGGACACATAGGGCGCCATCACCATCGGCACGCCGCCCAGTTCACCGGCAAGTATGCTCAGGTCGCGCGTGACACGCGGATCGGAATCCGCGCTGCACAGCATGACCGGCGCGCGCGTGCCCACAACATCCATGACGTGCCGGAACAGACCCGCCCGTTCATCCGGCGACATGACAGGAAATTCGCCATAGGTGCCGCCGATCAGCACACCATCGTAACCCAGCCCCAGCACACGTTCGATGCTGCGCGCGATCCCGGCCAGATCAATGGACCCGTCCGCGCCGAAGGGTGTTACCGTGATGTTGAATATGCCGTGCAGACGGGCGCGGCTCTCATCAATATTTTTCATGTTTTCTTCAGTATCTTCTATGTTTCAGGGGCGGTAAGGCGCGATCATGCCGCGACGGCGTGCAGCGCGCGGTCGATCGTGCCAAGCACGCGACAGCCCGTTTCGGTCACGACAATGCTTTCGCTTACGCCCACGGTAAAACGCCCGTACAGCCGCAGCGCGGGCGGCAGATGGAAGGTCATGCCGGGACGCAGTTCGGTTGTCTCACCTTCATTCAGGCTCAGGATCGCGCCTTCGCCCCAGTCGGGCGCGAAGGAAATGCCGATGCTGTAGCCCAGCCGCTTGCGGAAACTGTCGGTATAGCCGGCGGCATCGATAATGCGCTGACAGACCCGGTGCGGTTCCTGACAGGTGACACCGGGACGGATCGCATCGAGGGAGGCGGCGAGCGCATCCTGACAGACCTTCATCATGTCCACCGCTTCGGGCAGGGGCGTGCCGATCCATGCCGAACGCATGAGGGCTGCGTGATAGCGGTCATGACACGCCGCCATTTCCAGAAAAGCGGGATCACCCGCCACCATCATCCGCCGCCGCCATGTCCCGTGTGGCACCCCGCTGCGCGGACCGGAGGAAACGAGCGGCTCCATCCCAACATATTCCGAACCGGCGGCAATGGCCGATCCCATCATGGCCGCGACCATGTCGTTCTCGCTCGCCCCGGCGCGCACGCTGGCCAGTCCCGCGCGCATGCCCGCATCGACATAGGTGGCGGCACGGGCAATCTTTTCGACCTCCAGCGGCGATTTGATGGCACGCTGGCTTTCGACGATACCGGCTGCGTCATGAACCGTGCCGAGCTGGCTGCACAGGGCCTCGTACGCAGCAGGGGAGAGAAACCAGCCATTCTTGTCCACGCCGATACGCCGCGTGGCGTAGCCGCGTTCGCGGATGACCTCGGCCAGAAGCTTCATCGGGCTCTGCCCGTCCTGATAGATGCGGGCATCTGACTGGTAGGTATTGGCGATGAAGTTAAAATATTCCAGTTGCCGGATAATGAATACCGGATCACCGTCCACCGGCAGCAAAAGGCACTGGAACGTATAATATCCCGGTGTCTGCTGACCGGTCAGGTAATAGATGTTTTCCGGCCCGGTCACGACCATCACGTCGATGCCAGCCTTTTCCATCGCCGCACGCGTCCGTGCGACGCGACCATCATATTCGGCGCGGGGGAAGGTTGCTTCCTGCCCCTGCACCACGCCTGCGATTGCGTTCATGCTACCATGTACTCCGTTACAAGGGTTGTTCCCGCGGGGTTGAAATCCACACCCCATCCGGCCCGCGCCGATACACGGGCCATCCCCGCGCCATAGGTCACGCCCGTTGCGGGATCATTGGACAATCCATCCGCGCCATAGAGTTCGGCATGGTCCGGCGCGGTGGCGGCGGCGACATGCAGCACCGCTGCCGTGCCGATACCCCCTTCGTTCATCTGCCCGGTCATGAACCCGACATGCTCCGCCCGTAAGCGTCGCACCGCCGCCATGACCGGCGCGATACCACCGAATTTCAGCAGTTTCAGATGCGCCATGACCGTGCGGGGCAGATCGATGATCCGCTCCACATCGGCTGGTGACGCCATGCTTTCATCCAGCATGATGGCAACGGGACTTGTACGTGCGACCCGGTCCAGCATGGCCCAGTCGCCCGGCGCCACGGGCTGTTCGACATAGGACAGGTCATATGTCGCCAGCCGGTCCAGCATGCGGCGCGCATGGTCTTCCCCCCACACGCCATTGGCATCGGCTGCGATATGCACGTCCCGGCCAAATCGCGCGCGCAGGGCGGCAATCCGTGTGATGTCATCATCCGCATCAGCACCCAGCCGCACTTTCAGATCCCGAAAGCCGCGCGCTACATACGCTTCGGCACGGGCAAGGAAGACATCCATGGGGGTGAGGAACAGCGTCTGGTTTGTCGCATGGGCGATTTCATCGCCTCCCGGCCCATTCGCATTGCCCGGCATGGCGGGGGCCAGCATGCGGGCCACCGGCACGCCGCGCGCCTTTGCCGCCCAGTCATGCAGCAGGGTATCAAGCAGCATGCGCACGGGTGCGATCTGCCCCTGCCCCGCCCCGCTTTCAAGCAGTGCGTCAGCACCCGCCGCCCAGTCGATCGTGGGCAGCATGGTTACTGCTGCGCGCATGATCGCGTCAGGTTCATAACCGTTGAGATAGGCGCAGTTTATCCGCACCTCCCCCACCACGGGCGCACCATGGGGCGTATCCACAAGCAGGTATAGCGTATCCAGCCCGGCCACCGGACCAGAGGACGCGGTATGCACTGACGCCGCCGGATCGGCATATGTCAGCATGGCGCGATGCAGCGTGACCCGCATGACAGTCAGACGGGCATCAGGGCGATAACCATATCGCGGTAAATGCAGGCCGCCACCGGCAGGTCGGCTTCGGGCACGTATTCATCGGCCTTGTGCGCCACACTCAGCACACCCGGCCCGATCACCACGCCAGCCGCCCCGGCATTACAGAAATGCACCAGATCGCACGCGCCCTGAAAACCGAAGGGACCGGGCTCCGCGACACCATTGGCACGACAGACCGCAAGCCCCTGCTGCACGATCACATGGTCCGCCGGTGTTTCAACCGCACCGCCGGTCGTGGGACGGAATTCAACAATTTCGGCCCGCACGCCTGCCTGTGCATTGGCGCGCGCCAGCAGGCTGGCAATCTGCGCCTTGACGGCTTCTTCATCTTCGCCCGGAACCATGCGGCGGTCCAGCAGCAGGTCGCAGCCCTGCGGCACGACATTATCCGCATGGCCACCGCTTGCACGCGTGATCGTAAGGCTTGCAGCCCCCACCAGCGGATGGTCGATATGACGGACAACATCCGCATGTTCGGCAGCAACCATGTTCACCAGCGCGGCGGCGCGATAGATCGCGTTATCCCCCAGATCTGGCGTGCCGGAATGGGCCGGTGTGCCATGCACGCGCACCAGCGGGCGCAGGCTGCCCTTATGCGCGGCATAGGTTGTGTTCGATGTGGGTTCGCCCACGATAACGTAATCAATATGCGGGGCGGTGGTGACATAACGCCGCGCGCCCACACTCGCCACTTCCTCATCCGCCACGAATACAAGCAGCAGCGTGCCACGCCATTCCGCCCTGTCCGCCGCAAGCATGCGGCCCGCTTCCATCATGCAGACCAGCGAGCCCTTGCAGTCACTTGACCCGCGACCATACAGCCGCCCGTCCTCCTCCGTCATGGTGAAGGGATCGTGTTGCCATCCCGTTCCCGCCGGGACGACATCCATATGGGTATTGAGCGCGAATACCGGGCCGGGTCCGTTGTCCAGACGGGCTTCGATATTGACGCGACCGGGCTCATATTCATCCCGCGTGATGACAAAACCAAGCGGCTCCAGGCAGGCGGCAACGTAATCGGCCACCTGCGCTTCATGCCCCGGCGGGTTTTCGCTGGGCATGGCGATCAGCGCGGCAAGATCGCGCTTCATCCGGTCCAGGTCTGGGGTCTGCTTCATCTGTATTCCATCCAGATCATTCAGTAACGAAGGAAAGGGGCGGGACGGATCAGTCCATCACCCGTTCAAGAAAACGCCGGGCCCGCACGCTGCACCGTCCGGCAAAGAAATCGGCGCCGGGTGTTTCCTCCACCACCTGTCCGGCCTGCATGAATACGATCTGGTCCGCGACACGGCGGGCAAAACCCATTTCGTGGGTTACGACCACGCTGGCCATGCCTTCCGCCGCAAGGTCGGACATGACTGTCAGCACCTCGCCGGTCATTTCCGGGTCCAGCGCGGAAGTCGGTTCGTCATACAGCATCAGCCGCGGCTGCATCGCCAGCGCGCGCGCGATCGCGGCGCGCTGCTGCTGGCCACCCGACAGACCGGATGGCAGGGCATCGGCCCGGTGCGGCAGGTGCACCTTTTCCAGCATGGCCATGGCAAGATCGCGCGCCTGATTACGCGACAGGCCACGCACGCGCATCGGCGCCAGCATGATGTTTTCCAGCACGGTCATATGATCGAACAGCTCGAAATTCTGGAACACCATACCAATGTCGCGTCGCACGCCCGGCGCATCCACGCCCGGCGCCATGATGTCACGCCCGTCGAACAGGATGCGCCCGCTATCCGCCGGGGCCAGCAGGTTGATGCAGCGCAGCAGCGTGGACTTGCCCGCACCCGAAGGGCCAAGCAGGACCGCCGTCTGCCCACGTGGCAGGGTAAAGGCGCAGTCATCAAGCAGCACCGCATCACCGACCCTGCGGCAGATACCGCTGACTTCAAGGATCGGGGTCTGTGGGGACGCCAGGGTTTCAACGGGCATCGCCAGCACTCCCCACCATCCGGCCAAGACGTGCCAGCAGCGTGCCACCCGTAGCCCGCACCGCCGGGTCCAGCCTGCGTTCAAGGACCGCCTGCCCCAGCATGAACAGGGTTGTAAGCGCCAGATAATACAGACCTGCGGCGGACAGGGCCTCAAGATACCGGAAGCTGGCGGATGCAGCCTGATTGGCAACCAGCAGCAGGTCTTCCACCGCAATCACGGACACCAGCGCACTGGTCTTGAGCATACCGATCGCCTGATTACCCAGCATGGGCACAATCACACGGAATGCCTGCGGGGCGACGATATGCCGCATGACCCCCACAGGTGTCAGACCCAGCGCCAGCCCTGCCGTGCGCTGTCCGGGCCGGATGGCGCGCAGTCCGGCGCGGATGATTTCGGCCATGTAGGCCCCTTCGTTCAGCGAAAGCGCCAGCACGGCGGACAGCAGCGCCGAAAGCCGCAGGCCGAAACCCGGCAGTACGTTATAGACAAACACGATCTGCAACAGCACGGGCGTGCCACGGAACAGCCACAGATACAGCGCCACCACTACCTGCGCCACGCGCAGGCGCGACGACTGCATAAGGGCGGCGCCCAGCCCGATCACACAGCCCGCCGCCAGCGACAGGATGGTAACCAGCAATGTCATGAGGGCTGCTTCAAAAAACAGCCATGATGCGAAATACCCCCAGCACGCCGCCAGTCCCCGCCATAGGCCGCCACGACGCACCTGTCCCTGTGCCGCGGTATCGACCTGTTCCGCAGGCGGCAGGTCCCACCGGCGCACCAGCGCATCGAACGTGCCATCCGCCTGCACCGCGTGCAGGGCACCGGCCAGCATATCGCGCATGGCCGTATCGCCCCTGCGCACGGCAAAGCCGATCCACGCATCCGTGCCGAAAGGGCGTCCCGCCACGGCGTAAACACCGGGCATGTCGTGCATGAGCGTGACCGCGCCGTAAACGGAATCGAACGCCGCATCCACCCGCCCGGCGCGCAGGTTCATGGCCGTATCCTGCCCCGTGGGGAAACTGAGCACGTCCAGCGCGGGCCGTCCCGCCGCGCGACACCGGGCGGAGGCGTCGCGTGCGTTGTCATCCTCGATCCCGCCAAGGGTAACGGCGACCTGCCGCCCACACAGGCTGAGATCATTGCCCGTAATGCCACCGGGCCGGGCGGCGGAGACCATGACCACGTTCGCAACCTGAAGATAGGGCACGAAATCGACCGCCCGCGCACGTTCGGGACTGATATACATGGCCGAATTGATGAAATCGACACGACCGCCCTGTAGTGCCGGGATCAGCCCGTCAAACTGCATGTTCACCGTTACCGGACGCAGGTGCAGCCGTGCGGCCATGGCGGCGGCAAGGTCTATATCAAATCCCGTCACCTGACCGTCACGCACGAATTCAAAAGGCGTGAAGGTCGCAGCCGTGGCCGAAGTCAATGCACCCGGCGTAGCCAGCGTGGGCATCGCCCGCGCTGCGCCATGCCACAGGGGCAGTATGGATATCGCGGCAAGGATGGCGTTGCGGATCATGCGGCCCCTGTCGTGCGGCGGACACCGCCACCGGAACGGTGTGCGGCAACATTGTCCTGTTACGTTCCAATAATACAAATTCTTCCGCATTCCATGTCAAGCACGAAACATTCCGATTTCGCATTATTCCATGGCCAGATCGACATATGATGATGAAGTTTGTATGATCGCCCACCATCAGCACGATTTCATCAGGACACGCATGGTCCGCCGCCCGACCCAAAAACGTTATCTTCTGGCCAACCAGATCCTCGACATCATCCGCGAAGGCCGCTTTGAGCCGGGACATCACCTGCGCGAACAGCAGCTTGCGGATCTGCTTGGCATCTCGCGTTCGCCCATCCGCACGGCGCTGGCGCTGCTGGCCGAACGCGGCATTATCGAGGCGCGTCGCAATCAGGGGTATTTCCTGCGGGCCAACGCGGGCGAGATCCAGCATGTGGACATTTCCGTCCCTTCCACCCCCGAACAGGACCTGTATTCCGAGATCGTGCAGGAACGCCTTAACGGCGACCTGCCGGAATCCTTTACGCAAAGCAGCATAAGCCGCCGCTATGACGTGGACCGCGCCCTGCTGCAGCGCACGCTGCTGCGGCTGGTGGATGACGGGCTGCTCAGGCGCAATCAGGGACGCGGCTGGACCTTCCTGCCCACGCTGGATACCGGCGTGGCCTTACAGAACAGCTACGAATTCCGCCGCATGTTCGAACCTGCCAGCATGATGGGCGAACATTTCCGTATCGATCCGGGGGCGCTGGAACACTGCCGTATCCAGCATATCTACCTTGAATCGCACCCCGACATATCGCGGGTCAGCGCGGTGCAGATATTCGATACCGATGCGCAGTTTCATGAAATGATCGCACGCTTCACGCATAACGCCTTCATTGTACAGACCATGCAACAGCATAACCGGCTGCGACGGCTGCTGGAGTTCGGGGGCTATGTCAATCGCCGCCGTGTACGCGACTGGTGCCGTGAACATCTGCGCATAATGGATGCCCTCTCCAACGGCCGTAACGAGGACGCATCCACGATGATGGCGGAGCATCTTGGCCGCGCCTATGAGGCCGCAAAGGCCATGGCGCGCGGAGCCCGAAAGGAACACCCGCAAGATTGATCTTTGTGTGATGTTCTGTACAATATTGGAGCACGCCGCGCATCAGGATGCGGCGCGTCCCCCGATATGGAAGGAATATCCACGCCATGGCACCCTCCGGCAGGCTGGCCCCACGCATGGGCATGATTGGCGCATCGCCCACCGCCGCCATTTCCGACACGGTACGCACCCTTGCGGCGTCCGGTGTCACGGTTGACAATCTGGGCGAAGGTGAACTGGATTTCGATACCCCCGCCCCCATTGCCGAAGCAGGCATCGCCGCCATCCGTGCGGGCCTGACCAAATATACCGCCGTGGCGGGCACCACCGGGCTGAAGGATGCGATCCGGGCGTATTTTCGCCAGCGCAACGGGCTGGATTTCGCACAGAATGAAGTCATCGCATCCTGCGGGGCGAAACAGATCATATTCAATGCCTTCCTCGCCACGCTGGACGCGGGTGATGAGGTGATTGTCCCCACGCCGTGCTGGGTCTCGTATCCCGACATGATCCGCCTTGCTGGCGGTACGCCGGTTCTGGTTCCCTGCCATGCCAGCAATGGCTGGAAACTGGCGCCTGAAGACCTGGCGGCGGCGATTACGCCACGCACCCGCTGGGTCATCCTCAATTCCCCCAACAACCCCACCGGCGCGGTCTATCCGGCGGCGGAACTGGGTGCGCTGTGCGATGTCATTGCCCCGCATGACAACGTGATGATCATGGCCGACGATATTTATGAAGCCATTGTTTTTGATACGACATTCGCCACCCCAGCGGCGCTGCGTCCGGCACTGGCCTCACGTATCCTGACCATTAACGGCGTATCCAAAAGCTTTTCCATGACCGGGTGGCGGCTGGGTTATGCCGGGGGGCCGTCATGGCTGATCGCGGCACTTGATACGCTACAGTCCCAGAGCACATCCAACCCCAGTTCCATAAGCCAGGATGCGGCCCGTGCGGCGCTGTCGGGCGGGGTTGGCTTTCTGGATGAATGGCTGCCGATCCTGCGCAGGCGGCGCGCCATCGTGATGGATATGGTCCGTACCACGCCCGGTCTCGATGCCGTACTGCCGGAAGGGGCGTTTTATGTCTTCGCGGATGTAAGCGGCTGCCTGAACCGGACCACGCCATCGGGGCAGGTGCTGCGTACCGATGTCGATTTCGCAACCTATATGCTGGAAGCCGCGCGCGTGGCGCTGGTGCCCGGTTCAGCCTTTCGCGCACCGGGACATGTGCGCATTGCGTTCGGTGTGGATACGGAAGTTCTGGCCGCCTGCTGCGCCCGGATGCACACAGCCTGCCTGGCGCTGCAATAACGTTACGGGTGCATGGGTGTATTGCACCGATATCGTAATGACCATGCGGGATGGCGCGACTAATATTCCGCGCCATCCCGTCCCGGTCCGGGCCCCTTCCCGAAAGTCATGCGCCGTCATGCCTGCTACCGCCGTTCCCCTCCCTTCCACATGTACTCCTGCCCCCACCGCGCCCTCCCTTGTGCGGGTCATGATGCTGGGGATTGCGGCGGGGGGCCTGTTTTCGCTGACCTTCATCCTCAACCGTCTCATGAGCATGCAGGGTGGACACTGGGCATGGAGTGCCGCGCTACGTTATCTTGATACCGCCATCCTGCTGACGGCATGGCTGCTGGTGCGGCGTGGCCCTGCCTTCGTAAGCCGAGTCTTCGCCCTTTATCGTGCGCGGCCCATCGTGTGGCTGCTGGCGGGCGGCAGCGGGTATGGCGTTACCTATTCCTGTTTCTGCTACGCGGCGGCGCATACGCCCGCGTGGATGCTTTCAACCACATGGCAGTTGACCATTCTGGCCAGCCCCATCGTCATGCTGGCGTTTGGCGCGCGGGTGCCGCTACGCGGGGTCGTGTCGCTTGCGGTCATTGCTGCGGGCGTCATGATCGTCAATGCGACGCGCGTGCAGGATGGCGCCAGCATGGGGCAGGTCGTGGCGGGAATACTGCCGGTTATCGTAGCCGCCTTTACCTACCCGCTGGGCAACCAGATGCTCAGTCATGCGCGCCATGACCGGAACCTGCCAGGGGGCGATATTCTGGCCGACCCGGCAGTAAGCGTATTGCTACTGACGCTGGGGGCATTGCCGGTCTTTGCCGCCGTGGTGCTGGGCAGCGCCCCGCCGCCACCCACCGCGGGTCAGATACTCGATACCGCACTGGTCGCGCTGGTGGCGGGATGCGGTGGGATGACATTATTCATCTACGCACGGAACATGTCATCCGACCCGATGCGCATTGCAGCCGTTGACGCCACGCAGGCCAGTGAAATGTTCTTTGCACTGGCCGGTGATACCCTGTTTCTGGGCGCGCCGCTGCCCGGCGCAATGGCGTGGACGGGCATTGCCGCCGTGCTGTGTGGGCTGATCGCCTTTACCGTACAGGGACAGGCGAAGCAGGTTCTGGATACCGATGCTACATATCCGGAGCCATGACCGGCCATGTATCGCTCAGCCGGTAGCCTGCCGGATACGGGTCCGTGGGGTCCAGCATCAACTGCTGCGTGCCGGTAATCCATGCGCTGCCTGAAATAACGGGAATGATTGCATCGGTATCGCCCACGCGTGCGGTGGCGTCGATATGGCAGTCGAATTCCGAACCGATGATCGAACGCGCGACATAGCGGTCTCCCACCGCCATTTCACCCCGCGCATGCAGCACCGCCATCCGGGCGGAACATGCAGTGCCGGTAGGTGAGCGATCAATCTTGCCCGGCCGGATCGCCACCACATGCGGGGCGGTGCGGACACCATCGCGCAGTTCAACCGGCGTGGTGAACAGGCAGAATGATATATGCGTCCAGTCGGGATTGTCGGGATGATGAAAGCCAGACTGCCGGTTGGCGGCGGCGGTAATGCGCATGCCCAGTTCCGCGAGCGTCCGCGCGGAATCCGGCCCCAGATCCAGCCCCAGCGCCGCCGCATCCACAATGACGAAGCTGTCACCACCATAGGCGGTATCGACCTTCAGCGTGCCCAGTCCCGGCACATCCAGCAGGACATCCAGACGGGCGGCAAAAGACGGGACATTGCGCACGCTTATCCGTTCGGCCCGGCCATCACGGCAGGTCGCGGTCACATCGATCACTCCGCCCGGTGCCTCCAGCGCCATGCGGGTTTCGGGTTCGACCATCGGTATGATGCCCGTTTCCAGCAGGACGGTAGAAACGCAGATCGAATTCGAACCAGACATGGGGGGCGTGTCAGCGGGTTCCATGATGATCCAGCCCATCTGCGCACGGGGATCGCGTGGCGGGACCAGCAGGTTGACATGACGGAACACACCGCCGCGTGGTTCGTTCAGCACGAAGTTACGCAGCGTCTCATCCTGCGCAATGAAGCGCGACTGTGCCCATAACGTATCGCCGGGTGGCGGGGCGACACCACCCACAATCACATCCCCCACCTCCCCCGCCGCATGACAGGTTACGATATGGACAAGCTTCTTACTGCGCATGATGAATTCCGTTCAGTTTTAAAAAACGTACAGAGAAGCGCATCGGCTGGGGGCAAGAGCATACTGACGGCTACTTTTCCTATCTCATGCCCCCCTTCAGATGCGGATGTTCATGGCTTCATGATAAAGCATATTATTTCTTAAACGAAATGTTACCGCATTTTTGGCAGGGTCGATGCCCTCCCATGAATTTTCTGTCCTGACCGACGTAAAACCGGATCACCCAGCCATGCGTCCCCCACATTACCCGTACCACCGCCCATGCAGCAGGAACGTATTGTCCATCACGTCTGGCCACCCATGTCTGCACCATGCGGGCATGACGTCAACGCAATGTCCGCGAACGTGAATGGAGGCCACAATGCGTCCGATTCCCCTGTCCACACATCGCCACTCGCCCCTTTACTGGCCAATGCTTATTGCCGCGGCCCTTATGCTGGTGGCGTTATATGTCATGGCCCTGATGTCCGGTCAGGCCCTGCCGCCCGATGCGGGGCTATATCTGCTGCCGTGAGCAGGCGGCCATCCCGTAGAGGGGGCGGGCTTTACAGCCGGGGAAACTGTTGTTCCCCTACATAAAAAGCCCGCCGTGAACGGTCAGGGTGCAGGACTACCCTGTGCTGCCTGACCTGTTCGCGCTTTATCGCGATAGTCCCCCCATACCATTTCCAGCGCCGCCATGGATTGTGCATCAAGATCAGTGCGCGGTTCAGGGTCACGGTCCCAATGCCCGTAGGAGTCACTACCACAGACCGGCATCGCCGTACGGCGGCCAAGGGTGGAGCGGACGTGAGCGGGCATATAGAAAAATGCCACCCCTACACGCCGGTCATCCGACAGGTTCGGGCCTGAACCATGGGCCGTACGTTCATGATGGATAGAGAACTGGCCGGGTTCGAGTGGCATTTCCACGGCCTGCGCTTCGTCAATATCGCGCAGTGATTGCCCGCGTGAAAGCAGATTGGCAGCGTCGTACGTTTCATCATGCACCCGGTCGGGACCAAGATGGCTGCCGGGCAGCACCTTCAGGCAGCCGCTGCGTGTGTCAGCACGTGACAGGGCGACCCAGACCGTTACTTCCTCATGCGGGTCCAGGCCATAATAGGCCGAATCCTGATGCCATGAGACAAAACGTGGATCATGTGCGTTCTTGGCAAAACACGATGCACCAAACAGCAGCACATCCGGCCCCAGCAGCGACCGGACCGCCGCCACGATGGCGGGGTTGCGCGCCATGTCGCATAGCCAGGGAAAGGCAAGATGCGCCTTGATCTTGAGGCGCGCGTTCATTTCCTCGCCCGTCTGGCGTTCATAGGCTTCAAGGCGGGCACGGTAATGCCGGGCCTGATCGGGGGAAAAAGCCTGAAGCGGGGAAAGGTATCCATGCGTACGGAAAAACGCGCCCTGCTGCGGAGTCAATGCCATGGACATGACAGTTTTCCTATTTCGATACTATTTGTATCGTAAGTAGACCTGTCGTTCATTGTCAATTATAAAGTGAAAGGGACTTAATCAGGATTCAGAGACGCATATAGTAAAATAACTTGCTCATTTTCGTCATGCCGGGCAGTGAATGCTCAAGGAGACGCGCAATATGGACCCATCCCTCCCTGCTCTGGAGCGCACTGACCATTCCCATACCCGCGCGGGCCGACCGCGCGACCGTGCCGCGCGCGCGGCAATCCTGCAGGCTGCCAACGCCCTGCTTGAAGAAAACGGGATAGCCGGTTTCGGGATGGAGGCCGTGGCCGCCCGCGCCGGTGTCGGCAAGAGTACGATCTACCGCTGGTGGCCCAGCAAGGGCGCGCTGGCGATGGCGGGTTTCCTTGCTGCGACGGAACCCAAGATCAGCTACCCAAAGGATGGTGACAGCGCGCTGGATGCCCTGCGCCGGCAGTTGCTGCGCGTGGCGGAGGTCTATGCCGGGCCAACGGGGCGCGTTATGGCCGCCATCCTTGCCGAAGGACAGCGTGACCCGCATACCATTACGGCATTTGTGGAAGGATATGCCCGTCCCCGCCGGGACGAGGCCCGCACCATATTGCAGGCCGCCATCACACAGGGCGAACTGCGCCCGGATCTGGACCCGGAGGTGGTGCTTGATGCGTTATACGGTCCGATTTATTACCGCATGCTGGTGCCAGTTGGCCCGCTTGATATAAAGTGGATGGATATGCTGGTACAGACGGTGCTGGATGGCATCGCCTTACCCCGCCTGTAAAAGATTGTTTGAACAGAAATCTTTAATAAAAAACAGGAAAGTTTTTGGGCGCCGCCTTTTTTCAAAAAAGCGGCGTCTTCCAAAGCTTTTAAAAAAAAGCCTCACCAAAAACTTTCATGCGATTACGAAAAGGGTCTTATGGACCGATCCTTTTGTTCCTGCGCCTGATCTGTTCCCGCCGGCATGCTGCATGCGGGAACAGCAGTGTGTCAGCCCTGCTTTTCAAAGGCACCGTTGATAAACAGGCGCACTTCGTCACTAACATACGGAACGTACATTTTTACGCCAAAATCGCTCCGTTTTATTGTCGCCGTGGCCTCGAAACCGGCCGTATATTTCTTGTCCATCGCATTCACGCCCGCCCCGATGAAGTGGATTTTCAGGGTCTCGGGCCGCGTCACGCCATGCAGGGTCAGATCCCCTTCTACTGTCGCGTCACTGGCTCCCGTTACCTGAACACTGCGGGAAACAAAGGTGGCGTTCGGGAATTTGGTCGCGTCAAACCACTGATCGCCCTTCAGTTCTTCCGTAAGGCGGGAACTGGTGGTCTGGACTGATGCAAGGGGAATGGTGACCGACAGTTTCGATGCGGAAGGCGCGTGGGCGTTCAGGTCAAGTGTGCCGGAAACCTGTGAAAACACGCCCCCATAATTGGTAAAACCGAAATGCAGCACGGAAAAACCGACCTGTGTATGGGCGGCTTCAACATCGTAATGCCCGGACTGCACCTGTGCCGGATTGGTCACGACCTGCGCCGCAACAGGCCGGGCGCAGGCAAGAGCGATACCAACCGCTGCGAGGGGCAGGAACAGGGGGTTATATTTCATAAAAACTCTCCGGAAAGGAACGGGATATACTGGCAATCAGAAGACAGAAAACAGGACGGAAGATTTTCAGGTTTTCTTCCGCCCGTTCCCGGCTACAGTCCTGCCGTCATCCGTGCATACCGGGATAACCAACTGACATGAACAACAAGCATGGAAACGCACCATTTCCATTTCTTATATATCCGTCAGTTCCCCTGCCCCGGCCCGGCTATACCCTGCTGACACCGCCAAGCCCCCCGAACAGCCATAGCAGCAGCAGGATCAGGACAACGAGACCGAGAACACCCCCAAGTCCCGCACCGCCATAGCGATCATGCGCATAATACCCCCCACCGCCACCAAGCAGCAGAATCACCACAATGATGATAAGAATTGTACTCATCGCTTTACTCCGTTAGGTCTCAACCCTCGCATCGGAGCCGGTCGTAAACCTCGCATGTCAGAAGCGCGACAGAGCCGTATCGCTGCATTGGGTCGGTTACGAATGTCTGAATCTGGAAAGGGTATTCAGCACCCTGCTGTTGCAAGCACGGTGCGCTGTCTGCCTGTTCTGCAGGAAACCGGATGGGATGATCCTGCTACCTTATGCACAAGGCAGGCAATCCTGTGGGGCAAGGTATTTATACAGGCACCATGTCGCCCGAAACATGGATCGCGGAAACGGTGATGCCATCCTGCATCCGGATATCCGTCATGCCACGGACAGGAGTGCATGCCCTGTGATTTTTCAGATCGGCACAGGACATGCACGATACGCCGTTCACAAACGGACCCGATTACACTGCGAGCCTGTTATTATTCTGTCTTTTATTGCAAGGTGGACCAAATACAGACTGCCAGCAGCCATGATACCCGGTCGCCCCGTAACAGACCCGAGCGGTATTATTCCTTCACTTTATCCTTCACGCCGCCAACGGCGTTCTGGACCTTGCCTGCGGCCTTTTCGCCCTTGCCTTCGGCAGTCATTTTTGTATCGCCGAGGACCTTGCCCGCGGCTTCCTTGATGGCGCCCTTGGCCTGCTTTGCCATGCCTGCCATACGATCCTTGTCCATATCACTACTCCTTGTGTCGATGATCCTGTGCCGCAGCAGAACGGACAACATTTGCCGTTCCGCACGACGCGCGATCAAACACAACAATCATTAAAAATAGCCAAACAGGCCGCTCCAGAACCTCTTTGCAGGCCCTGGGACCATCAGTTTAACGCCGGATGCCAGCGTTCGTTGCATAACGCCCCGATCACGCACCCTGTTGGTCCCGAGCTTTAAGGAAGCCGACAGCATGGCGCCCGGCAGGACATCACATCGGGTGCCGTGCAATCAGAATGGCCCGGAAGTCATTTACATTCGTCCCTGTCGGGCCGGTTACAAACAGGTCCCCCAACGCAGAAAAAGCCGTCCATGCGTCATTGCGTCGTAACAGGGACGCCGGGTCCATCCCGCGCTGATAAAGCCGGGTGGCCGTAAACGTATCGACGAAAGCCCCGGCATTATCCTCGCTCCCGTCAATGCCATCCGTATCGGCTGCCAGCGCATGGATGCCTTCCACGCCACTGATGCCGATTGCAAGGGACAGGGCAAATTCGCTGTTTCGTCCTCCCTTCCCATGTCCTTTGAGGGTGACTGTTGTCTCCCCACCGGAAAGAAGCAGGACAGGGCAGGGAAAGGGCCGGTTGCGCTGCACGATTTCGCGGGCGATCGCTGCATGAACCTGTGCAACGTCACGCGCCTCCCCTTCCACGGAATCAGACAGGATGACAGCCGGTATGCCCTCGCGCTCCGCAGTCCGTACCGCAGCTTCCAGCGACAGGGAGGCCGAGGCGATGACATGCACCGTATTGCGCTGAAAGCGCGGGTCGTCGGGGCTGGGAGCTTGGGCTGTTGCCGTATTGAGAGAGTGCATGATTGCAGGAGGTAGCGTCATGCCGTAGCGCCTGACTACAGCCAGCGCATCCTGCACGCCCGCCGCATCCGGCACTGTTGGCCCTGATGCCACCAGTGCCGGATTGTCCCCCGGAATATCGGATACAACAAGACTGACAACCCGCGCAGGCCATGCCGCAGCCGCCAGCCTGCCCCCCTTGATGCGGGAAACCTGCTTGCGGATCATGTTCATGACGGAAATCGGGGCACCTGAGGCCAGCAGGATTTCGTTAAGGGCAATTTCATCCTGCAGGCTCAATCCCGCCGCCGGGGCTGGCAGCAATGCCGAACCGCCACCGCAGACAAGGGCGATCACCAGATCGTCCGCCTCCAGCCCGTGGACAGCCGCAAACAGCAGGCCCGTCGCATCCAGTCCCGCCTGATCGGGAACCGGATGCCCGGCCTCGACAACACGGATGCGTCTGCACGGGATGCCATAACCATACCGTGTCACCACAACGCCAGACAGGGGACCATCCCATAAACGTTCCAGCGCATGGGCAAGCTGGGCTACGCCCTTACCCGCCCCCACGACAACCGTTTTCCCTTTGGGGCGCGGAGGAAGAAACGGACCCAGCACAATTTCAGGATCTGCCGCCGCGACTGCGGCCCTGAAAAGACGCGTCAGAAACGCGCGTTCACCCGCCATGGCGATCAACTCTCCTTAGAGGCTGTTTGCAAAGTCTGTCAGGAAATATCCGGAAAGCATAAGGACGTTTTTGGTGAAGGATTTATTTTCAAACAATCTTTTGGCCGTCCCTGCCCCGCCATATGCGTGACATATGACGGAACAGGCAGGCGTGAACCTATGCAGCCACGCGGGAACCCTGCGGCGCGATTTTGCCATCGGGCTGGAACAGCGCTGCATCCATCACGCGGAGCGACGGAGAAACCAGCAGCGGCGCTTCCGCCTGATCAAGCACCTGCGTCTGCAGGTCCACGCCCGGCGCGATTTCCGTTACCATCAACCCGTCCGGGGTCAGTTGCATGACGCAGCGTTCCGTCACGTACAGCACCTGCTGCCCCTGCGCGATGGCCCGCGGGCCGGAGAAGGAAACCTGTTCAAGCTGGTTGACGATTTTGGCGATTTTTCCTTCGCGCGTAATCACCAGCCTGCCATCCACAATGTCGAATTTGGCCCCGGCATTGAAATACCCGGAAAAAACGATCCTGCGGGCGCGGGAAGTAATATCGACAAACCCGCCCGAACCCGCCGTTACATGCGGGCGCGCCGACAACCGGGACACATTGACCGATCCGTTGCCATCAATCTGGAGAAAGGACAGAAGCGACAGGTCAAAACCGCCTGCCTGAAAATAGGTGAACTGATGCGGCGATGCGACAAATGCTTCGGCATTGGAGGAACAGCCAAATTTGAAATCAAGAAGCGGAATGCCACCGACCGCCCCCTGCTCGATCACCCATGTCACCTCGCCATGGCGTCCTTCTTCCAGCAGGATGCGCGGAACGTTGGCCGATATGCCAAAACCGATATTCACCGCCCATCCGGGTTGCAGTTCCCGTGCGACACGGCGCGCGATCACCTTGGCCGCATCGAACGGGGGCAGTGCAAAACTGTCCAGTGGCCGGAATACTTCACCCGATATGGCGGGGTCATACGGGGTGGCGGTAGTCTGCAACTGGTTTGGGGCTTCCACAACGTAATCCACCAGAATACCGGGCACGCGCACATCATGGGGGCGCAGCGTGCCCGCCTGCGCGACCTGCCGCACCTGCGCGATTACGATGCCGCCACTATTATGCGCCGCCAGCGCCAGTTCCATCGCGCCAAGATAGGCCCCTTCATTCTCGAATGTCAGGTTGCCGCGCTCATCGGCCGTGCTGGCGCGGATAATGGCCACATCAGGCCGGATGGCAGGGAAATACAGCCATTCCTCCCCCTGGAATTCCACCTTGCTGACAAGGGGTCTGTCCCGTGCGGCCTCATTCATGGCGCAGCCTTCCTGCGCGGGATCAACGAAGGTATCCAACCCCACCTTTGTCAGCACGCCGGGGCGCATGGCCGCCCCTTCGCGCAGGATGTCGAATATGATGCCGCTTGGCACGTTATAGGCCGCAATTTCATTACGGCCCAGCATCTGGCGGATCAGCGGTGGTTCCGCCGAGGACGGGCCGGACGGATAGGACCCACCGATAATGGTGGAAATCAGCCCCGGCTGCGCCAGATGATCCACGCCGCGCGTGCCGAACATATCGCCTGCGGCAATGGGGTGGATTGTGGTGATGTTGCGTGGCGCGCCTTCGGTACGGAACCGCTCCCCAATGGCGGCCAGAACCGCATCGGGACAGCACAGGCCGCTGGACGAATTTACGGCGACGATCGCGCCATCACGGATCAACGCGGCAACGTCCGCGGCGCTTTTTGTTTTTGACATACCGGAACCTCTTTTACCACATGTAACTATCTGGTTATTTATATATTCGGTTTGACCCGATCAAGGGCAATCCCAAAGGTGGGATGATGTCCCACGCGCATGTGAAGTCAGTATATTAAAGTGCTATCGCCACCAGCCGACTACGCTCCCTGTCGGCACGACGCGTGCCGTAAACGGACAGCACGTTATGAAAGTTTACATGCCCTGTCTGCACAACCCCTGACAGCAGGAGACCTGTGGTGCACGCCTGTCGAATCAGGCGGCGTGAACCAGTATGCCGTTTTTTCAGACGGTTTATTTGCATACAGTACGGATAATCGTTTCAATATTGAATTCCAGCCGTTTGCGCAGCAGGTCCGGCGCCATGAAATCACAATCGAAAATAATGGAACCCGTAAATCGGTTCGTAATATAATAATACCCGACAGCCGCGATCGTTATGTTCAATTGCATGGCGTCGATGCCACGGCGGAATATGCCTGCCTTCACCCCGCGCGCCAGCAGGGATTCGACCATGTCCAGCCGGTTGCGGCTGATGACCGGCAGCACTTCCGATGCCTGAAGGTGTACGGCCTTCTGCAGGTTTTCATTATTCACCAGCGTCAGGAATTCCGGGTTTTCCAGATAGTATTTCCATGTAAAGCGGACAAGGGTTTCAAGCGCTTCCTTCGGGTCCAGATGATCCAGTTTCAGGGACTGTTCCGCAATGCATATATCGGCATAGGCATCTTCCAGCACCCGTTCAAACAGGGCTTCCTTGCTGCCGAAGTAATGGTAGATCATGCGTTTGTTGGCTTCGGCCCGCTCGGCAATGATATCAACCCGCGCGCCAGCCAGACCACTCATGGCGAATTCCTTCTTAGCGGCAGCCAGAATGCGTTTCTGCGTTGCCTCCGCATCCCTGGCGCGCGGTGCCCGTGTGGGGGAACCGGAATTCTTCTTTTCATGCAACCCGGACTGTCTGGCTACATTCGATACTTTCGGCATGGTATCCCCTTAAACTGACAGTGGGTCGATTGCGGCGACCGGGTATGCAACCGGACGGCGCCCCCTGTACCCCATTCGCACCATAAGTAACAAGGCATTTACCCATGCGGAAACCGTTCACCGCATCATGCCAGATCATCATGAGACCGGAACATATGGAGACTTTGCCGCCGGACATCCGATAACAGTCGTCTGGTTTCCAGCCTGCTGATCCCCCGTTACACTGGCGGCGCGATCTGGACTTTCAGTATCTCCGGCCTGTCCTTCAGCGTATCGAATGCGGACTGGATCTGCTCCAGCGGGACTACCGCCTGCGTAAAGGGTTCAACCATAAATCGACCATGCTGCAACAGGGTCAGGGCATCGTGCATGTCCTGTCCCATGCCGGCAACGGAACCTTTGATCGAGGTTTCCTTCAGGATCATGTCGAGTATCCCTAGCGCAATGGTATCATCGGGACCGGTAATGCCAAAGGCCGCGACATGCCCACCGGGGCGGATCAGATCGAACGCGCGGGCATAAAGGGCTGGCAGGCCGATGCTTTCTATCACCACATCCGCACCGCGGCCGCCTGTATGCGCCCTGACGGTATCGACTACCCGCTCCGGGTCGGTAATCACCACATCGGCTCCCGCGCGGGCAGCCAGCCGTGCGCGTTCGGGCGAGAGTTCAACGGCAATGACCGGGGCCGCACCGACAAGCCGCATCATCTGGATATGCAGGTTGCCGACAGGTCCCGCCCCCAGCACGACAACCGATTGCCCAAAACCCACACCAGCCTTGCGCGCGGCCCGGACCACGCAGGCCACGGGTTCCGTCAGGGCCAGCACCTCCGCCGGGGTGTCGTCCGATGCGGGAATGATCTGCCGCCCGGGGACCGAAACATATTGCGCGAACCCGCCATCACGGTGAATGCCGATCTGGCGCATTTCAGGGCAGTTCAGGATTTCATTGCGGCGACAGAAGTAGCAGTGGCCGCAGCCGATATTGATATCCGCCACCACCCTTTGCCCCACGTGCAGACCGCTGACGCGGCCGCCTATGCGGGCGAGCGTTCCGGTAAACTCGTGCCCCGGAATGAACGGCAGCCTGTCGGCCACGTAATGGCCCTGGAATATATGCACATCAGTCCCACATATCCCGCAGCGATCCACCTGCACCAGCACATCATCCGGTCCGGTTTCGGGTATGGGCACATCGCGCACCTCGAAATGTCCGGGGGTTACCAGCACGGCTGCCTGCATGGTCTCCATTATCATTCTCCTCGCCGCTTATTTGACGATCCGTATTTTTGAACGGTCTATTGTTGTTGCGATGGCGATGATCAGGACCAGACCAAAGAAAATCTGCTGCCCCGTCGCGGGAATACTGAAATAAAGCATGCTGGCGCGCACAACCGCGACAATCATGGTTCCCACCAGCGTATTGAGCACACCGCCCACGCCGCCGGTCAGCGGCGTGCCGCCCACCAGAACGGCAACGATTGCGGGCAGCAGGAACCCTTCGGCCAGTGTGGGCGAACCACCTGACAGCCTGACTGAAAAGACCAGCCCCGCAATGGCTGCGAACATGCCCGACAGCGCGAAAGCAAGGATCTTGTAGCGTTCCACCCTGATGCCCGAAGCCACCACGACCGGCTCCCCCGCCCCGATGGCCTTGAAGGTCCGGCCCGGCACCATACGGGTCTGGATGAACCATGCCACCGCCACGATCAGCAGCGCCAGCACCAGTTCATGCGGAATACCCGCCGTCTGGCCCACCATCCAGCCGAATGCGTGCCTGCGCTGGGCCGTATCCATATGCAGCGCCTGCTGGCCGGATGTGTACTGACCGACAGACAGCGCAATCCCCCCCACAGCCAGTGTCGAGATGAAGGAAGGCACCTTCAGCCGTGTCGTCACCACCCCGGAAACCGCGCCGAATACAAGCCCCACCGCAATAACCAGCAGACCGGCCGCCACCCCGCAGGACGGCAGCGCGATCGTTGTCAGGACCGTCGCCATGTTCGCGATGGACTGGGAAGACAGGTCTATGCTGCCGATATAGATCACCAGCGTCATGCCCACCGCCATGATGAGCAGCGGCACGACATCGGATGCCAGACTGACCAGGTTTTCGGGGCTGAGGAAGGTGATGTCCTTCATCCCCACCAGTACCAGCAGACTGACCAGCGTGATCCACGGGAAATGACGCCGCATCCTTTCGGTCAGCGTCAGGTCACCGCTTACACCATGTACTGGATGAGGTCGTAGAGTGAAGGCTTTGCGCCCGGCTGACAGTTGAACCATTTCCTGATCTCTCCGTCCTTGATGACCGCGATGGTGTGACTGAGGCCGATTGCCTCCTCCAGCGTATCCGCAACCAGAATGATCCCCACGCCATCGGCTGACATATCGCGGATCATTCCATAGACATCTTCCTTCGCCCCGATATCGAGGCCCCGCGTGGGATGGTCGAGCATGATGATTTCCGAACCACCGCTGCGCCATTTCGCCAGCACGACTTTCTGCTGGTTACCGCCCGACAGGTTGCCGCAATCGGCCAGTTCGGATGGCACCTTGATGGACAGTTTATGTATCCACTCCCGCGCCAGCGCCCGCTCCGCCGCGATATCGAGAACCCCGCCACGGGAATAGTTCCGCATCTGCGACAGCGTCATGTTTTCATATACGTTCATGCCGCCCGCGATCCCCTCGACCTTACGCTCGCGCGGGATGTAGCCTATTCCATGGGCGACACTGCGCGATGGGCTGAACGTATGTACCGGCTCGCCCCGGATGCGCAGCGTGCCTTTTTCGGGCTTCTGCATGCCGAATATCGTGCGCAGGATCGGCTCACGCCCCGATCCTTCCACACCCACAAGGGCCAGCACCTCACCCGCATGCAGCTTCAGGGAAACATCGTTCCCGCGCCCCGTGATCGTGACATGGTCCAGTTCAAGCAGCACCCTGTCCGGGTCATACGGGCGCTGTCGGTCCTCGCGGTAATATTCGCTGTTTATGTCGCGCCCGACCATTTTCTTCTGGATGTCGCCAATCTCCGCCCCCCTTGCACTCATGACATCAACCACCACGCCGTCCTTCAGCACGTAGATGCGATCCGAAAGGGCAATGATTTCATCGAGCCTGTGTGAGACGAATATGAACGACGCACGCCTGCGCAGCGCCCGCACCACAGTGAACAGAAGGTCGATCTCCTCACGCGACAGTACGGATGTCGGTTCATCCAGCAGGATGACCAGCTTGCCCTCCACACGCTCCTCCAGCGCAAGAACCTTGGCCAGTTCGACAAGCTGGCGCTGCGCGAAAGTCAGGTGATCGGTAATGGTCGCAGGGTCAATGTCCAGCTTGACCTTCGCCAGTTGCCTGCGCGCCGCTGCGGCCATCTTTTTCCAGTTGATCGCGCCAAAGCGGACAAAGGGTTTTTCAAAACCCAGAAAGATGTTTTCCATGACCGTCAGGTTCGGGATCAGGGACTGTTCCTGATACACCATGCCGACGCCCATTTTCATCGCATCGCGGGGGCTGCGGAAATGCACGGCGTTTCCGTCAACAAGGACGGTGCCGCCATCATGCTGGACCGCGCCGTATATCACTTTCATCAGGGTGGACTTGCCCGCCCCGTTTTCCCCCACCAGGCCGATGATCTCCCCATCCTCAATGCGGAAATCCACGCCCTTGAGCACATGCACGCCCATATAGCGTTTTTCGACATTCTGCAGTTCGAACATGGCACCCTACTTTACAAATGAAAGGGAACGCCGGTCGGTGGACAGGTAAACCGCGGCAATAACCAGCAGTCCAAGAACACCATCCTGAAAGTAATCAGCCAGACCGATCACCACCATTCCATTGGCGATGACATTCACGATCAGCACGCCCACCAGCGTATTCCACACACCGCCCGCGCCACCACGCAACGCGGTTCCACCCACCACGACGGATGTAATGGACATGAACATGAAGTTGCGTCCGGTCTCGGTCTCGGCAATACCAAGCCGCGCCACGGCGAAGATGGCGCCAAGCGCGTAGAACACCCCCGCGAGCACGAAACCGATAATCCGCAACCGCCCGACATTCAGCCCCGATGCGCGCGCCAGATCCTCTCCCCCGCCCACGGCGTAGAAGTTGCGACCGGTGGTGGTGTTATCCTGAATGAACCATGCCGCCAGCAGGCAGGCCAACGCCGCATAGGCCATAAGCGGAAAGCCGCCCACGCGCACCGTCAGCAGGGAACGGAACACCGGATCGTCAATCAGTATCCGGTCACCGCCGGTAATCAGCAGTGACAGCCCGATCCCCACAAAACCCAGCGAAAGGCTGGCCATGAATGACGGTATCCTGAGTTGTACGTGCACTGCGCCATTGATCGCCCCCAGCACGGCCCCGACAAGCAGCGCACCGGGAATGGCCACCCATCCCCATCCTGCAATCGACCCGCCAAGTGCATTGAGGATCAGCGCGAACAGCACCGCGCAGACGGCGATGGTCCCCTCCATCGACAGATCGATGGAGCCCATGAGGATGACAAAGGTCACCCCTGTCGCAACCATCAGTGCGGGAGAGGAAGAAATGGCAATACGGGCAAAATTGCGCAACGACAGGAAATTGGGATTAACCAGTGTAAAAAACAGGCATAATCCCACAAGCACGAGAAGCGGCACCCATTTCCTGAGTCTGTCCATGGCCAGGAACCTGTTCATCGATCCAGCCTCTTTTTTTTCAGCAGAAAGGTAAAACCCCGTAACCGGGCAGTAACTCCCCGGTACAGCCGGTCATGTTCATATGGTCTTGCCGTACTGTATCTGTCCCCTGGTCATGGACCAGAAGTTCTTCCAGTCATACTGGGGGTTGGTGTCGATATATTTTGCCTTGAAGTCCTGTGCGTCCTTTGTGGTGACCAGCGTGGTCGGCCCATAGAATTCACGATGTTCATGCGGCTCGGCAGAGGGTTTGAAGGCACCGGTGGCCGCGTAATAGGCAAGTGACGCCGTAATCCCCCCCGCCCAGTAGGGATTGGTGAAAACCGTGGCCAGTATCTTCCCTTTGGTCACCAGTTCGACCGCCTGCGGGTTGCCGTCATACGATACGACCGGCATGTCCTCGATCCCTTCGGCCCGCAACGCCTCGATCACGCCATAGGCCATGGTATCGCTGGCACAGTGCACGCCCTTGATCGCATCGCCATAGCGGGTGAGGAAGCCGGACATGACCTGATTGGCTTTCTGCGTATCCCAGTCGGCGGCCTGCACGGCAAGAAGCTGGATATTGGGATAGGCCTTCAGGGCGTTACGGAAACCCGCAAGACGCTCGATCGCCGGATTGTTGGATGCAATACCCCCCAGATGCACGACCCCGCCCTTGCCCCCCATGGCATCGAACAGCACGCGCGCGGTCTGTTCCGATGGACCGATATCGGACCATGTCATGTGCGATACATAATTATCGCCAAAATCCCATGGATGCAGGTCATCGGTCTTGTTCCATATTGTGGAAACATAGGCACCGGCCCTGCTTACGGCCTCGACCACCGGGCGGCAGTTGGGCATGTCGTTCGGGTCCGCCGCAAGTGCCAGACTGCTGCCATAGCGTGCAAGCAGCGACTGGATATCCGCCAGCGACTTTTCACTGGAGCCCCCGTTTATCAGGTTGATCAACGCGCTTTCCGGCAGGCCAAGACTGCGGACAAAGGCATTGCCACCCGAAACGATGGCGTTCCAGTACGGATTTGTCCGGTCCCGGTAACTCCATGCAATCTTGGGGCTGGGGGTAACCGCGCGTGCCCCGGTCGACCTGAGTGCGGTAGCCGCCGCCGCGCCACACAGGCCGTAGGCCGAAAGCAGCAGCAGGTTGCGGCGGTTGAGCGTCTGCTGCTCGATATAATCCTTGATGAACGACATATCTGTCTCCGGGACGCCTGTTATGGGTAATGCCGTTATGTTCCGGCATGTTTACGACATTCCGACGTTCTTGTTATCGAACCGGGATTGCTGTTTTCAGAAAGGGCCCGCGCACCCGCCGGGAACTGTCAGGCAAAATTGGGGGCAAGGTCGCGCCCGTATTGCGGAACAGGCGCATCATCGCGCAACAGGCCGCGTTTTTTCAGTTCGCCCCAGAACGCGGCGGGAATGGGGTGACGAAACCATTTAAGGTTTTCTTCCAGTTGCGCGACATTGCGCGTACCCGCGCAGAATGTCGGGATGGCGGGGTGGGCCACCACAAACTGCAGGGCGGCGGCTGGAAGCGGGACATTATATTCGCGGCAGACGGCCTCGATCCGGGCGACACGCTGCATGATGGCGTCAGGTGCCGGGGCATAATTATACTTTGCCCCCGCAACCGCGCCGGTTGCCAGAATGCCGGAATTGAAGCCCCCGCCGACCACGACCGCCACATCCTGCTTTTCACACAGGGGCAGGAACTGATCCAGCGCCTCCTGTTCCAGCAATGTGTAGCGTCCGGCCAGAAGGCAGCAGTCAAAATCATGCTGGCGGATGGCGTCGTAACAGACTTCCCATTCATTCACCCCCACGCCAATCGCACTGACAGCCCCTTCCCGGCGCAACCGTTCCAGCGCGCGCCAGCATCCATCCATGGCCTGCCTGAATATTTCGGGCTGGCTGTCCCCGTGAGTGAAACGGTCAATGTCGTGGATGAAAAGGATATCGATCCGTTCCAGCGCAAGACGTTGCAGCGAATCTTCAAACGCACGCATCGTGCCGTCATAACTGTAGTCGAATTCCATGGTGTTGGGTGCCGCATTGGCCCAAGGTGTAAAATCGATGTCCGAGCGCCTCCCCGCATGCAGGACGCGCCCGACCTTGGAGGCCACCACGAAGTCATCGCGCTTTTTCCAGCGCAATGCCTGCCCCAGCCGGAGTTCCGCCAGCCCATGACCATACATGGGCGCCGTATCGTAGAAACGGATACCGGCATCCCATGCGTGCTGTATCATGTCCCCGGCAACGGCTTCATCCACTTCCCGCATGAAATTGCCAAGTGGCGCCGTTCCGAAAGCAAACGCGGTTACATCAACATTACTTCTGCCGAATTTTCGTTTTTCATCAGGGTTCATAGCCTGTCATCCTGTTCTTGCGCCGCGTCATTCCCGCGCGGCTTGTTTTTCTGGACGGCCGTCATTCCTGTATAAACCCCGCACCCCATGCTTACGTTTCATGCGTGCGGCAAGATGTTCTTAATTATTTCGTATATTTTACCTCCCTCCAAGTATACCGGTTGCAATCCGTCCTACAGCTTTGCCGTCAGTTCAGGCACAACCGTAAAAAGGTCACCCACCAGCGCGTAATCGGCAATCCTGAATATGGGTGCGTCCGCATCCTTGTTGATGGCGACAATGACCCGGGAATCCTTCATGCCCGCAAGGTGCTGGATCGCGCCCGAGATTCCCACCGCGAGATAGAGATCTGGCGCCACAACCTTGCCTGTCTGCCCTACCTGCCAGTCATTGGGCGCGTAGCCCAGATCCACCGCTGCACGGCTTGCACCGACGGCTGCGCCCATCCGGTCGGCAAGCCTGACAATGGTTTCAAAATGCTCCTTAGATCCGACACCACGTCCGCCCGACACAACCACACGGGCCGCCGTCAGTTCCGGCCGTTCGGAAATCACCGCCATGTCTTCCACCCATGATGACAGCACTGGGTCGGCAACGGGCGGGACCGTTTCAACCGGCGCGGGTTCACCCTGTCCTACAGCCTGGAAGACAGATGTTCTTATGGTCAGAACCCTGATCGGATCGGTGGACGTTATGGTCTGTATGGCGTTGCCTGCATAAACCGGGCGATCAAATGTTTCAGCATCCCGAATGGCTGTAACGTCGGTTATCACCATCACATCCAGCAGGGCGGCGACACGCGGCAGGATATTTTTGGAAAACGCGGTGGAGGCTGCAGCAATATGCGTGTAGTCGGGCGCAAGCGAGACAACAAGCGCTGCGGCAGGTTCCGCCAGCCCATGGGCCAGTGCGTCATCCTGCGCCACCAATACGCGCGCAACACCATTCAGGCGGGACGCTTCCTGCGCTGCGGTTGCGCCATCCCCCGCCATAATCAGCACATCAACCTGCGTATCAAGGGACGCCAGCGCGGACAGCGCCCTTGCAACCGCGTCGGTCGCCAGATGTCCATTATGGACTTCGCCAAGCAGCAGAACAGACATCAGATGACCCCCGCTTCGTTTTTCAGCCTGTCTATCAGTTCATCGACCGATGCCACGCGTGCGCCAGCATTCCGCTGGGGCGGTTCCATCGTGCGTGTCGCCCTGAGCCGGGGCGTGATATCGATACCAAGGCTTGCAAGTGTGCGCTCGTCGAGAGGTTTTTTCTTTGCTTTCATGATGTTGGGCAAGGAAACATAGCGTGGTTCGTTCAGGCGCAGATCAGCCGTTACGACTGCGGGCAACCTGACACGGATGGTCTGCAGCCCGCCATCCACCTCACGCGTGACAAGCGCACTGCCTTCCGTCACCTCGATACGGGATGCAAAAGTCGCCTGCCCCCATCCCAGCAGTCCGGCAAGCATCTGCCCGGTCGCATTCATGTCGTTATCAATGGCCTGCTTGCCCGCCAGAATCAGGTCCGGACGTTCCTGTTCGGCGATGGTGGCAAGTATCTTTGCCACCGCAAGCGGTTCGATATCCTGATTCACATCCGCTGTCGCATCAATCAGGATGGCCCGGTCAGCCCCCATTGCCAGTGCGGTGCGCAGTATGTCCTTCGCCTGTGGCACACCGATGGAGACCACGACAATTTCGGATGCGATCCCCTTTTCCTTCAGCCGGACCGCTTCTTCCACCGCAATTTCGTCAAAGGGGTTGATGGACATTTTCACGTTTGACAGATCAACACCCGATCCGTCCGTTTTGACACGGACCTTTACGTTGTAATCAATCACGCGCTTTACAGGGACGAGAATTTTCATGGTTCCCTCTGAAGTTCAGCACACCGTGCGGAAGCGTTCGACCATTATGTCGAGAACCTCCGCCGGATCGCGCTTCCACCAGTTGTTTGCCGAAAAGATTTCCACTTCACACGGGCCGTCATACCCGGCCCCCTCAACGCTGGCGCGGATCGCCCTTATATCGGCAACACCATCGCCCATCATGCCACGATCCAGCAGAACATCCGTCGTATGGGGCAGCCAGTCACACAGATGAAACCCGAAGACACGTTCTCCCGCCCGCACAAGCTGGCGCGCAAGGTCGGTATCCCACCAGACATGATAGATATCGATCGCAACGCCCACATTATCGGCATTGATAAGATCACATATGTCCAGCGCATCGCGTGTCGTGACAAGACAGGACCGGTCGCCACCATAGACAGGATGCAGCGGCTCCAGCGCCAGCCGGACATTAGCCCCGGCGGCGTATGAAGCGGCGGCGGCCACGTAACGTGCCACAGTTTCCAGGCTGCGGGTTACGCCTTTCGTGCCCACCTGCACGCCGCCGGTCACGATGGTCAGCACATCCGCCCCCAGTTCGGCGGTCTGGTCTATCGCCCTGCGAAAATCGTCGGCTACCTCCTCCGGCTGTTGCGAAGCAAGGGGACCGACCAGAAACGGTGCCCGGCACAGCCCCACCACGCGGATGCCCGCAGCCCGTGCGTAGGCTCCCACCGCTGCGGCCCGCCCCTCAATTTCCCTGCGCCAGAATACAATGCCGCCGATGCCACGTTCGGCACAGGCATCCATAGTTCGTTCGGGCGACCAGCCTGCCCCGCCCCCCGCGACATTATGGCCCAGTGTTGCGGTATTCAGGGCAAGGGCTGAGTGATCGCGCTGGAAATCACGCATGTCATGCCCCGTAAAGCGCCAGAAGGGTTTTCATGCGGCTTATGGCCAGTTCCGGTTCACGCAGCAGACCGCAGCCATCCGCCAGCCGGAATATTCCGGAAAAATATGGCAGCGGTCGCATGGCCTGCGCGCCGTTGAGCATAATGAAATGTTCTTGAAAGCCATTCAGCCACGCAAGAAAAACCACGCCTGTCTTGTAATACTGGGTGGGTGCCCGAAATATCATCCGGGCCAGCGGCACGGTGGGATCAAGTATCGCACGAAACGCCGTGATGTCCCCTTCCCCCAGCCTGTTTACAGCATGGGCGGCGGCAACGGCCAGCGGGTCAAAGATACCCAGAAGGGCATGACTGAACCCCTGCGCATCCCCCTGTATGAGTTCGGGGTAGTTGAAATCATCGCCGGTATACATCCGCACGCCCGCAGGCAGGCGGCGACGCAGGAGGATTTCCTTTTCCTTGTCCAGAAGGGATATCTTGATCCCGTCTATGCGGGGCCTGTTTTCCTCAATAATGGCCAGCACCGTTTCCAGCGCGGTAGTGAAGTCATCAGTGCCCCAGTATCCCTTCAGCGCAGGGTCAAACATTTCCCCCAGCCAGTGCAGGATGACGGGCTGATCGCATGCAGCCAGCACGGTGCGATAAACCCGCTGATAGTCCTGCGGCGTTTTCGCAACCTGCACGAGGGCACGGCTGGCCATAAGGATGATACGCCCGCCGACCGCCTGAATGGCTTCGGCCTGTTCAAGATAGGCATCTTCCACCTGATCGATGGACGTGACATCGCGCGGATCAAGCTGGTCGGTACCGCAGCCATTGCCCACCAGCGCATCGGGCAGGTCGGCCTTTGTGCGGCGGATCAGTTCGAGGGAACGCGACCAGTCCAGTCCCATGCCGCGCTGCGCGGTATCCATCGCCTCCGCAATGCCTAGCCCCATTCCGGCGAGGTAGTGGCGGAAAGCAAGCGTCCTGTCCCAGTCTATCGCGGCCTGCCCCGACGGGTCAGTGGCGGCAAAGGGATCAGCCACCACATGCGCTGCCGAATAGACAACGCGTACCGGATCGGGGGGCAGGACAGTATGGGGAAGCGGTTTGCCGGTCAGGAAGTAATCCTCCTTCCGGCCGGTCTCGTCAGGGAGTGCGATTTTCATGGCTGTTCTCAAAAACGGGGCACAAGCATTCCGGCATCCGCCGAAATGACCTGCCCGGTCGTGTAGGGAAGCCTGCCACTGGCCAGGGTCGCGATAATGGCACCCATATCATCGGGCTTACCCACGCGCGGAAACAGTGTCAGGCCGTCGCGCGCACGCTGGCGATACATCTCGATCACCGGGGCGGTCATATCGGTCGCGATCAGGCCGGGCTGCACGTCATAGACGGCAATGTTTTCAGGACCCAGCCGGACCGCCAGCGCCTTGGACACCATGGCCGCAGCAGCCTTTGATGCACAGTATTCCGATCGCTGCACCGCAACGGCCATGGCATTGGACGATGTGACATTGACAATGGAATGGAACAGGTCCGCATCGCGTTGGCGTGCCAGCAGGCGACGCGCAAAAGCCTGCGACAGAAAGAACAGTGCGCGGGCATTGACCCCCACGCAACGGTCCCAGCTTGCTTCGGTCACATCAAGCAGATCACCCCGTTGCAGCACGCCGACACCGGCATTGTTGACCAGCGTGGTCAGTGGTCCCAACTGGCCTTCTATCAATGCAAGACTGGCTGCGTGCGCGCTGACATCACTTACGTCAAATGCCGCCGCCATCACCGGCGCGCCCAGCGCCTGCATATGCCCTATCGCCGCGTGCAGTTCCTCATCTTCCACCGGGCCATTGATGGCCACCGCAAAACCGGCCTGCGCCAGCGCCTGTGCCGCGGCAAGGCCGATCCCGCGCGTGGACCCGGTTACGAGCGCCACCTGTCTCATGCGCGGGCACCTTTTTTCAGCAGTTCACGCGCAATGATCATACGCTGGATCTGGTTGGTGCCTTCATAGATCTGCGTGATCTTGGCATCACGATAAAGACGTTCCACCTCGAAGCCGCGAATGTAGCCCGAACCACCAAATACCTGCACGGCATCGGCCGTCCGCGCCACGGCCATGTCACCCGCGAAACACTTGGCCATGGAGCAGGCACGCGTGGCATCAAGCCCCCGATCGATCTTGACCGCCGCCGAATGCACCAGCAGACGCGCGGCTTCAATATCTTTCGCCATATCCGCCAGCAGCCACTGCACGCCCTGAAATTCGGATATCTGCCTGCCGAACTGTTTGCGCGTGCCCGCATAATCCACGGCGGCTTCCAGCCCCGCCTGCGCGATACCGACCGCCAGCGCGGCTATGCCCACCCGTCCCTTGTCCAGCACGCTCATCATCATGTGGAAACCACGCCCGGCCTGACCCAGCAGGGCATCGGGGCCAAGGCGCACATCGGTAAAATTGAGGCCGCCGACCTGACTGGCCCGCTGCCCCATCTTGTGCTCCTTCGGTCCCCGCTCGACCCCCCGGTCATGCAGATCGACAATGAAGATCGACATGCCGCGATTTCCGGCTTCCTTGTCCGTCCGCGCCAGCACAAAACCGGTATCGGCTACCGGGGCATTATGAATCCACAGCTTGCCCCCGTTCAGGACCCAGCCGTCCCCGTCCTTTTGTGCCGTTGTGCGGATACCGGAGACATCGGTGCCCGCTTCCGCTTCGGTAATGCAGTACGCCACCTTACGCTGCATGCCGATGACTTCAGGCAGCATGGCCTGCTGCACTTCCGTTCCGTGGCGGACCAGCAATGTGGAAATAAGTTCAACCAGTCCGCACTGATCCGCGACACTGGCGTAACCACGCGACAGTTCCTCCATCACCACGGCATAGGTCAGCGTATCGAATCCGGGGCCGCCCAGTTCTTCCGGAACGCCGATTCCGAACAGTCCAACCTTCGCCATTTCTTCATAGATTTCAGAAGGGAAGCATTCTTCACGGTCCAGCGTCTCGGCTGCGGGGCGGATGACCTCATCCGCAAAGGCCCGGGCCGTGTCGCGCACCTGTTCCTGAGTCTCGTTCAGATACATTCCGGCAATTCCTGCTCTTATATGAACTAACTGGTTACATACATTTTTCACTTGAGAAGAGCAAGGACAAAGAAAGACGGATATTTTCAATGTTCTTTTATTTTTCAGGAACTATGGTCACGGACGCGTGTATTTACAGTACAGGACTTTTGCAAAACCGCATGATTTCCGCAGCTTCGTATCCCGATCTCGAAACGGTCTGCTGCATGGATGCTGGCGGATACGCCCCCTGTTTTTCTTTGCCCCTGCATATATCACAGAAATATGAGTTAACCGTGCGGGCACGACGCTCTATCACATACGTAACCAGATGGTGCGTCTGGGTGATGTCATTCCAAAAATAAGTGCCGTCGTAAAAAAATCAGACAGGCATAAATTAAAAATACAGGACATCGACCAATGGGTAATTTCCATAACCTGCCTGCTGTTCCGCGCAAGTCCAGAACTGTTCAGGGGGCTGTCCCGCAAATCGGGACCGGACGTATTAACGTCACAGCGTAATTCCCGCCTGAACCTGAAACGGCCGCGCGTTACCCATACTGTTACATGATTTATTTCATGAAACGACTGTATTTTTATTTCGTTCCTTAGGTTTCGGTATCCGTCGAACCGCTGAAAGGCACGTCCTTTTCAGGTGGCCGGTTACCCATCCGCCATGACGACGAACGGCGGGTCAGAATCACGGAGAGGCAGTCAATGCACGAGATGACACACGGGGTGGCGTTACCGGAAACCCCGCGCGAATTCGGTTTCTTTATCAATGGCGAATGGCGCAGGGGCCGGGAACTGTTTGAACGCAATTCCCCCAGTCATGATGTGCCGGTAACGCGTACGTCCCGCTGCACACCTGATGATGTGAACGATGCCGTCGCAGCCGCCCGGCAGGCATTTGAAGACCGCCGCTGGGCGGGCCTGCCCGGTGGTGCGCGCGCAGCAGTACTTTTGCGCGCGGCAGAAGGCATCCGCCAGCGCCGCGAGGAAATCGCCACATGGGAAGTGCTGGAAAACGGCAAGCCCATCAGTCAGGCCCGTGGCGAGATTGATCACTGCATCGCCTGTTTCGAGACCGCAGCCGGTGCCGCGCGGCTTCTGCATGGCGAAAGCTTCAACAATCTGGGCGATGGCCTGTTTGGCATGGTGCTGCGCGAACCCGTAGGCGTCGTTGGCCTCATCACGCCGTGGAACTTTCCTTTCCTGATCCTGTGTGAACGCGTGCCGTTCATTCTGGCATCCGGCTGCACACTGGTGGTCAAACCTGCCGAGGTTACGAGTGCGACGACGTTGATCCTTGCGGATATTCTTGCCGATGCGGGCATTCCCGCAGGTGTCTATAATGTCGTTACCGGTACGGGGCGCAGTATTGGTCAGACGCTGACGGAACATCCCGACGTGGACATGCTTTCCTTCACCGGCTCGACCGCCGTGGGGCGTTCATGCGTGCATGCTTCAGCCGACAGCAACCTCAAGAAGCTCGGGCTTGAACTGGGTGGGAAAAACCCCATCATCGTGTTCGCCGATGCCAATCTGGAAGATGCGGCGGATGGCGCGGCATTCGGCATAAGCTTCAATACAGGGCAGTGCTGCGTTTCCTCCAGCCGTCTGATCGTGGAACGCTCGGTCGCTGACAGGTTTGAACGAATTCTGGCCGAAAAGATGAAGAAGATCCGTGTTGGCGACCCGTTCGACCCGCAAACACAGGTGGGCGCCATCACCACGGCAGGCCAGAACGAGACCATCCTGAAATACATCGCTGCTGGCAAATCCGAAGGCGCCAGGGTACTGGTTGGCGGCGAGGCGCTGCAATGCGGGCATGGGCGTTATATCGAACCTACGCTGTTTTCGGGCGTGACCCCTTCCATGACCATTGCGCGCGAAGAAATATTCGGGCCTGTCCTGTCTTCCTTCCATTTCGATACGCTGGAAGAAGCCATAGCGATCGCGAATGACACGGTCTACGGACTGGCCGCATCGGTATGGTCCAAGAACATCGATCAGGCGCTGAGTGTAACGCGGCGCGTACGGGCCGGGCGTTTCTGGGTCAACACCATCATGGCCGGTGGTCCTGAAACACCGACGGGTGGTTTCAAACAGTCGGGATGGGGCCGGGAAACGGGTCTTCTGGGTGTGGAGGAATACACACAGGCCAAATCCGTCCATATCGAAATTGGCGATCGTTCGCACTGGATTGCATCATGAACCAGGGTTTTGATTACATCATTATTGGTGGCGGTTCGGCCGGATGTGTTCTGGCGGCACACCTGTCGGAAAATCCCAGTGCGCGTGTATGTCTTCTGGAAGCAGGGAAGCGTGATACCAATCCCCTCATCCACATGCCGATCGGCTTTGCCAAAATGACGACCGGCCCGCTGACATGGGGGCTGATGACCACACCGCAGAAACACGCCAACAACCGCCAGATACCCTATGTTCAGGCCAAGGTGCTGGGCGGTGGGTCTTCAATCAATGCCGAGGTCTATACCCGTGGCCACCCGTCCGATTACGACCGCTGGGTCGAGGAAGGTGCCGAAGGCTGGGGGTTCCGGGATATCCAGAAATACCTGCTGCGTTCCGAAGGCAATACGATGCTTGCCGGTCCGTGGCACGGTACGGATGGCCCGCTTGGTGTATCCAACCTGTCCACACCCAGCCCGGTCAGCCGCGCTTTCGTGCAGAGCTGTCAGGAGATGGGAATACCCTACAACCCCGATTTCAACGGCCCCGTACAGGAAGGGGCCGGTATCTACCAGATGACGATCCGCAACAACCGCCGCTGTTCAACCGCGCAGGGTTATCTGCGCCCGGCCCTGAAGCGCAGCAACCTGCATGTCGTTACCGGCGCGCAGGTCCTGCGTATCGTGTTCAGTGGTTCCCGCGCGACGGGCGTGGAATATGCAGTGCGGGGTGACAGGCATATTGTGCAGGCGGATCAGGAAGTCATCGTTACATCTGGCGCGATTGGCACGCCCAAACTGCTGATGCTGTCCGGTATTGGTCCGGGGGAACATCTACGGCAGCACAATATCCGCGTGGTGCGTGATCTGCCGGGGGTGGGACAGAATCTGCAGGATCATTTCGGCATTGATATTGTCGCTGAACTGAAAAGGCACGACAGTTTCAACAAATACAACCAAATGCACTGGATGTTCTGGGCGGGACTACAATATGCCATGTTCAATTCCGGACCGGTAACATCCAACGTGGTTGAAGCTGGTGCCTTCTGGTATGCGGACCGGAATGCTCCCTGCCCCGACCTGCAATTCCATTTCCTTGCCGGCGCCGGGGCAGAGGCCGGTGTCAGTTCCGTATCCAAAGGCACATCCGGCATTACGCTGAACAGTTATACGCTGCGCCCGAAATCACGCGGCACGGTGAAACTGCAATCATCCGACCCTGCCGATGCGCCTGTTGTTGACCCGAATTTCCTTGCCGATCCCGATGACCTGCGTATTTCATGTGAAGGCGTGAAGATCAGTCTTGATATATTCAGGCAGCATTCACTAAGTAAATATATCCAGAAAATAAATTTCTTCGATGCAAACACTGAAACGCCAGAGACGTTTCAGGCTTATGCACGACAGCACGGGCGGACATCGTATCACCCGACCTGCACGTGCAAGATGGGACGGGATACCATGTCCGTTGTTGACCCGGAGTTACGTATTCATGGTCTGGATGGCATCCGTATCTGTGACAGTTCGGTCATGCCTTCCCTTATCGGGTCCAACACAAATGCGCCGACAGTTATGATTGCGGAGCGCGCTGCGGATCTTATCCGTGGCAATGCCTGACGATCTTATACCACTTTAGAAACTACTTCCGTTATTACTTACGCAGCAGGCATCGACAAAATAAAATACGGTCGACGCTGCTAAAAATAAAACCGTTTTCATTTTAAATATAGATGGAACTGAAAAAGGTTCCACCCCTTAATTAAATAACAAAATTTCCGTAACTGAATTCCGGGGCAGGCCATCTGCATTACTGTATGCGCCGCCCTTGCAACTTTCGGCATCTCCCGTCTCGCCTAAATCCCTATCCCACAGAAAAACAATAATGGTGGAGATAAAAATGGCATACCAGATGCGCCAGATATACCCGGAAAACGAATGGAAATTCCGTTTCCCTAAAACTGTCGGGGACAGTCCCCCTTTTCGAAAGTTTATACAGGGAACGTGCCTTCCCCCGGAACAACTGCGATCCAGCCATAAGGCTGCCTGTCCAAGAACGGAGAAATGGGCCAATACTGACAACCCCGTCCTTGCAAAAACTGTCCTGAACAGAATTTTTGTTACAGGTCGGTGTGTCGGAATAACGGGACTGATCTGCTCCGGCATATCAATATTTATCGGGTGCCCCCACAATGCCCATGCGCAGGTCACGCCGGTCAATATTTCCGAAACAGGAACGAGTGCAACGGTTTCGGTGGATGCTCGCCGTAAAAATTACGCCCCCAACCCGACAAAAACCATCCAGCCCGCCCCCGTACGCACCGTCGTGCCCCACGACACGACACCGATTGTCACCCTTCCTTCCGATACGACGGAACACAGTTTTTTCCCTGCCAGTTTCCATGACTGGCTGACACAGGACACGATGACCGGTAACTGGGCCGGCTGGCGCACACATCTGAATGACAAGGGCATAACCATTACCGGACACTATTTTCAGGATAGTGCCGGCAACCCCACGGGCGGCAAGTCCAAGGACGTACGGTATGCCCATGAAGTCGGGATCAATGTCGATTTCAACCTCAAGAAACTGACGGGATACCAGCTCGGCCTGTTCCATTTCACGGTCACATCCCGCGCGGGCAAGGGCCTTGGGGCAACGCTTCCGGCCCTGGACAGCCCGCAGGAAATCTATGGTTCACCGACCGTGCGGCTGACACTGCTGGCATGGGAAATGCCATGGAACCGCTACGTGGCCACAAATGTGGGTGAAATCAATGCTGAAACGGATTTTGAAACCTGGTCGATCTACTGGGGCATGAACAACTACTGTCAGTTCCAGAGCAACGCAATCTGCGGTATGCCCCAGTCAATCGCTTTCAACTCCGGCTACAGCTACTATCCCACCGCCCATCCCGGTGCATGGGTCAAGTTTTACCCGGCGGGCAACAATCATTATTCCATTCAGTTCGGCGTCTATTCGGTCGATCCGACAATCGCCAATACCCATAATGGCTGGAAAATGAACCTGCATGGCGCAACAGGAACCTTCCTGCCGTTCCAGTTGGTATGGCACCGGGGCGGCAAGGACGATTATTCCGGCCCGCTTCAGACCAACGTCAAGGTTGGTGGTTACTGGGACACGTCGGAAGTCAAGGATGTGTATTCCCATCTGGGAACCTTCGGGATTGCATCCCAGTATCTCGCTGCTGCCCCTGTCGCCAACGTCCGTGGCCGTTTTGGCGGATGGTTCCAGTTTGACCGGATGCTGGAACGTGACAGAAAGGACGCCAAACGGGGGACATCGTTTTTTGCCTCCTTCACATGGGGCGATCCACGGACATCCGTTGCACCCTATTTTGTGGACGCTGGCATAACGCGTAAGGGAACGTTCTGGAACCGTCCCAATGACACGGTCAGCTTTGGCATGAAGATGCTCTGGGTCAATCCGAAACTGACAAACTGGGTGCGGGAACTGCAGGGTACTGGCGCAACCGATGTGTACAAGCCATCCGGCGAACCCGCGATTGAACTGAACTATGGATGGCGTCCCACCCCATGGCTCCTGATCAGGCCGGGTGCCCAGTATATCTGGAGCACAGGCGGCAATAACCGGTATAAAAATCCACTGGTTCTGGATTTTGAAACGGGTATTACGCTGTAATCAGAATACAGTCACCGGATGTTTTTTATCTCACGCAGGCCCGGTCTCCGGTATCTGAAAACGGTTCCCGTCATCACGGCTGACTATTTTTTGTATCGTTTACTGCCCTACAACGGATGTGGCATGTGCTCCGGCATCGAATACTGATTTCAGCATGCCAGTCCATCCTATCAGCATCGGGAATATTTACCGAAATAATCGAAAGGGTGCAAAGCCATCCATATCGCAGGCAGGCCATAAAATATGAAATCCCCGTACCATGAAAAATGGCTACGGGGACTACAGGCGGCCTGTCAGCCTATCAGCGTCATACCGACATTCTGGCCCTCCAGCCCGGAAGCATGCAATCGCAAGGCTGGAGGGGAATGTTGTTTAGAAATCCAGAGATGTCTTGACGTAATACATCCCGCCACTGAAGCCATAAGGCGAATAGGAAGGATATTTGGTCAGCCCCTGCTGGGTGTTGGAAATGGTTCTGGAGACACGGGTCGGGTATTTATTGCCCAGATTGTTTGCCCCAACACCGATGGTCCATTTGGGCATGACCTTGTAGTCAACTTCCAGATTGGTGATGAAGGCCGGGTTCTGTTCAAACGGCACCCCACCCGGACCGGTCGGCGCGGCCATGTAAATGATGGAACCATACCGCATTTCCTGTGCGAATACCGACCATTTACCATACTGCCAGTTAATGCTGATCTGTTCGCGGTTCTTGGGCGCTGAATGCAGTACCATTTCCTTGGTATATTCATTCACCAGGTTATTCTTGGCAGACCGGATCTCGTTATCCGAGAAGTTGATCCCCATGGCGAACCGGAATTTACCATAACGGCTTGTGCGCAGCGTATAATCGGCGTTCAGGTCGCCGCCGAATGTCTGCGTATTATACAGGTTGGCGTAATAGGAAAGGGATGTCGCGCTTTCCAGATTGGCGGCCTTCAGCAGGTTCATCAGGGTCGTGTCGTTTGTATTGACACTGTACGACTGGGTGCTGCCAAGCCGATCGTTGATGGCGATGTAATACAGGTTACCCGTGATATGGAAATCATCAACCGGCGTCGCATCGACACCGATCGTGTAGCTGCGGGAATACTCGCCCTTCATGTTACCGGAACCCAGATATTTGGCGATCGCACTGTTCGCCGGAACCTGATCGACCGTATATCCCGGATAAGGCGCGGAATAGAAATAGGACATTTCGCCAAGCGTGGGCGGGCGGTAACCGGTATTGATATTCGCCCGGATGGCCCAGCGTTTGTTGAAGTTGTACCGCGTGCCTACCGATCCCGTTTCAACAGTCGCCAGGTTGTTGTAGCTGGCGACACGACCGCCCAGTGTCCATTCCCACTTCTTGGTTACGTAGAAGTCAAGATTGGCAAAACCTTCGTACACATCACGGTTCTGATTGGTTACGGCCATCGGCACGTTACCCGGATGGTCGGTAGCGCCCAGCCCTTCCCATGACGCGGTTTCACCCTGCGTCATCTGGAATGTATCGTGACGGTATTCAGCGCCAAATTTCAGGTTGATGTCCCTGGGTAGCAGGCCCGTCCTGAAGGAACGCGACCCGCGCAGACCCGTTGTCAGTTCCGACGAAATGGACGAACCATCATAGAAGGAAGTCTGGGTGCTGCCCGGCAGCGAGACGTTTTCAGAATCCTTCGTGCCATACTGCTGCGCATCACGACCGTAGGTGACATAGGCGTCCCACGCAAAACCGAACTTACGGGTGCGGATGCCATTGTCCGTCTCGAAGTCGTACTGATCCATGGTGATGTAGGGCTGGTCGCCATTCGGATACAGGGATGTATTGATCCAGCTATCCGTATCGGCCGCGCTACGATAGGTTTCGGGCACATTGGCGCGACGGTGCGAGAAGGTGGACGTGCTGTAGACACTGAACCCGTGACCCAGCGGCACGGACATGTTCTCACTCAGGGTCTCAAGCGTGGACTTGGGAATACCCAGCCCGCGCTGGACGTTGCGGTTTGCGGTTTCGTTACGGGAATCACTAAACAGGGTGCCGTAGAAATCCCCGCCGCGCGTCGTCGGCAACTGATGGGTCACCTGCGCTGCCAGATCCAGATATCCGCCCTTGTGCCCAAGCGCCATGGCGTAGTTGGCGGAACCGTCCAGCCCCTGTCCGTCGCCCGCGTAATAGCCGCTGTTTTTGAAATTGATGCTGCCACCATGCGTATCGCGCTTCAGCACGATGTTGACGGCGCCCGCAATCGCATCCTGCCCATACAGCGCCGAAGCCCCTTCCGTAATGACTTCGATATGGTCGATCGCGGTAATGGGGATAAGCGAGATGTCGGCAGGTTCACTGCCCCAGTTGGTGCCGGAGTTGGAATTGAAGTTGGCCCCGATATGGCGGCGATGGCCGTTGATCAGGATCAGGGTGTCATCAGGCGACTGGCCACGCAACTGCATTGTCTGCACAAAGGAACTTGCGCCACCACCGGGCAGGGCTGCGGTTGTGATGGCAGGATTGGCCTGCGCCAGCGCGGACAGCACATTGCTCTGACCGGTTTTCAGAAGTTCCGCGCCCGTTACAACCGTCACCTGCGTCGTACTGTGACGCGCCGTGCCGGGGGAGAACACGGAGTTGGTCGAATGGCCGCCGACATGGATGATTTCCGGATTGGCCGAAGCGCGCACCGACGACGTGACGGTATGGGACGGGGACGGCTGTACCTTCTTTTTGGCATCCGTCCTGTAATGCTTTTCAGGTGCAGCAGAAGGTGCGGTAGCGGCCTCGCCGATGGCTGGTACGAATGTGCCCAAAGCCACCCCAGCCACCAAATATAACTTCCGTTTTGATAGGCCTACCATTGCATCCCCCCTGAATACCGCCGGACGTTCCGTAACGACTATGTGCAAGGATATGATGCGTGTCCGTTATGATTTGGCGTCATATGGATTATTAATATCTTGCCTTCCCATACGCCGCGCAATTGTTCGAACAAGACTATATAATTGAAAATATGTGTCTTTTTTATTTCATATATTTTTTCGTTCTGGAATCGAAAGAATCTGCCGGAAATCTGCCCTCCGTGCCGGGCGGCGACTAACCACCGGGAATGATGTTAAATTTTCGAAACGTAGAAACATACCCCGTTCAGTTCGTTGACTGATCGAATAAATATGCCTATTATCAATGTGATAAAGCCACTTACGTATAATGGAGTTCCAGTTGGATATACGGCGACTGCAGGCTTTTGTGAAAATAATCGATCTGGGCAGCATTTCACGCGCTGCGGACCTGCTGAACATCGCCCAGCCTGCGCTAAGCCAGCAACTGGCAACGCTTGAGAATGTTTTCAAGCAGAAGCTGGTCATCCGAAGCAAAAGCGGTGTTACACCGACAACAGCAGGCTCGGAACTCTACCGTCATGCACAGACGCTAACCAAGCAGTTCGATCGCGCCATGGTCGAAATCAGTCAGGGCGCCGGGCCACTTGTGGGCAAGGTATCGGTCGGGCTGTCCCCCTACAGCGCAGGATCGACACTGTCTGTCGAACTGCTGCGGCTGGTGCGCGAACGGCTGCCGAACATTACGCTGCATCTGACCGAAAGTTTTGATGATATATACAGCGAACTGATCATGACGGGCCGCCTGGACATGGCCGTCATCCACGGTGCGGGACCGATCAAGGGCGTGGTCTTCACCCCCCTGATGAAGGAGGAGTTCTTCCTCCTCGCACCGCAGGCACTGGAATTTCCGCAAGATGAAACAGGCGCGGTGCAACTGGCCGATATTGCCGACATCCCCCTGCTGCTGCCGCCCAAACATAACTTCGTACGCAAAAGCGTCGATATGGCCTTCATGCGCAAGCAGCTTGAACCGCGGATTGTCGCGGAAATAGAGGCGCTGATTACCCTGCAGGGCGCCATTGTCGAAGGCATCGGCAGCACCATCCTGCCATGGTCGGTCGCAAGCCGCATTGTCGTGCCCGAAAAGTCCCGCATATATCCGCTGCGCAACCCCGTCATACAGGAAGATGTATCGCTGTGCATTCCCGAAATCATTCCTGAAACGGAAGCATCGGTCGCGGTGCGGGAACTGCTGATCGATCTGGCCAAAACGATGGCTGCGTCCCGGAACTGGCCGGGCACGCAGGCATCGACATGATGGGCTAGCCTGCTTCCCTGCCGATGTTGGGCCGTGTCAGCGCATCAGGCCGCAGGAGTTCGGCCAGCCTGTCGGAAGATAGCAGGTTTTCCTCAATAATCAGGTCCGTAACCTTCCGGTTTTCGACAAGGGCACGCCTGGCGACTGCCGAGCAGGTATCATATCCCAGCACGGGGACGAGGGCAGTAATAATGCCGATATTCAGTTCGGACAGATACTGACACCGGCTGCCATCTGCCGAAATCCCGCTGACGCACCGTGTCGTCAGGGTATCGACAGCCGCACGCAGGATTTTCAGGGACGAAAACAGACAGTAGCCGATCATCGGCTCAAACGGATTAAGCTGCAACTGCCCGCCATCCGCGCACATGGTGATGGTCAGGTCATGCCCGGCGACAAGATAGGCTACCTGATTGACGGCCTCCGGTATGACCGGATTGACCTTGCCCGGCATGATGGAAGAACCCGCCTGTACCGGCGGCAAGACGATTTCGCCCAGTCCTGCCCGCGGCCCGCTTGACAGCAGGCGCAGATCGCTGGCGATTTTGGAAAGTTTCAGGGCCAGCCGTTTCAATACACCGGAAAACAGGACAAAAGCCCCGACATCGGATGTCGCCTCGATCAGGTCCGGCGCGCTGACCATTGGTCGTCCACTCAGCCCGCGCAGTTCCGCCATGACGGCATGCGCGTAACGGGGATCAGTGTTCAGCCCCGTTCCGATGGCTGTGCCGCCCAGATTGACCTGCTCAAACGCAGTGGCATGCTGCTTCAGGCTCCTGATTTCCGTCTGTATCGTGGTACGGAACGCATGAAATTCCTGCCCCAATGTCATGGGAACCGCATCGCGCAACTGCGTGCGCCCGACCTTGAGTATCTCACTGAAAGCCTGCGCTTTAGCGTCAAAAGCGTTTTCCAGCCGTGCGAGTGAAGCCAGCAATGGCTCCGCTGCCAGCAGCATCCCCAGCCGGAGCGCGGTCGGATACACATCGTTGGTGGACTGCGCCATGTTCACATGGTCATTGGGGTGAATGAGCGCGTATGTGCCCGGCTTTTCCCCCATCAACCCAAGAGCTACGTTCGCTATCACTTCGTTGGCGTTCATGTTGGTGGATGTGCCTGCCCCACCCTGCATGGCATCCACCACAAACTGATCGCAGTAGCGGGTGTCGCGCAGGATCGCGTTGCAGGCGGCATCAATGGCGTTTGCCCGCCCGGCATCCAGATAGCCCAGCGTATGGTTGGCGCGCGCTGCTGCCTGCTTGACCGTAACCAGCCCCTGAACCAGTTCGCCAAACGTCCCGATGGGCGTACCGCTTATGGGAAAATTCTCCAGCGCGCGCATGGTATGAATGCCCCACAACGCACCGGCCGGGATCTCGGCTGCACCAAGCAGGTCGCGCTCAATGCGGCTGGCGGGACGCGCGCCCCCTACCCCGACCGGCGCTGTCTTCACTTCCGCTGTGGAAGGAAGATCGTAAGCTCCCGGCGACTGACGCCTTGCTGAATACTTCTGGCCTGGTTCAGCTATGAAGCATGAACGATTTAAGAGATAGGGACGCGGTACTACCTGCGAGTGTCGCAGGTAGTACCGCAGAGAGGCTCCAAAGGAGCGGTAGAGAGACCGATGAGCGGGACAGGCTGGCGGACGCCTCGCGGATCGAGATCGTTTCGGATCGCCGCCGCTGGCACGCCCCTGAATTTCGCGCGCGAGTGGTCATCGCGTCCTACGAGAGCCGACGCCCCATAAGGGAGGTGGCTGCACAGTATGGGATCCATCCCAGTCTGGTGTTTCGCTGGCGGCGAGAGGCTCGGGCCAAAGCGCAGGCCAAAGGCGGGACATCGTTCATACCTGTCATGGTAGCCCCGGCCCCCGAGCCGCAGCCATCGGAGCGTCGGAGAGAACAGGGAACGCTGTCCGGCCAAGCCGTCAGCCTGGTCTTTCCGGACGGTGTGCGGCTGGAGTTCGACGCAGGGCTGTCCGCTGATCGTCTGCGTGAGATTGTGGGCGCACTACGATCATGATCCCGCTTCCTTCCACGCTGAGGATATGGCTGGCGGCCGGTGTAACCGATATGCGCCTGGGGATGCCCGGGCTGGCGTTGAAGGTCCAGGAAGCACTGGGTCGTGACCCTTTCGCGGGTGACGTCTATGCCTTCAGGGGCCGACGCGGCGACCTGGTGAAACTGATCTGGCACGATGGGATCGGCCTTTCCTTATATGCGAAGCGGATCGAGCGCGGGCATTTCTTGTGGCCTTCGGCAAAGGACGGAGCGATCCATCTCTCCCCGTCACAATTGACTTGTCTGCTCGATGGCACATATCAATGCCCCCTCTTTTCACGACGATTGATTCTTAGATCGACATGTTCGATCTCGCGATTTCTCAGTCTCCGTATGGCTGTGAACACTTCTGGTGACTGCCGGAACAGATGCGCACCCGACGATGCAGGGTCAATCACCAATCGTCCCTTACGAATTTGTACGTAAAGCCAGTTTACAGGTATACTGAGCTCCTTCGCCAGCTGAACGGCGCTGAGCAGACACGTGTCATGGGCCCAACGCGTCTGTTTATGAGCAGCTGCAATACCGGCATCTCGTCGAATGGCAGCAACTGTCGTCGGCAGCACGCGCTCAACACATGCCGGGGAACGGTGGCCTTCTGCTGTCAGGGTTGCGGCGATGGCACTGTCATTCAGCCCGGATGTCGCGAGAACGAGAATTCTCGCCCGCATTTCAGCGCCACGTTCCAGTCGATCCACGGAAGAGACCGTCATCGGTACGGCCAGTTCCGTGACCAGACCGCCACGCCAGATGATCCGGACGCTTCCCGTTTCGTGTTCACCACGATTGAGAACCACCTGTTCGACCAGGCATCGTAGCAACGCCTTGCGTCTCGCATCATCGGTGGCTGGGTCGTGCCAGATCTTTGGGAGCCGGCCCTGGATATGAACGACCTTTGCGCCCATCTCGCGCGGCAACACGAGCGGAGAAGCGGGTTGTCCGGCTTCCGATCGGGACAAAGCCTCTTCTGCTGTGCGTACATCATTGAGGGCCGTCTCCCAACGTCGCTCCAGTTCGGCGGCGACCAGACGATTGTCCGGATCGACCTTGTTGAACTGCCGTTCAGCCAGCGTCGCTTCGTAGCGCCTGCGCTCGAGTTGCTGCTCAAGGCCCCGGCGGGCTTCCGCGACGGATTGACGCCGGGCCTTGTATGCGGCAGAGAACGCCTCGAATTCAGCAGGCGCCACCGCTTCCAGAAAGGCTTGTGTAACCGCAGCATCAATCGCCGGAGCCCGTACATGCTGACACGTTGGCAGGCCCTGGTGCGTACGCAAGTGATTACAGACATACTCGCCGCCATTCTGATATCGCACATACATTTTGTGGCCACATCGGGCACACCGAACGATCCCATGTAACAGCAGACCGCCGTTACGCGGCACCCCGCGGCTATTGGTACGCATGTAATCAACCTTGTTATCGTTCATGATGTGGCGAATTTTCAGATAGGTCTGCCAATCGATATAACCAGGATACTGGTCCCGAACGACAATGCGCCATTCATCGATGGGCCGGGGGGTTTTCTGCGGTAGATTTCCAGGCCTTTGCGCCTTGAGCCGCGTTCGTCCGTAAACAAAGGCACCTGCATAGGCCGGGTTCCGCAAAATGCGTGCCACTGCTGCCAACGTGGCCGCTGTCCAGTGCAGATCGCCGTGCCGGTCTCGGGCTGGCAGATCGAGACCATTACGATTGAGATGCCTCATAACCTGCGAGACTGATTTCACTTTCAGGAAAGTACTGAAAAGAAAAGCTAATCTTCCCTGAACCTCAACATTGGGGTCTTTGACGACTGCACCGCCAGGATTACGGACAAAGCCAATCGGCAGCGTCA
>NZ_JBGLOV010000008.1:0-154360 GCF_041402665.1 Komagataeibacter sp. SM21
TCAGCCGGGCAAGCCGCTCTTCAACGTCAAAAAATCCCGCCTGCTTCATGATCCATACTCCAATCAACGCAAGGAAAATGGAATCACAGAGCAGACCTCAATACCAGAGGGTTTTTCGAACCCTCCACCTGTAACTGGACTCTGAAATCTACTTTCAGCTCCTTTATTTTGTCATACATGGTCATTGACGTTCTCATCGGATATCATGCTTTCAGGACCTTATTTCTGTAGAGAGTATAGAATAAAAATGCCTGTGAAGCGAGGGGGGCGGTCTGCCGTCAAAAAGCATACCCCTTTTTGTTAAGAAGCCATGCCCTGACAGTCTGATCAAAGGCCGTAAGCCATTCATAGAGAAGGGCACTATGTTATGCCATTTAAAAGACCTAATGATGGAGAAGATTGCTCGTTATCAGACGATGTGACAGGCTTCCGCATTTGTATCTGCTAGCGCAGAAAGGACGGAGCACATGGGAATCAATTGGGTTGTGCCGACACCGCGGTCTGTTCCTGCGTAACGGACACCCGCGCGATTTCCCGGGCTGCACCGTAGATATGGTAAAGCGAACTGGCTGGCATATAATCAACGAGCATACGCCCGTCAGGCGTCAACCTGTCTACCCAGCCACCATGCAGGCGTGCCGGTGCATAAAGGGTAAAAAACCGTGTAGCCTGCATAGACAGGAGCGTCCTGTCACAGGGCAATCCGTTTTTCAGGCGCTGGCACAGCAGGCGCATGAATTCGGTCTGGGGCCATATGCGGGTGGATAATTCAAGCTGCGTGCCGGATTCCGTAATTGCATCATATACATCGGCTGTGTCGGGAGCGGTCCCATGGCGACTGCCTGTCTGGAAAAGACCATCGGCTACCCGCAGCAGGGCATCTTCATGGGACTCGTCGGACGCTAGTGTGCAGTATTCGGTAAACAGCCACGACCATTCGAAAAGATGACCGGGCTCTACCCTGTTCTGGCCTGCAGGCTGCAACGGAATCCATTTGGAATCAAAGTATTCCAGCAGCATTCCCGATCCGGGATCGATAAAATGTTTCAGGGCCAACGCAATGATCTGCCTAGCATAATCGAGATAGAAACTGTCAGAGGAGACTTCAAAGAGGGCGAGATAAGCCTCCAGCAGATGCATGTGCGGATTCTGACGGCGGATCATGTCGGGCGTGGGCATGGCGTCGCGATAGCCACCGTTTTCCGCTTTGAAGATCAAGTCGATTTCCAGAACGGTCTGGCGGGCCGTAGCCAGATAAGTCCCATTACCCGTAAGGCGATAGGCCCATGCGTAACCAAAAAGAATGAACGCATGTGCATACAGGTCGCGCGTACGATTGCCCGGCCTGCCATCGGGCGCGAGGGAGAAAATCCATCCCTTTTCCCCATCGCTGCCATGGTAGCGGCGGCCAATCTCCTCCAGACAGTCAATTGCCTGTTCCGCCGCATCATGCACGCCATCCAGTGCGGCACGGCAATAGGTCGCCACCTGACGGGCCTGCACCATCAGACGCAGTTCCGGTAGCAAAACCGGCGTGCCCTCAAAGGTCAGGCGTTCGTGGTAAAGTGTTCTGCTGCGGTCAAAACCACACTGGCTCCACAGGGGAAGCGCCAATTCCTTCAGCCAGTCCTGCCACAGGGTCTTACACAAGCCGAAGTCAATCATCAGGGGTTCCGCAAACACGAAGGGCTGAAAATATGGACAGGAACCATCGCCCTATCAAGTGCCCTGTCCCATTCCCGTGTGCCTGCCACAATCCGCATGGCGATACAAAACTGTTTTCGTGAAATACAACTCGTGGACGCCAGCAGGCTGGGATACTCCCATTGGCAGAACGACCTGTAACCCAGACCTGTCCGTTTTTGATGGGTGAATTTTCATGGTGTTGCCTGTATCTATATCCCTGTAACCCACTCCTGATCGTAAGAAGTTCATGATTGAAAATTTCCAGTTTGGCTCTCTGGTCGTCATCGGTGATCTTCTTCTGGATCAATATATCTACGGCTCGGTGGAGCGGATTTCACCTGAAGCGCCGGTGCCAGTGCTCCGGCGCGACCGACAGGCTTCCGTGCCGGGGGGCGCTGCGAATGTCGCGGTCAATGCGGCAGCACTGGGCTGTGCCGTAAAACTGATCGGTGTGGTGGGCTGCGATCCAGCGGCGGATGCGCTGCGCCATGCGCTGGCACCATGGGACACTATCGACTGCACCGGCATTCTGGCGGACCCTCAATGGACTACCATTACAAAAACGCGCGTGCTGAGTGGGCGCCAGCAGATCGTGCGTATTGATGATGAACACATTGAAACACCGTCGGCACAACTGACCGCCCGGCTCATCGCTGCTGGCAAGGCTGCGATTGCCACATGTGATGTGCTGGTCTGTTCCGATTACGCCAAGGGCGTATTGTCCGAGGATGTGCTGGCAGAACTGATAGCGACCGCCCGCAATCGGGACATTCCCGTTATCGTCGATCCCAAACGCAGGGATCTGGCGGCTTATCGTGGCGCTTCGCTCATTACCCCAAACCGCAAGGAACTGGCCCAGGCGACCGGCTTGCCCCTGCACACGCATGATGAAATCGAGCGTGCCGCTCGCGCGGCATCGGCCGCGTTTGGGGGGGATGTGCTGCTAACCCGCTCGGAAGAGGGCATGACCCTGTGGCGCACGGATGGAACCATGACCGACGCGGCCACCCGCAAATCGGAAGTCTATGACGTGTCCGGTGCGGGCGACACGGTTGTGGCAACGGTGGCGGCAGTGCTGTCCGCTGGCCAGACACTGGATACGGCCATGGTGATTGCGACCACCGCAGCCTCCATCGCCGTTGGCAAACTGGGCACTGCAAGCGTTTCAAAAGAGGAACTGAGCCGCGCGCTGCGGGCTGAAATGGTTGAAACCGGGCAGACCCTACCTCTCGATCAGGCAGTGCAGGTAGTCCAGAACTGGCGACAGCATGGCGCGCGGGTCGTTTTTACCAATGGCTGTTTCGATCTGGTGCATCCCGGTCACATTGCACTGCTGCATGGCGCTGCCCGTGAAGGGGACAAACTGATCGTGGCGATCAATAGCGACCAGTCCGTCAGGCGCCTGAAGGGTGAAAGCCGACCGGTACAGGATGAGCAGGCACGTGCGATGGTGATCGGCGCCCTGCGGGATGTGGATATGGTGGTGATTTTTGATGAGGACACGCCACTTGAGACGATCAGGGCCCTGAAACCCGATGTTCTGGTAAAAGGCGCTGATTATACGGAAGAAAATGTGGTTGGCGGTGATTTCGTCAAGCAGAATGGCGGTCGGGTCGCGTTGATCGATATTGTTTCCGGTCGCTCGACAACATCGCTGGTCAGGAAAATGCAGCAGGCTGTTTAGGAAGGCAGTTACTGGGTAGGCGACTTCCAGTTGATAGGTGGGTTAATTTAAAAAAACAGGGCCTGTTAGGTCCTGAATGACAGAACGGGCTGCACAGCTATTTATGATGAGCATGATGCAGCCTGTCTTTTCTGATCAGGCCTGGTCAGTCTTGGAGCCGCTGATCGAGGGAGTCCGTCCGAAGGGCAAGGCCCCGCCGAGGAACCTTCGACGGACGATATCGGTGATTTTCTGGCGCCATCAGAACGGCGCGAAGTGGCGCGCCCTGCCGTCCGGGTTTGGTCCCTGGTGGATTGCCGCACAACTGTTCATTCGCTGGTCGAAACCCGGTGTCTGGCAGCGCCTGTCTGAAAAGGTCAGGGGCACGGACCCGGCGCCGGGCATGGTTTTTCCTGATGGCACGACGATCCGTGCCCATCACAAGGCGGCCGGAGCCACCAAAAAAGGGGATACGACGAACGTCACAGGGATCGTGAGGCGCCTGGCCGCTCATGTGGAGGTTTTGGCGCCAGGGCCTGCGTAGCCGCAGATGGTCATGGCAGGGTGCTGTCCTTCACGCTGTCGCCCGGTCAGGCGCATGAACTGGCATCCGCTTATGCTCTACTCGACGACCTGTCGCATCCACCGACCTATGTCGTCTGTGACCGTGGGTATGCCGCGCACAAATTTCATGAATATCTCTGGAACCGGTGATCCCGCCAGGAAAGAATGATCCAGAATCGCCTGTCTCAAATGATCTTACAGGCATCGGGATCTGGTCGAAAACCTGTGGGCGAGACTTAAGGAATGGCGGGTTGTTGCAACCCGATACGAGAAGACAGCCTTATCCTTCCTCTCCGTCATTCTCATCGCGGCTACAGCAGACTATATCAAGGCCTAACACTAAAGGATGTAGCCACTGACTCGTGTGTGAAGTGACGAATGGCGTTGGCTCTGATTCTCTTGCTGCGGGAGGAACTGGCTGATGACGAGAGCGGTGAAGCTACGGGATGACTATTCGGCCTCTGACCCTAGCGGCGATCTGTGACGGAGCGAGCCACACCGATGCGGCCCGGGTGGTGGTATGGACCGCCAGACATTGCGAGACTGGGTTCACCGCTTCAATGCCGAAGGGCCCGATGGCCTGCGCGACTATCAGCACCCGGCCGCGTCATCCGGGGCAGGGTCCTGCCGTCATGGAGGCATTCAAAAAAACCTCCCCGCATCCTCAGCGCCCATACCGGCCCTCTGCCACAGGGAAAGCCGATCGAGATATGGTTCCAGGACGAGGCCCGCATCGGCCAGAAGAACGGCACCGTCCGACAATGGGCCAGGCGAGGCATGCGGCCACGCCAGCTGACTGACCAGCGTTACGACAATGCCTGGCCATTCAGGGCAATCTGTCCGGCGCGCGGCAAGGACACCGGCCTGGCGCTACCGTTCATCGGTACGGCTAGTATGCAACTGCATATCGAGGAAATCTCGCGCTGCGTCGCTCGCGGCGTTCACGCCGTCGTGCAACTCGATCGCGCAGGATGGCACATCACCGACGGACTGAAGCTGCCCCGCAATGTCAGCCTGATCTTCCTGCCGTCCCGTGCTCCCGAACTGAACCCGGTCGAGAATATCTGGCAGTTCCTACGCGCCAGCTGGCTGTCCAACACCGTCTTCGACGGCATCGAGCATATCATCGACGCCGTCTGCGGCGCCTGGCACAACCTTGCCGCCCTGCCTGATACCATCCGATCCATCGGTCTCAGAGAGTGGGCTTACACAGGTCAGTCTCTATAACCGTTGGTATAATACGATGTACACAGCGGCCCGGATTTCATAAGCATGAGCCCTGTGCCGGATACCAGCCGTTTTTGTCTACCTTCCCTTTCGGACGGAGCGGCATGTGTATCCATTATTCCGGATCACATACCGCGTGCCTGCGACGCAGTATGGTATGCCCTGCGTCAGATCGAGAAGTACTTGGCGTGCGGGTTTAGGATCACGAGCGCCGATGTGGACTGCTCCGGATGAAGCTGGAAGCCGTCTGTCAGGGATACACCGATCTTTTCCGCATCCAGCAGTTTCAGGATCGGTTCCTGCTCCTCCAGTCGGGGGCAGGCGGGGTAGCCGAATGAATAGCGTGACCCCCGGTAACCCTGCTGGAGCAGTTTCGCCATGTCGCGGTCATCCTCGGCCGCGAAACCCATTTCGGCGCGGATGCGCTTGTGGGTGTATTCCGCCATGGCTTCCGCCATTTCGACCGACAGGCCATGCAGGTAGAGGTAATCCTTGTAGCGGTCAGCCTCGAACCATTCCCGCGCCCGGTCCGATGCATCCTGCCCTACGGTTACGACCTGCAGGCCGATTACGTCGCGCTGGGCGTCGTCGATATCGCGCACGAAGTCGGCAATGCACGCACCGTCCTCACGCGGCTGGCGGGGCAGGGTGAAGCGGGCGACTTCATTCGTGCCATCCTCGCCAAACAGCACAAGGTCATTGCCTTCGCCCGCCGCCTTCCAGTAGCCGTAGCTGGCGCGGGGATGCAGGATGTCCTGCTCTGCGCACATGGTCAGCATCTGACGCAGCACCGGACGCAGTTCCTTGCGCGCCCAGACCATGAAGTCATCCAGCGAACGGCCCTGTTTACGGAAGCCCCACTGGAACTGGTACAGTGAGCGTTCATTCAGGAACGGCAGCACTGCCTCCGGTGTCGCTTCCAGAACGCGTGGTCCCCAGAAGGGCGGGGTGAGGACGGGTTCGTCTGCGGTCATGCGCGCGCGACGGGCACGGCTTGCGGCGACATCCACCGGGCCGAAGCCCCGGGTCGACGCCTCCTCGATATCCTGCGTACGGTTGGTGCGGGTGGCCTTGCCTGCGCGGCGGGACTGGATGGCGGCAAGATAGGTGTCGAACTCGCCCTTCACCACCTTGTCCATAAGCGACAGTCCATCGAATGCGTCACGCGCATAGGCCACGCGCCCGCCTTCGCCATAGGCGGCGGTGCAGTCCTCCTCCACATAATTGCGGGTAAGGGCGGCGCCTCCCAGCATGACGGGTGCATCAATGCCCTGGCGGTGCATTTCCTCAAGGTTTTCGCGCATGATAACGGTGGACTTGACCAGCAGGCCGGACATGCCGATGGCATCAGCCTTGTGTTCCCGGGCGGCGGCGATCATGTCCGCCACCGGCACCTTGATGCCAAGGTTGATGACTCGGTAGCCGTTATTGGTCAGGATGATGTCAACAAGGTTCTTGCCGATGTCATGCACGTCACCCTTCACGGTGGCCAGTACCATGGTGCCACGGGCCTGGCCTTCGGTGCGTTCCATGTGGGGTTCCAGCCAGGCCACGGCAGCCTTCATCGTCTCGGCGGACTGGAGCACGAACGGAAGCTGCATCTTGCCTGCGCCGAACAGTTCGCCCACCACCTTCATGCCATCCAGCAGCACGGTGTTGATGATGTCCAGCGGGGCCATGTCGCGCATGGCTTCGGCAAGGTCATCTTCCAGCCCCTTGCGGTCGCCATCGACAATGCGGTCCTTCAGGCGCTCGGGCGCGGTTTCGGCCCGGGCCTTCTTGACCGCGTCGGCGGCCTTGCGGTCGGCGAAGATTTCCAGCATGCGCTGCAGCGGGTCATAGCCTTCGCTACGGCGGTCAAAGATCAGGTCTTCGGCAACCTTCACCTCTTCCTTCGCGATCAGGTGCAGCGGACGGATCTTGGATACATGCACGATCGCCGCCGTCATGCCTGCACGCACCGCATGGTCAAGGAAGACGGAATTCAGCACCGCGCGCGCCGCCGGGTTCAGGCCGAACGAAATGTTCGACAGCCCGAGCACGATCTGGATATCGGGGAAACGTTCGCGGATCAGGCGGATGCCCTCCAGCGTCCATTCCCCCAGCTTGCGGTCATCTTCAGTGCCGGTGCCGATGGTGAATGTCAGCGGGTCGATCATCAGGTCGGATTGCGGCAGGCCATGCTTCCCGCACGCGAATTCGACCAGACGCGTGGCGATGCGCAGCTTGTCTTCCGCCGTCTTGGCCATGCCGACTTCATCAATGGTCAGCGCGATGACGGATGCCCCGAACTTGCGCGCCAGCAGCATGCGTTCGCTGGCGATCGCCTCCCCATCCTCGAAATTGATGGAATTGATGATCGGCTTGCCGCCATGCAGCTTCAGTGCGGCCTCGATCACGGGGGTTTCGGTGGAATCGATCACCAGCGGCGCATTGACCGAGGCGGTGAAGCGGGTCACGACCTCGTTCATCTCGCGCATTTCATCCCGGCCGACGAAGGCGGTGCAGATATCCAGCGCATTCGAACCTTCAGCCGCCTGTTCGCGGCCAAGGGCCACGCAGCCGTCCCAGTCGCCCGCTTCCTGCAACTGCCGCCATTTCTTCGACCCGTTGGCGTTGCAGCGTTCCCCGATGGAGAAATAGCTGTTTTCCTGACGCAGCGGGACCTGTGAATACAGGCTGGCGACCGACGGAATCCACACCGGCTTGCGTGCCACGGGTGCCGGGCGGATGCGGCCCGTACCTTCCGCGCGGCGGCGCAGCATCTGGTCCAGCGCCTGCGTATGCGGGGTGGAGGTGCCGCAGCAGCCGCCGATGAGGTTGAGCCCGTCCTCGGTAATGAAGCGGTCAACCCAGCTTGCCATTTCCTGCGGGGTCAGGGGGTAGTGCGTCTTGCCGTTGACCAGTTCGGGCAGCCCGGCATTGGGCTGGACCGAGATCAGGCCCGGCCAGTTTTCGGCCAGCCAGCGTACATGTTCGGCCATTTCCTGCGGGCCGGTGGCGCAGTTCAGGCCCATGAGCGGCACGTCCAGCGCGTTTATGACCGTGGCTGCCGCCGCGATGTCGGGCCCGACCAGAAGCGTGCCGGTCGTCTCGACCGTGACCTGCACGAAAATGGGGGTATCCGTGCCCATCTCCGCCCGCGCGATCTTGGCGCCATTGACGGCGGCCTTGATCTGGAGCGTGTCCTGACACGTCTCGATCAGCAGGCAGTCCACGCCCCCTTCGATCAGGCCACGGCACTGTTCGGCCAGACCGGCTTCCAGCGTGTCGTAATCGATATTGCCCAGCGAAGGCAGCTTGGTGCCCGGCCCGATGGAGCCGACGACATAGCGGTGGCGCCCGTCCGAAAAGCTTTCCGCCGCTTCGCGTGCAAGATGGGCTGCCGTGCGGTTGATTTCCCGCGCCCTGTCTTCCAGCCCGAATTCACCCAGCGTGATGGGCGAGCCGCCAAAGCTGTTGGTTTCCACCATGTCTGCCCCGGCCTCGAAATAGCCACGGTGGATTTCGCGTACCAGTTCGGGGCGCGACAGGTTCAGGATCTCGGTGCAGTTTTCCTGCCCCCAGTAATCGCGCTCGACTTCCAGATCCAGTAGCTGCACGCGGGAGCCCATGCCGCCGTCACACAGCAGAACCTGGTCGCGAAGGGCATCGAGAAGATGGGGACGAGTGGTCATTGTTATCCTGAAATCTCATGACAGGGGCATGTCACCACGCGCGGGCGGCAGGTTCAGGCCCGTATTCCGGCTGTCTTGCATTGGGTATGTCTGGTGCTCTTTATTCCCCCAACTTCCGGCCGGTGTCCAGTATCATTGCCCATAAGGGGAGAATGCCGTCGGCCCGGCCCGATGAACGGAGAAAGTCATGACCGCTGACGGGCGTATCCCACTGGAATTCGTGACCGCCATACCCGTCCCGCGTTCCGATACGCTGCTGGTGGTGGGCGATGGCCGCACGCCGCCAGCCGTCGGGGCATGGGCCGATGTGGCGGTGATCAACGCCGTAACGTCCCCGTTTGCACATGTGGCCGGATGCCTGTGCTGCACGGGGCGAGGCGAGGGGATCGCCGCCGCACTGGGCGATATATTCCGCAGGCGTGCTACGGGGGGCGTGAAATGGTTCACCCGCATCGTCGTGCTGCCTCCGACCGGGCAGGAGGCGGCATGGCGTGCGGCGCTGGCGGGGGACGTGCTGGCCAGCGCGCGTTTTGCCATATGTCCGCCGGGGCCTGCATGAAAACATGACCTGTTAAGGAACCCTTCAGCTTTGTGTCCCTAGATCTGGTGGCCGTGATGGACAGAACCTGCAAAGCAAAGGGATGCCGTGGGCCATTCAGACCAGACAGCGGACCAGGCGGGCGGCCCGTCCCGCCCCGCGCCAGCCCTGATCCGGCTACAGGCGGTGCTGCGTGCGGCACGGTTTCACGGCATTGATCTTGATGTGCATGATTTCGCGGGCGCATCCGACGATGCGGCTCCTTCCATCCCCGCCCTCGCACGGTGGGTGGAGGAAAATGGCGGGACCGCCCGTGGCCTGCACCTGCAATGGCGCGACCTTGTTCGCCTGCGTGATGTCCCGCCCGTAGCCCTGATGTTCAACGACGGTTCGGCAGGGCTTATGGTCGGTGCGGACGAGGTGAATGGCGTCATCTGGCTGGTCGATCCGTTCGCCAGTCCCGACAGTCCGCCTGTCGCGGTCGATGAACTGCGCCTGTGCGCCGTATGGGGGGGCGACGTGCTGCTGGTGCGCGGGCGCGGTGGTGGGGCACCGGTCGAGGAACCGGTCGATTTCGCATGGCTGCGGCGGCTTGTGCTGGGGGAACGGCGGCTGCTGCGCGATGTGGTTCTGGCTTCCGTCGTCATAAGCGTGCTGGCGGTTTTTCCACCGCTGATCGTGATGCAGGTGATCGACCGGGTGGTCAGCTTCCATTCCATGGCCACCCTCATTTCCCTGACCGGGCTGGTCGTGGTCATGGCGTTTTACGAAATCCTGCTCAGCTACGCGCGGCGCGAACTGACGCTGGTGCTGACCACGCGGCTGGATACGCGCATCTCTCTGGCGGTTTTCGACCGGCTGCTTGCCCTGCCTCTGGAGTTTTTCGAACGCGAGCAGACCGGCAACGTGATCGGCCGCGTCAGTGCCATCTACAGGGTGCGCCAGTTCATGACCGGCAGGCTGCTCAGTACCTTTCTCGACCTGTTCACGTTGCTGGTGGTGCTGCCTTTCCTGTTCTGGCTCAGCTTTTCGCTGGCGTGGATGACCGTGGCGGCGGCAGCCCTGATCGGCGGCATCATATTGGTGGCGATGCCGGGCATGGGGCGCATGGTGGGGCGGCAGGTCCGTGCCGAAATGGACCGTAGCGCCACGCTGTACGAAACCGTCGCCGGTATCCGTACGGTCAAGACACTGGCGCTGGAACCCGTGCGGCGGGAAGCATGGGATGAAAAAACAGCATCTGTCGTAACGGCATCGCTGGATGCGGGACGCATGGGCAACTGGGTGGCGAGCGCCGTCATGCCGCTGGACCTGTTCATCAATCGCGGCATCATCCTTGTCGGTGCGTACCTGGCCCTGACCGCCCCCACGGCGGACATGGAAGCCGGGGCGCTCATGGCGTTCATGATGCTGGGGGGGCGCGTGGCAGCACCGCTGGTGGGCATGGCGCGGCTGATCGATGACCTGAACGAAGTGCGCAGCGCCCTGTCCGAAGCGGGCTCCGTGCTCAACCGCCCGACCGAGACGCGCGCCCTTACCACCGGCCTGCGTCCGCCCATCCGCGGCGCGCTGGCGTTTTCGGATGTCTGTTTCACCTATCCCGCCGCATCCGGTCCAGCCCTGTCCGATGTCACGTTTTCGGTGCCTGCGGGCACCATGCTGGGGCTGGTGGGGCGCAGCGGGTCGGGCAAGTCCACCATCACGCGGCTGCTGCAGGGCGTCAGCCGCAACTATACGGGGCAGTTGCGCCTTGACGGCATCGACCTGCGCGAGATCAACCTGACCTACCTGCGCCGCTCGTGCGGGGTGGTGCTGCAGGACAATTTCCTGTTCCGGGGCACGATACGCGACAACATCATCGCCGGTCGTCCCGGCCTGACGCTGGAGGACGTGATCCGCGCCGCCCGTCTGGCGGGGGCGGAAGAGTTCATCGAACGGATGCCGGCAGGCTACGATACGTGGATCGAGGAAGGTTCCACCAACATCTCCGGCGGACAGCGGCAGCGGCTTGCCATAGCGCGCGCGGTGATTTCCGACCCGAAGCTCATGATCCTTGATGAGGCGACCTCCGCCCTCGATCCGGAAAGCGAGGCCGTGGTCAACGCCAACCTGCGTCGCCTCGCCCACGGTCGGACCATGGTGATCGTCTCGCACCGTCTCGCCTCGCTGGTGGACTGCAACCAGATCTGTGTGATGGACCGGGGACGTGTCGCGGCCATCGGCACGCATGCCGAACTGCTGACGCGCAGCCCCATCTACCGCACCCTGTGGATGCAGCAGAACCGTTTCAACGATGGTGGCGGCAACGATGCGCCGCCCCCGTCCTCCCTGCACGGAGACGCGGCATGAGCGACGGCGACCTCGCCCCCCCCGCGCCGGACGATGCGGGCGATGATGGCGTGGGCGGCATCCTGTCCGTCCTGCCGCCCCCGGCCGCGGATGTTCCGGCCGATCTGCCGCCCGCGCTGCTGGCGTTCTACTCACCCAGTGCCGCGCTGGTGGATCTGCCGCCATCCGATGCGGCGCGGTATGTGGTCTGGCTGGTCGCGGCCCTTGCCGGGGCGGGTCTGCTGGTCATGACCTTCTTCCCGCTGGATCGGGTCATCAGCGTGAATGGCACACTGACGCCCTTTGACGAGACGATGGTCATCCAGCCACTGGAAACCTCGCTCATCCGCTCGCTTGACGTGCATGAGGGCGATACCGTGCATAAAGGGCAGGTGCTGGCCCGGCTTGATCCGACCATGACGGATGCGGATGTGACCAACCTGCGCCATCAGGTCATGGCGTACCGGGCTGAGGTCGCGCGCCGTACGGCGGAAGCGGCGGGCAGGCCCTACCGGGCTGACATGAACGACCCCGCATCGGTGCAGGAGGCGGCAGCCTATCTGCGCCGGCAGGCGGAATATGACGCGCAGATGGCCGGGTATGACCGTCAGATCGCAGCATTGCAGAGCGAACTGCAGGGCTATGAGGCCAGTGCCGCGATGTATGGCGCCCGCGCGCGCGTTGCCCGCGACGTGCAGGACATGCGCCAGCGCCTGCAGCATGAACAGGTCGGCAGCCGCCTGTCCACGCTGGCGGCACAGGACACCCTGATGGAAGTGGTGCGTTCGCAGGTATCCGCCCGGCATGAGGCCGACAGCACGCGCGCCCGGCTGGATGCGATGAAGGCGCAGCGCGATGGCTACGCCAGCAACTGGCACGCGACCGTGTATCAGGATCTGGCGCTGGCCCAGCACCGGCTGGCGGATGCTGATGGCAGCTACAGCAAGGCCATGCTGCATCATGACCTGATCGTCATGCGGGCGGATCGTGACGCGGTGGTGCTGAGCATCGCGCACCTGTCCGCCGGTTCGGTCATTCAGGCGGCCAGTCCGCTCATGACGCTGGTGCCGACCGGCAGCCACCTTGATGTGGAAGCGACCCTGCGCGGCGTGGATGCGGGTTATGTGCGTGCGGGCGATCCGGCACTGCTGAAATTCGCGGCCTTTCCCTACACCCAGTACGGCGGCGGGGAAGCGACCGTGCGTGTCATCAGCGCGGATGCCTTTGCCGGTCAGCCTGCCCGCGCGGGCGGCGATGCCCAGCAGGGCAGCGACGGGACCGGCGATCCGCTGACGGTCTATTACCGCGTGCGCCTGTCAGTCGACCGTTACACCCTGCATGGGGTGCCGCCCTTTTTCCAGCCCCGGCCCGGCATGCCGGTGGAAGCCGACATTCATGTCGGGCGGCGGACCATGATGCAGTATCTGCTCAACCGCCTGCTGCCCGCCGTGACCGACGGCATGCGCGAACCTTAGGCCGGGGGCGCACGGTCATGCGCAGGCTCCTGTCGGGATTGCGGGATGGTCTTACCCCCGCCGCGCGCTTCCGGCGTGCATGCGACCTGCTGGAACGCGAAGGGCGCGCGGCACAGGGGTTTGCGCTGCTCGGGACACTGGCGCGCGGGGGCATGCTCGCCGCGCAGTATCAGGTGGCCCGCGCCTATCTGGAGGGAACGGGCGTCCCCCCAAGTCCGGTCGAGGGCCTGCGCTGGATGCACGAGGCCGCGACCGCAGGCCATGTGGAGGCCGCTTTTTCCCTTGCCCTGCTGCTGCTGGGGGCGCCGCCCCGTACCGTTGGGGCTGACAGCCTGCTGCCTGTATCCCTGCCCGAAGGCATTGCCGGATGGCCCGATCCTGTTGCCGCCACCACATGGGCCGCGTGCGCGGCGGAAAAGGGCCTGCCGGATGCGCAGGCTTTGTACGGCTATCTGCTCGCTACCGGCCCGGATAGCGTGCGGGACCCGCAGGCGGCGCGGTCATGGTGCGCACAGGCCGCACGCGCAGGCTGCCCGCAGGGTGATCTGGGTCTGGCGCTGGCGCATCTCAGCGCATCCGGTATGGCACCCGGCAGTGATCCCGATGCGGTCGCGGCGCTGACCCGCGCGGCACAGGGGGGGCTGCCGACGGCGCAGTACATGCTGGGCCTGCTGCATGAGCGGGGCTGGGGCGTGGCGCAGGACCGGGCACAGGCCGCGCACTGGTACGCATGTGCCGCCGGGCAGGGCATACGGCCGGCACAGGCCCGTTACGGCGCCCTGCTGTTACAGGGCGTGCAGGGAGCACGCGATGTCATGGCCGCCGAGACATGGCTGCGTCGTGCCGCCCATGCCGGGGACCGTGAAGCCGCCTCCCTGCTGGGGGACATGCACGCGCGCGGGGAAGCCGCCGTGCCCTGCGCCCATGAAGCCGCGACATGGTACCGCATGGCGGCTGAACAGGACCATGCCGTGGCCTGCCGCATGCTGGGAATGCTTTACATACAGGGGCGTGGTGTTCCCGCCGACCTTACGCTGGCCCGTATGTGGGTGAAGCGTGCGGCCGTGCTGGGTGATGTCGCGGCCATGACCGACCTTGCGGCAACCCTGCTGACGGAGGGAGCGGAGGCAGACGTGCCGGGTATTGATTTTCATGCGGCCGCGCAGGCGGGCGATCCGGTGGCCGCCTTCAATCTGGCGGTCAGCCTGTACCGGGGAACGGGAACTGCTCCTGAACGCAGGCAGGCCGTCATATGGATGGAACGCGCGGCCCGGGCGGGTGTGGTCAATGCGCAGTACTGGCTGGGACGCATGCTGCTGGGTGAAGGGAGCGGAACGGCTGATCCGATACGTGCCCGCCAGTGGCTGGAACAGGCAGCGGAACATGGCCTGCCCGATGCCTGCCTTGTCGCGGCCCAGCTTCGGCTGGATGGCCATGGGGGACCGCGCGACCATGCTGGCGCGCTTGCCCTCTATCATGTGGCGGCGCGTGCCGGGCGGGTCGAAGCCATGTTTTCCCTTGGGGCCATGTACGGTGGTGGCCACGATATCGCGCCCGACCGCATGCAGGCGCTGCACTGGTTCCGTCAGGGCGCACAGGGGGGCAATGCCCTGTCACAGCTCATGCTGGGGCGGTATCTGGCCCGCGGGCTGGCGGGGCCGGCAGACCCGGTGCAGGCGCGGGAGTGGTTCGCCCGCGCGGCGGCGCAGGGGCTGGGCGCGGCGCAGGATGAATGTGACCGGCTGGCATGGGTGGAGGCAGACCATACCGCGTCCTGAATCCGGTCCATCCGTTGCGCCGGGCGCGGATGTGGCGGCCGCCGTGGGGCATGCCCGGCTGCTGGCGGGGCAGGGACGGCATGCGCAGGCCCTTGTGTGGATGGAACGCGCGGCGCGGCTGGCACCCGATGACAGGGCTGTGCTGTACGCGCTGGCTGCGGTCCGGCTGGGTGCTGGCGATGGCACGGGTGCCGCGGAAGCGGTGGAAACCGTCATGGCCGCAGGGCAGGGCTTTCGCGCCGGGCTGCGCCTGCTGGTGCTGGCCTGTTGCGCGGCGGGCGCATGGGCGCGCGCGGCAGTAGCTCTGGAGCGGTTTTTTACCCGATACGGCTTTGATCCGGCACTGTCCGTTCCGGCGGATCTGACATGCCAGCATATGGGCCGGTCCGGCTGGTGCGCGCTGGACGGAAGACGGGGCGTGCTGCATTGGGGCGGCCTGCCACAAGGATGCGTGCCGGTGGTCTGGCTGGACGGCAGCAGGTTCGGCCCGCGTCGTATGGCCGGCACGTCCATGTCCCTGCCGCCGCGCTGGCGTCAGGCGCGGGAAATCGGGATATTGTATGATGGCATGCCCCTGCTGGGCGGCAGCCCCGATCCGGTGGCCTTATGCCAGGTCGCTGGCGTAGCGTTGCCAGACGGGCAGGGGGTTGCGGGATGGGCGATCATGCCCGCCCGGCCGGAGGGCCGCCCCGCACTATATCTGATGGATGCACATGGCAGGCGGCGGCTGAAGCTTACACGCAGGATCGTGCCGATGGCGGCGGCCATCGCCGGTCCTTCCACGTCGGTATGGGCATTCCGGGTCGGGTGGGCAGATATCGCTCCACAGGGATGCGTGCGCATTGTCACGGGGCAGGGGCGGGATCTGACCGGTTCTCCTCTCCCGGTCCGCCTGCCACGCGCACGACGGGTCTTTCCCGCCATGCGGGCGCGCGGGGATGGACTTCTACACCCGCCCGGACGCGCCGCGCGCTGCCGGGTCGTGGTTGCGGTCCATGCGGACCGGGAGCGCACCCTCGCCTGTCTGGACAGTGTGCTGGCGACGCTGGCCCGACGTGTGGAAGGGCCAGTAGTGGAAATCATGGTGGTGGATGATGCCTCCCCTGATCCCGCGCTGGCCGCTGTACTGGATGATCTGGCGACGCAGGGGCGGATTGTGCTGCGGCGGCATGAAACCAACCGGGGCTATCCCGCAGCGGTCAATACGGCGCTTTCTGATGCGACCGGGATGGATGTCGTGCTGCTGAACAGCGATACGCTGGTGGCCGATGGCTGGCTGGATGAAATGCTGCGGGCAGCCTATGCGCGCGCCGATGCGGGCACTGTATCCCCCCTGTCGAACGATGCCACGATCCTGACATGGCCTGATCCCGAACGGCCATCCCCACTGGCTGGCGGGATGGAGGATGTGCGCCACTTCATGGCCGCGGCATTAACGGCCAATGGCGGGCAGGGCCCTGAAATTCCCACAGGCCACGGTTTCTGCATGCTGATCCGCCATGACTGCCTGCATCATACGGGCCTGTTCCGTCCCGAACTGTATGGCCGGGGATATGGGGAGGAAAATGACTTCTGCATGCGCGCCCGGCTGGCGGGATGGCGGCATTACGCAGCGCCCGGCGTATTTGTGGGGCATGCGGGTAGTGCATCCTTTGGTCTCAGCCGTCCGGCGCTGCAACAGCGCAACCACTGGGTGCTGAACCGGCTGTTTCCCGGCTATGACCGGCTGGTTCAGGACCATATCGCGGCCGATCCGCTTGCCGCTGCCCGCCAGCGCCTGTCACTGCTGGTCTGGCATCGCGCCGTCCTGCGCGCGAGACTGCGTGGTACGGTGCTTCTGGTCAGCCACGGCAGGGCGGGTGGCGTGGCGCAGGTCGTGGCCGACCGCGCGCGGATGTGGCTGACGGAGGGCGTGCTGCCTGTCGTTGTGGAACCGTTTCCCGATGGCTTTGTCATAAGGGATGGCAGGCATGAGGGGTCATGTCCGCCCCTGCATTTCGTATGGCCCGCACAGGGCGCGGCCCTTGTGGCGCTGCTGCGCGCGCTGGGGCTGGAGCATGTCGAAATCCACCATCACATGGGCCATGGCGACCGGGCGCGTGAACTGTGCCAGCAACTGGCGGTGCCGTATGACCGGTATGTGCATGATTACGCCGGAATCTGTCCCCGCGTTACGCTGGTTGGCAGGGAGGGCCGTTACTGTGGCGAACCTGACATTACGGAGTGCCGGAGATGTGTCCGCGCACTGGGGACGCGGGTGGAGGAAACGGATGCTGATCGCCTGCGGCGCAAGACAGGACGCGACCTGAGCCGTGCGCGGCGCGTGGTCGTACCCTGCGCCGATGTGGCGCGCAGGCTGGCGCGCTATTTTCCCGATATCCGGTTCGGGACGGAACCGCTCGAAGATGACCGCCCTGACCAGACCCTGCGGCAGTTTGCCCAGCCCCTGCACGATCATTCCCTGACCCTTATGCCGGATACGGGGTTGTGCCGGGTCGTGGTGGTGGGCGCGATCGGGCCGGACAAGGGATATGCGGTCCTGCTGGCCGCTGCGCGGGATGCGCGCATGCGTGACCTGCCGCTGGAATTCGTGGTGGTGGGACATACATCCGATGACGCGCCGCTTCTGGAAACGGGGCGGGTATTCATTACAGGTCCCTACGAACCGGGGCAGGCCGTGGCCCTGATACGGTCCTGTGGGGGGCAGGTGGGGCTGGTGCCATCCATCTGCCCCGAGACATGGTGTTTTACCCTGACACTTCTGTGGCGGGCGGGGCTGCGCAGTGTCGCCTTCGATCTCGGGGCGGTGGCGGCGCGTATCAGGGCGACGGGGCGCGGGATATGTGTGCCGCATGGTCTGCCCGTTCACCAATTGAATACGTTTTTACTGTCTTATGCCTCTGCCCGTTCATGACCACAGGAAAGAGGCCTGTCTTGATCCCTATCTCTCCCGCCGGTCAGCTCGCCGTATTCCCTCCCTTTTTCCGTAATGCGGGGAGAGGGTGATGGAAAGCGGACACGCTGCCGCCCGTACGGGGCAGGCCGATACGATACAGGCCACCGCCCGGCTCATACGGCTGGCAGAAGGCACATACTGCATTTTCCATGCTCCTCCGGCGGATATGCGGACTGATGGGCTGTCAGGCATGCGGATCAGTTCTCCGCCGGGAATGACGGCGGTGCAGGTCAGTACGTTCGACGCGGATGGCTGGATCGGGGGGCGCGATGGCGCGGCGCTGGTCCGCATACCCGCGCGGGGCGCCGCAGTTCTGGTCACGACTTACCACGATACGGAGCATGCCCGCGACCTGCCCGGATTGCAGGTGGTCCGCCTGTCCGGCGGGACCGGACGCGTGGCGCCGCCTGTATCCGACCCCGACCCTGCGGAGACCGCCCTGCCGGCAGGGGATCATGACGGAAGCATGACCGCCCATATCCAGCGCCGGGGCGATGTAAAAGCCCCGCTTGGGGCATGGATGGGCAAAACCGGCAGTGGACAATGGATGGAGGGATTTGCCATTCAGCCAGGCAGTGCTGTTGCGGTGGATGATCTGGAATATCAGGCCATTCTGGGTCAGGACTGGTTTTCCCCATGGATTGGCGGTGGGGAATATTGCGGCAGCCGGGGCATGGCGCTGCCCATACTGGGCCTGCGGGTCCGCCTGAAGGGGAAGGCGGCGTCGGCGTTCACCTGTCTGGTCGAAGCCAGCTTCATTGATGGCAGCCGTGTCGGCCCGACTGAAGACGCGCCCGTCATGGCCCCGACACAGGCGCCGCTGGAAGCGTTCCGTATTGAATTACGTCCCTGCCCCTCCCGCTCCGTGCTTCGTCCACCCGTACCGGAAGATGCGGCGGAAGAAGCGCTTCTGGCTGCCCTGACGCCCGCAACCCAGCCGGTCCGGTCATCGCCGGGACAGGTAAGGCGGATGCCTGCGGAACAGTCGATGGAAACGTCCGATGATCTGGTGGTGGAAGGGATTTCACAGGGGAAAGCTGCGGCTGCCCCCGTGGCATCCGCATCTCCCCGCCGGCGTAGGGCTACGCGGCGGCGTAAGCCAGCGGGATCATGAAGGTGGCAAGGACAGGAGATTCCTTATGAAATACCTGTTCGTACACCAGAATTTTCCTGCCCAGTTCGTGCATCTCGTGCGCGCCCTGACGGTGCAGGGTGGCAACGAGATTGTTTTCATAAGTGAATCGGGCCGTATGCAGATACCGGGCGTACGCCGGGTATCGTATCGCATGCCACAACCCGCGCGTGTGGATGCCCCCGCGCCGGTGGATGAACTGGCCAGGGGCATGCAGCGTGCGGCGGCGGTTGCGCGTGCCGCGCGTACCCTGCGCGATCTGGGCTATGTTCCCGATATCATCATCGGCCATCACGGCTGGGGCGAGATGCTGGACCTGCCCGATGTGTACCCCGATGTCCCGATACTGGGCTATTATGAATTCTTCTATCGGCCCACGGGGCTGGATGTGGGTTTTGATCCGGAATTCGCACCTCCAGCCACCGTGGCCCCCCTGATCCGTGCCCGCAATACGCTCAACCTTCTGGCGCTGGCCGGATCAGGCTGGGGGCATACCCCGACCCATTTCCAGCGCGATACCTATCCCGACTGGGCGCGCGACCGCCTGACCCTGATCCCTGAAGGAGTGGATCTGGAAAAATGCGTGCCTGATCCCCATGCGCGCATGCAGTCCTTTACGCTGGGCAACATTCATGTCCGGCCGGGGGAAAAGCTGGTCACCTATGTCGCGCGGGATCTGGAGCCCTATCGGGGTTTCCATGTTTTCATGCGTGCGCTGCCGCGTATCCTTGAACACAGGCCGGAGGCACGGGTCATTGTCGTGGGGGGGGATGGCGTCAGCTATGGCGCGCGGGCACCGGGCGGGATGACGTGGCGGGCGCATATGATGGCCGAAGTCGGCCGGACACTGGATATGGAACGGGTCCATTTTGCCGGGCGCGTGGATTATGGCAGTTTCTGCCGCCTGCTGCAGCGTTCGGACGCGCATGTCTATCTGACATATCCGTTCGTGGTGTCATGGTCGCTGCGCGAGGCCATGGCCTGTGGCTGCGCCATTGTGGGCAGCCGGACGGCCCCGGTGGAGGAATTCCTCCATGATGGCGTGACTGCGCGCCTTGTCCCCTTCCTTGAACCGCAGCGTATCGCCGATGGCGTTGTGGAACTGCTGGAAGACCGGCGGCTGGCCCGCAGGCTGCGCGCCAGCGTGCGCGAACACGCAGTCGCCACGCTGGACATGCGCACCTATCTGGACCGCTATCACCGGCTGATCGGCCAGCTTGTGGCCTGTGGCGGGCGGCCCGCGCTGTGCGACGTGGCCTGACCGCCGGATCCCGACGGACCCGGCGGCTGCACCCTGGGGCTTACTTGCCCGCTACGGCCTTGATGGATTCAACAATCGCCTCACCGGCGGCCTTCTTGTCGGCCCAGCCCGATACCTTGACCCACTTGCCCTTTTCAAGGTCCTTGTAACGGGTGAAGAAATGCTCGATTTCCTTCAGCACGATCTCGGGCAGGTCTTCCAGCTTCTCCACCTTGGAATAGTAGGGGTGGACCTTGTCGTGCGGGACGCAGATGATCTTTTCATCCTGTCCGCTTTCGTCTTCCATCTTCAGCATGCCGATGGGACGCGCGCGCACCACGCAGCCGGGCACCACGGCGGCAGGCATCAGCACCAGCGCGTCGGTCGGGTCGCCATCGGCGGCCAGCGTGTTGGGGATGAAGCCATAGGCTGCGGGATAGACCATGGGCGTGAACAGGATACGGTCGACCACGACCGCGCCGCTGTCCTTGTCGATCTCGTATTTGACGCCGGAACCCTGCGGGATCTCGATGACGACATTGATGTCGTCGGGAACGTCCTTGCCGGGTGAAATCTTTGATACGTCCATTGCTTCCAGACCTCCTGCTGCCTGTGTGCTGTGCCGTAACAGCATGCTGTCGCGGCGTGATTTTACGGCGGTGACGGTATAGCCCCCACGCTTTGCCGCGCAAGCCATGTTCTGCCGGCATGTGCCGCGCATCATGCTTCCTTTTGCCATTGCGGCTGGACGGCATGGAAAAAAAGCGCGGAAATGGGTGCATGGATCTTGCCAAATCCCTCCACATGCGCGAGATCAGGGGCTGCCTGCGCGCCCGTAGCTCAATTGGTTAGAGCGGGCCGCTCATAACGGCTTGGTTGCGGGTTCAAGTCCTGCCGGGCGCAGGCTCTTTAGCATGCAGCACTGCACTGTGGCGCGTCCCGCGCCCGATCGTGTGGTGCGGGTCACTTGCCATTTTCTCTCAGTTATCAGGAGCCGACCGTCATGGCCGCCACGCAATATGTCTATGTGATGAAGGACCTGACCAAGGCGTATCCGGGTGGGCGTGAAGTCTTCAAGGGTATCACCCTGTCCTTTCTGCCCGGCGTCAAGATTGGTGTTCTGGGCGTCAACGGCGCGGGTAAGTCCACGCTGCTCAAGATCATGGCGGGCGTGGAAAAGGAATTCGGTGGCGAGGCATGGGCCGCCGAAGGTGCCCGCGTGGGTTATCTGGAACAGGAACCCAAGCTGGACGAAAGCCTGACCGTTGGCGAGAACGTGGCGCTGGGCTTTGGCGAGCTGAAAAAGGCCGTGGACCGCTTCAACGAAATTTCGATGAAGTTCGCCGAACCCATGTCCGATGACGAGATGAACACCCTGCTGGCCGAACAGGCCGAACTGCAGGAAGTGATCGACGCGGGCGACGGCTGGGAACTGGACCGCAAGCTGGAAATCGCCCTTGAGGCCCTGCGCTGCCCGCCTGCCGACAGCCCGGTGGACAAGCTGTCCGGTGGTGAGCGCCGCCGTGTGGCCCTGTGCCGCCTGCTGCTGGAAAAGCCTGACCTGCTGCTGCTTGACGAACCGACCAACCACCTTGATGCTGAGAGCGTATCGTGGCTGGAAAAGACGCTGCGTGACTACGAGGGCACGGTGATGGTCATTACCCATGACCGTTACTTCCTCGATAACGTCACCAACTGGATTCTGGAACTCGAACGCGGCCGTGGCTATCCGTTCGAGGGCAACTACTCGTCGTGGCTGACGCAGAAGCGCAAGCGCCTTGCGCAGGAAGAGAAAGAGGAAAGCGCACGCCAGCGCGCCCTTGCCGCCGAGCAGGAGTGGATTGGCTCCTCCCCCAAGGCGCGTCAGGCCAAGAGCAAGTCCCGTATCGCGCGGTATGAGGAAATGCTGGCCCAGAACGCCGAGAAGGCCGGTGGCGTGGCCGATATCGTCATCCCGCCCGGTCCGCGTCTGGGTGGCACCGTGATCGAGGCGGAGGACCTGCGCAAGGGCTTCGGCAACCGCCTGCTGATCGATGACCTGAGCTTCAAGCTGCCGCCCGGTGGAATCGTGGGCGTGATCGGGCCGAACGGTGCGGGTAAATCCACGCTGTTCAAGATGATCATGGGGCAGGAAACGCCCGATAGCGGGTCGCTTACCATCGGCGAGACGGTCAAGCTGGGTTATGTTGACCAGTCGCGTTTCAGCCTGGATGACGACAAGACCGTGTGGGAGGAAATCTCCGGCGGGACGGACGTGATCTACCTTGGCAAGCGCGCCGTGCCGTCACGCGCCTATGTCGGGGCCTTCAACTTCAAGGGACCGGACCAGCAGAAAAAGGTTGGCGTCCTGTCGGGTGGTGAGCGTAACCGCGTACATCTGGCCAAGATGCTGCGGCAGGAAAGCAATGTCATCCTGCTCGATGAGCCGACAAACGACCTTGACGTTGACACCCTGCGCGCACTGGAAGACGCACTGGCCGAGTTCGCGGGCTGCGCGGTCATCATCAGCCATGACCGCTGGTTCCTTGACCGTCTGGCGACCCACATCCTCGCCTTCGAGGGCGACAGCCACGTCGAATGGTTCGAAGGCAACTTCCAGGCCTATGAGGAAGACAAGCGCCGCCGCCTGGGACCGGACGCGACCGAGCCGAGCCGGATCAAGTACCGTCCCATCGAACGCTGATTCCATTTGCCACCCGCCCTGTTATCTGCGTCAATAACGGCAGGTCGATAAACCCTGCCGGGATGGAGGCAGCCATGGGTGGCAGATACCGCATACAGACAGGCCGGATGCGGCTTGATCCGGTTTCCTGGGCTGATCTGGAAGATGTGGCGCGGCTCAAGGCCAGCGCCGGGGTATCCGGTCGACTGGCGACCGGGGTATCCAATCGTGTCCTGAGTGAACAGGACATGATGACCGATCTCATGACATGGGGGCGGGAAGGTGTTGGCATGTTCACCATCCGCCAGCAGGACCGTTTTATCGGTCTGGCGGGGGTCCAGCCTTCCGCCACGTCACCTGACTGTCACGAACTGCAGTTCGCCATTGTCCCGCAGGCCCGTGAACCCGGCCTGTCGCGCGAAGCTGCCAGTCTGGCGCTGGCCTTCGCCCATGAAGGGGGCGTCAGGCGGATCATTTCCTATGTAAGGGAAAGCGACATCATGGCCCGGCAGGTCTTTGGCGGGGCGGGCATGAGCGTATGCGATGCGCAGCCCGTGCCGGGGGGCGAAAACATCCTGCTCTATCAGAGCGTGCGTACCGGGACGGATGCCGCCCGCCTGCATTAAATGAACCTGCATTAAAAAGCCGGTAGGAATGCTACCGGCTTTCTGGCGTCCATCTGCCCGCGTTGATGACGGGCAGGCACAGGGATCAGTGGTGGTTGGCGATCTGCTTGTCGAGCGCATGCAGCAGCGCATCCACATTGCCGCTGTTGCGCGCGATGAAGGAGCTGTAGTCCTGCCGCTGCGTCAGGCGCAGGCTCGCGCCTTCGCCCACTACATCGACGACCTTGGGGCTGCCGCTTGCGGTGCTGATGATCCACTGCGTATCGGCACCCGGCTGGCCGGGACGGTTGATGACGGTGGACACCGCCGTATCGTCACCGGACGGGGCACTTGTGCCGACCACGAATGTCACGCCACGGTAGTCGCCGATCTTGTCGGTAATGGCGTTGACCAGCACTTCATGGAACAGCTTGATGTAGCGTGCCTGCTGTTCGGGGGTTGCGATGCGCCAGTAGCGGCCAAGGCAGTAACGCCCGATGGCGTCCACATCGACGTACTGGTTGAGAAGGGGCAGGATGTCCTGCTTCTTCTTTTCCAGTGGCATGTCGCTGTTGACGATGCCGACCAGCTTGTTACCGAACATGGAGACAAAGGAACGGGCCTGCGTGAGTGCATCAACCGCCCATGCTGAGGCAACAGGCGTGGCGGCACAGGTTGCCAGCAGAGCCAGTGCGTGGCGACGGGGGATGGCTGTCTGCATCGCTGTATCCCTTTTTGGTTATCTTGTGTGGTACCAGTCGGGCACGGTGGCCCGGTGGTCGTTCTTTATGGCTTCGGCCATGGCCTGCCGCTGCTGCTGGTAGGCGCTGCGGATGGTGGCATAGGGATCGAGCGAATCCTTCATGACCTGATCGAGCGCATCAACGTTGGTGGCCATGCCGTTGATGGTGCCCATGATGTTATAGGCCCAGTTGAAGGTGATCAGTCCATAGCCCCGGGGCACGTAGTTCCACGGCGACAGGCCGGTATCGATACCATAGCCGATCCCGTCACGGAACGAGGACGGACCCAGCACCGGCAGGAACAGGTAAGGCCCGGACGGCACGCCCCATGTCGCCAGCGTCAGGCCGGCGTCGTTGTCATGGTGCTTGTAACCGGCATAGTTCGCAACGTCGATCAGCCCGCCGATGCCCGCCGTCATGTTGATGCACCAGCGTACGAAGGCGTCGCCCGCGCGGCGCGGCTTGCCCGCGCCCACGTCGTTGAAGAACACGACGGGTTCGTTCATGGTCTGGTACAGACTGCCGAACGAATTGCGCAGCGGGCGCGGCACGGCCCAGATATAGGCCTTGGCGACCGGGCGCAGGGTATATTTGTTGGCCCACATCGTCACATCGAAGGCCTTGCGGTTCAGCTTTTCGTATTTGTCGTTGGCTTCCTTGTATTCAGCCAGCGCATCCGGATCGGTGGGCGGGGGGGCTGCACATCCGGCAAGCCCGAGCAGGCCGAGTGCCACCCCTGCGACGCGAATCGCCGAACGACGCAGGGACGGGAACGGGCGGGACGACCAAGAATTCGATCCTGTCTCTGCTCGCATGCTCGTTTCCGCTTCCCTCTGTCTTCGCTTCCCCGCCATGTGATGGCGGAATGGCCCAATGCGTTTGAAGAATCCTGAACCGGGCGCAACGCCCTTTCTTGCGTCACTCTCTAGCATGGGAATGCTGTTGTGCAATCCGCTTGCCATGGGATCACGGGCATATTGTGTCTGCATTGCAGCAGCAACATGGGGGCTAACCGGCGATGGCAACCGCCATATGCAGGCCATGCCGGTGGAATTGCCCCATGAAGTGTGACGTAGAATCCACAGCCCATGGCCATGACGGGCCGTGCTGGCTGTGGTGGTTCATCACGGTTTATTGACCGGAGCCGGGGGTCAGACCGTCAGCCGGGGCGCGATTTCGGGAAACATCTCAGCCAGTTCGCGGATCTCGCGCTTGGACAGCCCCTGCGCCGCCGGATCGACCGGCTCGCCGCTCATGGCCGCACGCAGCACGCGCAGCGCCGGACCGGACAGCAGCACCGCATCGCGCATGTAATCGGTGAAGGCTTCGAATGTCAGCGGCGCCCACTTTTCGACAAGGCCCAGAATGGCGTCCGCATAGGCGCGGATTTCGTACTGGGCGTGGCTGTCGGCGCGAAGGCGCAGGAAATGCAGCAGGTTCCACAGGTTAATCTGCCAGTAGAACTGCGTCATGATGTTGACCGGCAGGTTCATGCGGGCCAGTTCGCGGGCCACCGACGGGCGGGAGGGGTCGCGCGTCCGTCCGTTTTCGTCCTCGTTGAGCAGGTCCACATAATGGTCGTAGCAGCGCGAGGCGTCATCGCGCAGGATGTCGAGTACCTGCTGCGCCTGTTCGGGGGGCAGGCTGTCGGCACGTCCCTGCTTGTTGTTGGTGGACTGGGTGGCGATGTCTTCGGGCCGGGGGAAGTAGAATTCCTTTTCCAGCACGGAATAGCGCGCCGAGTATTCATTGATGCTGGCGGTGCGGTGGCGGAACCACTGGCGCGTGACAAAAATGGGTGCGCGCACATGCAGCTTAAGCACGGCCAGCTCGAACGGGCTGGTGTGGCGGTGGCGCATGAGATAGCGGATCAGCCCCCGGTCATCGGACGTGCTGCGCGTGCCCTTGCCATAGGATACGCGGGCACCCTGCACCACGCCGCTATCGCCACCCATGTAGTCCACCGCGCGGACGAAGCCGGTTTCCAGTACGGGGACGGGGGCATACAGCACGTCTTCCATCGCGGGTACGACAAGGCGGCGTGTCTGCGCCCACCCGGCGCGGGCTGCCTCGATTGCCGATTTCTGCTCACTGGAAAACATGTATCCTACCGTCCTGTGCTATATGGCCTGCATGGCGGCAACGGCGGCGCGACCGCGGATGGCGCGGATGTCTTTGCGCGCGCCGTCCGCCGCCCCGGCAACATGCCATATCTGGCTGCACCCGACCAGTGGCTTCGCCGCCCTGATGCCCCTTGCCATATGCCTTGGCGCTCCCTATGTTCACAGGTGCAGGAGGGGCTTGCTCCTTGGCTATGGCGATAAACGGCGCGTGGAATAAGTGTTGTGGACCCGGGGGCGGTACCCGGCGTCTCCACCATTTTCTCCTTATATGGGGAACAGGGGGACGAAGCAGGCTCGACACGCATGGTAAAGACCCGCCTTTTGCCCGGCATTGTACCACCGTTATCGGGCTAAATCACAAGTGCCAACGATAACTCTGAGGTGCTCGCTGTCGCTGCATAAGCGATAAGCGCGGTTCGGGAGGGCACCGGGCAACAGAAGCCCTCCCACCTCTGTCTTTTTCGTTTTTCTTTCGCATGGGTCAGGCTGCGGACGTGGTATCCGCTTCGTGAAGGAATGGGTCATGCCGGTGGGTTGCCATCACCGGAAGTTTGACGCACAGCTTGCTACTGTGGCACGGCGTGGTCCGAACCCGCATGTCTGCAAAAATCCGCTCCGGCGCGTGCGTCCGGGCGGATGTCACGGAGAAGTCCGAAATGTCCGATGATCACGACGAGGAAAACGGTTTTGACACCGCCATTCCCGACTGCCTCATGCCCTATGATTCCTGGATCGAGGATGCCTACCGCCAGGTCATGCTGCACGCGCTCGAGCATGCGGCGGCGCACGGGCTGTCAGGCGATCATCATTTCTACCTGACATTCCGGACCGACTGGCCGGGTGTGGAAATGCCCGACCACCTGCGCGCCCAGTATCCCCATGAAATCACCATCGTCATCCAGCACCAGTTCTGGGGCCTGAAGGTGGACCGGGCGCAGCAGACCATATCGGTCGGGCTTTCGTTCGGGGGGATTCCCTCCACGCTGGTCATTCCGGTGTCGGCGGTCTCGGCCTTTGCCGATCCGCATATCCGCCTTACGCTGCGCTTCACCGTGCCCGAGCACGCGCCGATGGCCACCATGCCCGAAAATGTGGTGCAGGTGCAGCCTGCAGGGGAAGCCCCGGCGGAGTCGCAGCCAGCCGCCGGGACGGATGAGGAAGAGGAAACGGACCGGAACGAAAGCTCGCAGGTCGTGAGTCTGGCCGCTTTCCGCAAGCGGGGGCCGGGGGGACCGGGCTGAGCCACACCATCCATCCGGGTGCGCCGGATGCACCGGACGCGCCCTGGATTACCTGAACGCCGCCACCTGGAAACAATCCGGGGGAGATAAGGCAGAGGAGACCGTCCGTTGAATGTATCCGCACCCGCGCGCAAACCATTTGTGTTTGGGCCGCTATTCCCGTTGCATGATGATGATACGCCGTGGAAGAAACTGGAGATCGAGGGGGTAACCACCTCGGTCCTTGGTGGGCGCACGGTCGTCCATGTCCGACCCGAAGCCCTGACCGCGCTGGCCGCACGTGCCTTCAACGACGTGGCGCATCTGCTGCGTCCCGGCCATCTGGCGCAGCTTGCCAGCATCCTCAAGGACCCCGAAGCGTCGGATAACGACCGTTTCGTGGCGCTGGACCTGCTCAAGAACGCCTGCATCGCCGCAGGCGGCGTGCTGCCGATGTGTCAGGATACCGGCACGGCCATCGTGTATGGCAAGAAGGGACAGCGTGTCTGGGTTGATGGGAATGAGGAGGAAGCCTTCTCACGCGGGGTGTACGACACCTATACCGGCACTTCCCTGCGCTATTCGCAGATGGCCCCGCTTTCGATGTTCGAGGAAGTGAATACCGGCACCAACCTGCCGGTGCAGTTCCACATCTCGGCCACCCCCGGCGATTACCATGCCGAACAGATGGACCTGATGTTCGTCGCCAAGGGGGGTGGTTCGGCCAACAAGACCTTCCTGTTTCAGGAAACCCGCGCCCTGCTGTCGGGTAAGGAAAACCTGCTGAAATGGCTGGATGGCAAGATCCGGACGCTGGGCACGTCGGCCTGCCCGCCCTATCATCTTGCCGTCGTGATCGGTGGCATGTCCGCCGAGCAGAACCTCGAGACGGTAAAGCTCGCCTCGACCCGCTGGCTTGACAGCCTGCCCACGCAGGGAAGCCCGCAGGGCCATGCCTTCCGCGATCTGGAAATGGAAGAGGAAATCCACAAGCTCACCCAGCGTCTGGGTATCGGCGCGCAGTTTGGCGGCAAGTATTTCTGCCACGATGTGCGCGTGGTGCGCCTGCCGCGTCATGGCGCGTCGCTGCCGGTGGGGATCGGGGTGTCCTGTTCGGCGGATCGTCAGGTAAAGGCGCGCATCAATGCCGATGGCATTTTCCTTGAACAGCTTGAGACCGATCCGGCACGTTTCCTGCCCGAAACCACGGATAACGACCTTGAGGGAGAGGCGGTGAAGATCGACCTCAACCTGCCCATGGACGAAATCCGTCGCAAGCTGTCGCAGTATCCGGTGCGCACGCGGCTTTCGCTCAGCGGCACGATGGTCGTGGCCCGTGACATCGCGCATGCCAAGTTCCGCGAACGGCTGGAAAAGGGGGAGGGGCTGCCCCAGTACCTCAAGGATCATCCCGTCTATTATGCCGGTCCCGCCAAGACGCCCGAAGGCATGCCCACCGGCGCGTTCGGTCCCACGACCGCCGGTCGCATGGACAGCTATGTCGCCATGTTGCAGAAAGCGGGCGGATCATATGTGATGCTGGCCAAGGGCAACCGCTCGCGCGCGGTGCGTGATGCGTGCAAGGAATATGGCGGATTCTATCTTGGTTCCGTTGGTGGTCCGGCCGCCCGCCTTGCGCAGGATTGCATCCGCAGGGTCGAGGTGCTGGAATACCCCGAACTGGGCATGGAAGCGGTGTGGAAGATCGAGGTCGAGGACTTCCCGGCCTTTATCGTGATTGATGACAAGGGTAATGATTTTTACGATGGCCTGACCGGCTGAACGTGACCCCTGCGGTCCGTCCGGCCTGCCTGTAGGGCCGGACATACCGGAGGTTCGTGAACGCCATGCGTTTTACCGTCGATCGTCTTGACCACCTTGTGGTGAGTGTCCGTGACCTTGAGGTCTCGGCCTCATGGTTCCAGCGTGTACTGGGCATGGAACGTGAGGAATATGGCCGCAACAACCGCACGGCCCTGAAATTCGGCGGCCAGAAAATCAACCTCCGTCCCCACGGGGCGGAGGGATGGGTCACGGCGGAAGACGCCCTGCCCGGCACCAATGACCTGTGCTTCATCACGGCCGTCAACAGTGCCGACGTGATCGAACATCTCGAAAAATGCGGTGTGCGCGTGACGGAGGGGCCGGTGGCCCGCCTTGGCGCGCTGGGGCCGGTTACATCGGTCTATTGCCATGATCCCGATGGCAACCTGATCGAGATCGCATCCTATCAGGGGTAGGGGCGATGGCGGCTGGTACCCCCTCCGCATCGCCCCCTTCCGCGCCGCAGGTCCGTCCTGTTGACCACCTGTTCTACCCGCACCCGCTGGATCGTCCGCTGGCGGGTGCGGCCCGGCCCGACCAGCCGTTTCACCTGCGCCTGTACGCGTGCGAATTCATGGGCACGGTCGTACTCATGCTGGTGGGGATCGTCACCAATGTGCTGATCGGGGCGGCGGCCAGTCCGCTCGCCCCAAAGTTCGCGGGCCATCCGGTCCTGCGGGTCGGGATGGAGGGCCTGTTCTTCGGCGCAGGGGGAACGCTTGCCGCGCTATCCCCCTTCGGTCGGGTCAGTGGCGGCCATGTCAGCCCTTCCGTCTCGTTTGCCTTCGCGCTGGCATCCCGGCTCGCATGGCGGGACATGGTGGGCTACATGCTGGCCCAATGCGCGGGCGCTGTGGCGGGTACGGCCCTGCTGGCGCTGGCCGGGCGGGTTTTCCCTGCCTGGGGGCACTGGGCGGTCATGGACCATTACGCAGGCACAGTCCCCAATCCCGCCGTGCCTGCAAGCTGGCCCTTCATGGGGGAAGCGGGGGCGACGATGCTGCTGATCGCGGGTGTCCTGCTGACCGGCAGCCACGCGCGGCTGCGCTGGCTTACGCCGCTTCTGTCCGGTCCGCTGTTTTTTATGCTCAATCCGTTCGAGGCATGGCTGTCAGGCGACAGCACCAATCTGGCGCGCAGTCTTGGTCCCGCCGTTTTCTCCGGTCAGTGGCATGCGTTCTGGATTTACTGCACGGCCCCGTTCTGCGGGGCGGCCCTTGCGGTCGTGCTGCTTGTGCATACGGGCCTGTTCGGCAGGGTGCGGGTGCTTGAGGCGCGCGTCGCCCATTTCGGGCATCATGGACGCGCGCCTTTCCTGCTGCCGCGTATCTAGGCGCAGGGTTTATCTGGGCTGCTTGCCATAAACCGCCGTAAGCGTGGCCGAGGCAAGACGGTGCTGGTTGATGACAAAGCCCACCATGGCACCCGACGCATCACTGGGCAGTTCGATCCGCTCGATATCCAGCGCATGGATGGTGAAGATGTAGTGATGGTCCGGTCCCGGCGGCGGTGCGGCGCCACCATAGACATTCCCGCCAAAATCGGTGCGCGTCATCTCGGCGGGTTCGGGCAGGCTGTTGTCACCCGATCCGGCACCTGCGGGCAGGGAGGATACGGTGGCCGGGATGTTGATGACGACCCAGTGCCACCAGCCCGATCCGGTCGGGGCATCGGGGTCATACATGGTGATGGCGAAGCTTTTGGTGCCCGTCGGCGCATCCTGCCACGCAAGCGGGGGGGAGATATTGCCGCCGGAATGGCCCATGCCGTCGAATACCTGCGCCTGGGGCAGGCGATCACCATCGTGAAAGCAGCGGCTGGTCAGTGTAAAGGTCATGTCGTTTTCCTGCTCTGCGCGCAGTGGGAAGGCATATCGCACATCCCGTTACCGGGTAGCGCCCGGACAGGGCGCTGTCATCCGGCAGGGATGTGGAAGGGACTTACCAGTTCTGGCTGATCAGCCAGAATTCCTCGGATGTCAGGGTAATGGCCTGATCGCCGTTCTTGCTTTCGGCTGCGGCGCGGGCCAGGGCCTCGATCCGCTGGATCATCAGCGTCTTGCGCTGGTGGGCTTCGGTGCGGTCCTGTTCCTCGACCGTTTCCAGCACATGCAGGGCGGTCTTGCAGGCCTTGGTGATGCGTACGGCATCCAGTGCTGCGTAGGACATGGTGATTTCTTCCTTATGCTGTCGCATCCGGCATGCGGAGGCGGGACGAAAAAATTCCCGCAGGGGAATCGCTGCGTTATTGTGGCGCTCGCCGCCGGTTCTGTCCAATATCCCGGCGCGGGCGGCAGATGGCCCGCGGCTTCATGGCGAAGGGCGTAGTTCGGGCTGGCAAGTATCGTGCGGATTCCGTAAAGGGGGCCGCATGACGGATCTGGTTTCTGATTTCGATTTCACGCTTCCCCCCGAACGGATCGCCGACCACCCGGCCCGCCCGCGTGACAGCGCGCGCCTGCTGGACGTGCCGGTGGAAGGCCCGATCATGGATCGCCACATGCGCGACCTGCCGGGCTGCCTGCGGCCGGGCGACATTCTGGTGGCCAATGATACGGCAGTGATCCCGGCCCAGCTATCGGCCATGCGCGGGGCCGCGAAAATCGGCATCACGCTTGACCGCATCCTGCCCGATGGAACGTGGCATGTGCTGGCGCGCAATGCGCGCCGCCTGCATCCGGGCGATACGCTGACCTTTGGCGAAAGTCCGGTCACGGCGCAGGTGGTCAGCCGTGGCGACGCGGGTGACGTCACCCTGCGCTTTTCGGCGGAGGGGGAAGCCTTCGATCAGTTCCTGCATGATGCGGGCCGTCTGGCGCTGCCCCCCTATATCGCCCGTCCCGAAGGCCCGACGGAAGAAGACCGTCGGGATTACGCCACCATCTTCGCACAGCATCGCGGCGCGGTCGCCGCCCCGACGGCGGGGCTGCACTTCACGCCTGGCCTGCTGGCGGCGCTGGATGCGGCGGGCGTGCTCCGCCAGACCCTGACGCTGCATGTGGGGGCAGGCACCTTCCTGCCCATGCGCAGCGAACAGATATCCGAACACCGCATGCATGCCGAACGCGGCACGATCAGCCCCCATGCAGCCGAACGCATCAACGCCGCGCGTGCGGCGGGCGGGCGTATCATCGCCGTGGGCACGACATCGCTCCGCCTGCTGGAAAGTGCGACGGATGAAAACGGCATCGTACATCCCTTCCATGGCGAGACCGCCATCTTCATCCGGCCCGGTTACCGCTTCCGTGCGGTGGACATGCTGCTGACCAATTTTCACCTGCCGCGTTCGACGCTGTTCATGCTGGTCTGCGCCTTTGGCGGCTATCGCCGCATGCACGCTGCATATGAACATGCCATCGCCAGCGGTTACCGTTTCTATTCCTATGGCGATGCCTGCCTGCTGCATCGCGCCGAGGGAGACCTGCCATGACCTCTTTCCGCTGGCGTCCGGAAGCGCGTGCGGGCCATGCCCGCGCGGGCTGGCTTGATACCGCCCATGGCAGCGTACCCACGCCGACCTTCATGCCCGTGGGCACGGTTGGCACCGTCAAGGCGATGACGATGGACAACGTGCGATCCACGGGTGCCGGGATCGTGCTGGGCAATACCTATCACCTCATGCTGCGGCCGGGGGCCGAGCGGGTGCGCGAACTGGGCGGCCTGCACCGGTTCATGGACTGGCCCGGACCGATCCTGACGGATTCGGGCGGGTTTCAGGTCATGTCGCTCGGGCCGCTGCGCAAGCTCGATGCCGATGGCGTCACCTTCCGTTCGCATATCGACGGCTCGAAACACCGCCTTTCCCCCGAACGCTCGACCGATATCCAGCATGCGCTTGATGCCACCATCAGCATGTGCTTTGACGAATGTCCCGCCCTTCCGGCGGAAGCGGACGTGATCGCGAAATCCATGCGCCTGTCCATGCGCTGGGCCGAACGGTGTCGTGATGCCTTTGTCCAGCGCCCCGGCTATGCGCAGTACGGCATCATTCAGGGTGGTACCGAACCGGAACTGCGCGCCGAAAGTGTCAGGGCCCTGACGGGTATCGGATTCGAGGGATATGCCATCGGTGGCCTCGCGGTGGGGGAAGGGCAGGAACTCATGTTCTCCACCCTTGATGTGACCGTGCCGCTGATCCCCGATGCCAGCCCCCGCTACCTCATGGGCGTGGGAACCCCCGATGACCTGCTGGGCGCGGTGGAACGCGGGGTGGACATGTTCGACTGCGTCATGCCGACCCGTGCGGGCCGCACGGCGCGCGCCTATACCGAACGCGGCACGCTCAACCTGCGCAATGCCCGGCATGCCACCGATTCGCGGCCCATTTCGCCGCATTGCGACTGTCTGGCCTGTTCGCGCCACAGCCGCGCCTATCTGCATCACCTGTTCCGGGCGAATGAAATCCTCGGCCCGATGCTGCTGACATGGCATAATCTTGCCTATTACCAGCGTCTCATGCGCGGGATGCGGGCGGCGATCGTCGATGGCGGCTTTACGGCCCACGCCACCCACCTGCGCGCGCAATGGGCGCTGGATGACTGGAGCGGCGATGAAATGCCCTTTCCCGACATACCACCGGTTGCCTGATGGCCGGGCCGTGCGCATCGGCCATGGCTGATCCGGTGCGCCTTGCCGCAGCCATTGCCGGGCATGCACGGGCACTGGGCTTCGATGCGGTCGGATTCGCCCCGGCGCAACTGGATGATGGCGTGCGCGCCCGTCTGGCCGCGTTCGTGGAAAACGGCTTCGCCGGCGGCATGGAGTGGATGGCGCAGCGCATGGAACAGCGCGGTGACCCGCGGGGCCTGTGGCCCGAGGTACGCAGCGTGATCGCGCTGGGGGTCAGCTACGCACCGGGGGAAGACGACCCGCTTGCCACTACCCGCCAGCCTGAAGCGGGCAATATTTCCGTTTATGCCCGCCATCGTGACTATCATGATGTGGTCAAGGGCATGCTCAAGCATCTGGCCCAGTTCGTGGTGAATGCCGGGCGGCGGCAGGGTGCCGGTGCGGCGGAGGTCAAGGTGTTTGTCGATACCGCCCCGGTGATGGAAAAACCGCTGGCGCAGAATGCCGGGCTGGGCTGGCAGGGCAAACATACCAGCCTCGTTTCCCGTCAGCATGGAAGCTGGCTGTTCCTGGGGGAGATCTACACGACGCTGGACCTGCCGCAATCCGTCCCTTCCGGCGGGGGATGCGGCACCTGCACGCGCTGTCTCGATGCCTGCCCGACCGGCGCGTTTCCACAGCCGGGGATAATGGATGCAAGGCGGTGCATTTCCTATCTCACGATTGAAAACCGCGATCCCATCCCCCATGAATTCCGGCCCGCCATGGGCAACCGCATCTATGGCTGTGACGACTGTCTGGCCGTCTGTCCGTGGAACCGCTTTGCACGGGCGACGAACCACATGAAGCTTGCCGCACGCGATGACCTGCGCGCACCTGCGCTGCGCGATCTGGCCATGCTGGATGATGCGGGATTCCGCGCGCGGTTTTCCGGCTCACCCGTCAAGCGCATCGGTCGCAACCGGTTCGTGCGCAATGTGGCCGTGGCCATCGGCAATAGCGGACGGCCCGAACTGCGGCCCGTGGTGGCCGCCCTGTGCGCCGATGCGGACCCGGTGGTGGCGGAAGCCGCGCAGTGGGCCACCGTGCGGCTGCCGTCATGAACGATCATGCCCTGCCGCTGCCCGCGCAGCGGGGTGCCCGCCCGTTGCACAAGCGCAGCCTGAACCTGTCGGGCCACCGGACCAGTGTCGCGCTGGAGCCCGAGTTCTGGTGCGCCCTGAACCTGATTGCGCAGAAGCGCGCCCTGACCCTTGCGGGACTGGTGGGACAGGTCGACGCGGCACGCCCGCCGGACCGCCCGCTTGCGTCGGCCCTGCGGGTGGAGGCATTGCGGGAATGGATGCCTGACCTGACGGAAATGGCTGATAACAACAGGGAAGATCAGTTGGGTTGAGCCCGCATCCGTGCTAGCGTCGGGGCATGGCGATATGGGGCAAGATTTTTGGTGGTGTTGCGGGGTTCGCGGTGGGCGGCCCCATGGGCGCTGTCGTCGGCACCGCGCTGGGCCATGCGGCGGATAACGGTTCCCTGCTGGAAACGCCGGTAGGGGGCTGGACCGACCGCTGGGGTCCGCGCATGAACGCGGACCCGCAGGGGGCTGCGACCTTCATTGCGGCCAAGATGGCCGGGGCGATGGGCAAGCGCGACCAGATGTATGGTCTGGTCATCATCATCCTTTCGGCCAAGATGGCGAAATGCGATGGCGCGGTGAACCGGGCCGAGATCGACGCCTTCAAGCGCCGTTTCCACCTTCCGCCCGAAAACATGAAGGAAGTGGGGCGCCTGTTCGACAGCGCGCGCCAGCGCACGGATGATTACCGGGCATTCGCTACCGAGCTGGGCCGTGCCTTCGCGGGGCGTACCGGCATGCTGGAGGAGGCGCTGGCCTCCCTGTTCGTGATCGCCCGCGCGGATGGCGAGATCAACGCGCAGGAGGAAGCGTTCCTGCGCGGTGTGCACAAGGCGTTTGGACTGAGCCCCGGCGCATGGGATCGCGCGCGTGACGGCGGTGCCCGCCCCGGTGTGAGCGAGGTCGACGCCTATGCCGTGCTGGGTGTCAGCCGGGATGTGAGTGATGAGGAAGTGCGCGTGGTCTGGCGGCGTCTGGTGCGTGAACACCACCCCGATGTCATGTCGGCGCGCGGCGCCACCCCGGCCCAGCAGGCACAGGGTGCGGCCCGCATCGCGCAGATCAATGCGGCCTGGGACCGGATCAAGCGCGACCGCAGGCTTTAGCGGCTGACCTGTCTCTGATTCCGTCACGTCGGGTCAGGAAGTCGGCATGGGTAACGGTGCGGAACCGGCACCTGTCGATCCCGCGCCGGTTCTTTTCCGTCCGTCAGGTGGCGGCCTTGTTCTTCTTGTCCAGCAGGCGGCGCAGGGCGCCGGCTACCGTGTGGGCCAGCGTGCGATAGGCCTGTCCCGCGGCACTTTCGGGTGCGGAGATCACGATTGGCGCGCCTTCATCCGCGCTGGCGCGGATATCGGCCAGAAGCGGGATTTCGCCCAGGAAGGGTACGCCCAGCTTTTCCGCTTCCGCCCGTGCGCCACCATGGCCGAACAGTTCGGTACGGTGGTTGCAGTTGGGGCAGCAGAAATAGGACATGTTCTCGACCACGCCCAGAACGGGCACGTTCATCTTCTCGAACATGGCGACGCCACGCCGTGCGTCCAGCAGCGCGATATCCTGCGGCGTGGAAACGATGACAGCCCCCGCCAGCGCGGTTTTCTGCGCCAGTGTCAGTTGCGCGTCCCCCGTGCCCGGCGGCATGTCCACCACCAGCACATCCAGCGCGCCCCATTCCACATCGCCCAGCAACTGCCCGATCGCGCCCATCACCATCGGCCCGCGCCAGATCATGGCATCATTCTCGTTCACCAGCATGCCGATCGACATGGCGGTAATGCCCCATTTATGCGGGGGCACCAGATGGCCATCGCGCACCTCTGGCCGGTCGCTCACGCCCATCATGCGGGGCAGGGACGGCCCATGAACATCCGCATCCAGCAGGCCAACCTTCAGTCCCTCCTGTCCCAGCCCCACCGCCAGATTGACGGCGGTGGTGGACTTGCCAACCCCTCCCTTGCCGGACGCCACGGCAATGACCACGCCCACACCGGCAGGGAGCGGGCCGGTGGCCGCCTTGCCGGGCCTGGCCCCAAGGTTGAGCGGGCGGTGACCGCTGGCGGCAGGGGGCGGCGTATCCTGCGCAGGCGCACCCTGTGGCGGGGCAGCACGATGCGCGGTTAGGATCACGCTTGCAGCGGTGCAGCCGGGTACCGCCGCAACAAGGGCGCGTTCCAGTTCCGGCAGGAGCGGCTGCAATGCCGCCGCGCGCGAGCGATCGGTCGCAATGGCGACATGGAGCACACCGTCACGGACCATGAATGCGTCCAGGCTGCCCAGCGTGGCGACGCTGGCCGATCTGTCAGCCGTATGGACCTGTTGCAGTACGGTCTCGATGGTGTTCCGGTCGGGACTGGTCATGCGTGTGCGCTCCCTGCTCTGTCGCCCCTGCGGTATAGAAGGGGCGGCCCGTGGCGGTCGAGTCATGAAACGGCGGGATGACGCATTTGACCGGTGACGGGCGCGGGCAGGGCATGGTCATGCGGGACGCGCGCGCCATATGTGCGGTGGGGGAATGGTCAGCCCACGGGTTTGCTGCTTTACGCTTCCCCCATTACATGAAGGGCACGGCTTTCATGGGTGTCGTTCAGGCGGGCAGGGATTACGATGGGCACTTCCACTCCACAGGCGGCTGTACCGCACCGGCGGGATCATCGGGTCGATGCCCTGCGCGGCGTGGCGCTGCTTATGATGTGTATCGACCACATCCCGCAGGACGTGCTCAACCGTTTCACCATGCGCAATGTCGGTTTTGCCGATGCGGCGGAGGTGTTCGTGCTGCTGGCGGGTTATGCGTCGTGGCTGGCCTACGGGCGCGGGTTTGCCAGAAAGCCGGTGCCCACCGTCCTTGCGCGGATCGGGCGGCGGTGCTGGCAGCTATATGTATTCCAGATCGTGATGGTGGTGGTCTGTGTCGCCACCATTCGCGTATGGCGGAATTTCTGGCCCGTTCCTGTTGATTTTCTGGAACCCGAACTGGCGCATGGGCTGGATTCGGTATGGCGTGTGCTGTCGCTGGTCGCATTGCCGGGCAACCTGAATATCCTGCCGCTGTATATCGTGCTTCTGCTGGGGTTCGCGCCGCTTTACGTGCTGCTGCGCCGGGCGGGGACCGCCGTGGTGCTGGGGCTGAGCGGGCTGGTATGGCTGGTGGTCAATATCAACCCCCGGCTGAACTTTCCCAACTGGCTTGACCCTGACGGATGGTTCTTTGACCCGCTGGCATGGCAGTTCCTGTTCGTGCTGGGGGTATGTGCCGCGCGTGTGGCGGGCCAGCACGATGGCAGCCTGCCGCGTTCGCGCCTGCTGGCGTGGGGATGCGCCATGTATCTGGTCTTTTCAGGCGTGCAGTCCTTTCCGTGGACGCAGTGGGGTTTTCATGACCTGCGCCCCGTCGTCATGGCGGTACCGGACAAGATGATCCTTTCGCCGTGGCGTCTGGTTGACGTGCTGGCGGTGTTCTATCTGGTTCAGTCCTCACACGGGGCGACGCGGCTGGCGAATACGCGTGGAGGACAGCTTATGGCGCTGTTCGGGCGGCATTCGCTGGAAATCTTTACCATGGGTACGATCATCGACCTGTATGGCCGTCTGGTGCTGACCAGTTTTGGCACCGGATGGATGATGCAGGTGGCCGTCAACGTGGTGGGGTTCGTGGTGCTGCTGGCCGTGGCGCGGATGAAGGAACGCGCGCGCGTGGCCGCCCGCACCCCGCCGCAGCCGAAACCGGACGACCTGCACGCGGCCGCGCCGTTATGCCGTAACTGAGGGCGTGGTTTCCGTGCCGGTGACGGGCGTGGTATAGGTACGCCATTCAATCCCGTTAAGCAGGATGTATGTGCCCCATGTCTTTCCGTGCCGCTGCGTTTTCCCGATCCTGCCTTGCCATGGGGCTGCTTACGACACTGGGGGCCAACGGCGCCGCGTATGCGGCCGATCCCGCGCCCGCGCCTGCCCCGGCATCCGCGACACCGCTTCACCTTCCGGGTGAAGGACGCAACATGCCCGACAGCTTTGCCGATCTGGCGGCACGGCTGCTGCCTGCGGTTGTCAATGTTTCCACCACCGAGATGGTCCGTCCCGGCGAGGACGATGATGAAGGCGGCGATGACGGTGACAGCACGCCGCAGGTGCCAAACTTCCCCGAAGGCTCGCCGTTCGAGAAGTTTTTCCACGATTTCATGAACCGGCAGGACAGCCCCAACGCCCCGCCGCGCAAGATGCAGGCGCTGGGCTCGGGCTTCATCATCGACCCTTCCGGCGTGATCGTGACCAACAACCATGTCGTGCGCCATGCCGACCAGATCACCATTACGCTGCAGGACAATACCGTGCTCAAGGCGCGGCTGCTGGGTCATGACGACCGGACCGATCTGGCCGTGCTGAAAGTGGACAGCCCCAAACCGCTGCCCGCCGTGCCCTTTGGCGACAGCGACCATGCACGGGTCGGGGACTGGGTGCTGGCCATCGGCAATCCGTTCGGCCTGTCCGGCACGGTTACGGCGGGGATCATTTCCTCACGCGGGCGTAATATCGAACAGGGGCCGTACGATGATTTCATCCAGACGGACGCCCCCATCAACAAGGGGAATTCCGGTGGCCCGCTGTTCAACCTGCGCGGTGAGGTGATCGGGATCAACACAGCCATCTTCTCCCCTTCGGGCGGGTCGATCGGGATTGGCTTCTCCATCCCCTCCGCCGAGGCGCGGGGCATCATCGAACAGCTTCGCCATCATGGCACCGTCACGCGCGGGTGGATCGGTGTGCGCATTCAGGACGTGACGCAGGAAATCGCCGACGGGCTGGGCCTGCAGAACGCCCATGGCGCGCTGATCGCAGGTGTCGAACCCAAGGGACCCGCGGCCGCGGCCCATCTGCAGACCGGCGATGTGATCGTCAGCCTGAATGGCAAGGATATTGATGGCCGCGCACTGCCCCGGCTGGTGGCCGAGCTTGCGGGTGGCAGTGTCGCGCATCTGGGCGTGTGGCGCAAAGGCCAGCAGACGAATGTCGCCATCACCATTGGCGCCCTGCCCGAAGAAAAGGCCGCCAAGGACGATCCCGACCATGCGGCCGCGAAAAAACCGGCGCAGGGCAGCGTGGCCGTAACGGGCATGGGCTTCACCGTGGGCGAGATCGACGACATCGCGCGGCAGAAATACAACATGGCCGAAGGGCAGAAAGGCGTGCTGGTAACCGGCGTGACCGAGGACAGCCCCGCTGCGGAAAGGGGCCTGCGCCCCGGTGATGTGGTGACGGAAGTGCAGCAGTCCGCCGTCAACGCGCCGGCCGACCTGCGTCGCCAGCTTGATGCCGCGCGTGCCGTGCATCGCAAGACGGTCCTGTTCCTTGTGCAGAATGCCGATGGCCTGCGCTGGGTGCCCTTTCCCCTGCCGGATAATCCCGGGCACTGATCGCACATGCACGCACGCATGAAAATCCTGCTGCATTCGATCATGCAGCAGGGCACATGGCGGCAGGTGGTGCGGATGAGCGTCTCGCTCGTCCTGTCCGGCATCGTTGCGGCCATGATCCATCTGGACGAACCGGTCTGGGCGCTTATCACCTCCGTCATCGTCATTACCCAGACGCGCCTGACCCAGACCCTTTCCACCGGGCGCGAACAGATTGTCGGCACCCTGATCGGGGCTGCCGCCGGTATGTCGGCCATCGCGCTTGAACAGTGGTATGGGTTTTCCCTGTTCGTGGTGTTCTGGGTGATGCTCATGCCGCTGGCCGTTCTGGTGGCGTTGCGACCCAAGATGCGGGTGGCGATCGTAACCCTGATGGTGGTGTTGCTGTTTCCATCCAGCGGCGCGCCGTTTTCGCGGCCCCTGCAACGTATCGCCTCGATCATGACCGGGGTTGTGGTGTCGTTTGCGGTCTCGTTCTTCGTCCTGCGGAACGAGGCGCGGCGCGAAGTGCTGACCAATTCCGCCAGCCTGCTGCGCAGGCTGGCCGATCTGGTTTCGTGCGCCCTGCACCAGCATCCCGATTATGATGCGCTGGCCACGGCGGATGTGATGTGCCGCACCCTGTTGCAGGACATCAACGACGGGGTGCAGGAAGCCGAGGTCGAACATCCCGGCACCCTTGCGCGGCATGACCCGCTGGTGGCCCGCCTGCCGGGACTTTTGCGTCGGGTCCGTGCGGATGCTATCTTTATCGCACGCGCGGCGGTTGAAGGTGAAACCGCCCGTACGGGCGACATGCTCGAACATGAGCGCGACATGCTGGCGCAGATACTGGGCCAGATGGCCGATCGCTGCGATGCGCTGGCGGCCAGCCGCCGTGGCCATGCCCCTGCGGATGAGGGCATGCGCGACATTGTGGACCGGCTGGAGCGTCAGGCAGGGGAACACTGGACCCCCGTCATGCGTTTTGCCCTGGGACTGTTGCACGCCGATATGCGGCTTGCCGTGTGCAATATCTGGTCTGATGGGCAGACCGACGAAAGTCCGTTCCCCCCTGCGGGAGACCCGGTTCTGGCCGAGGTTTCGTTCGGGCCACCGGGCGCCAGCGTGCCGGTGAAGCGATAGGGCTGCCGCGCGAACAGACATAAACAGGAGTTCAAAAGACACCATGCTGAATGAAACAACCCTGAATCATCTTCCCGCTGGCGTGCAGGCGCCGGGTTACCAACCGGCGGAGGTGGGACGAGGGATCGTTCATTTTGGTGTTGGCAATTTCTTCCGTGCGCATGAAGCCTGGTACGTGGATAAATGTCTCGCCCTGCCGGGGCAGTCGGAATGGGGCATTGTCGGGGTGGGCCTTGGTGGCGGCGCACGCGGCGAGGCCAAGGCGAAGGCGTTTCAGGAACAGGACTGCCTGTATTCCCTGACGGATGTGACCGCCGATGGCGCGCGCAGCGTGCGCGTGATCGGGGCGTTGCGCGAATACCTGCTTGCCCCCGCCAATCCCGAAGCCGTGCTGACCCGCCTTGCCGATCCGCAGACGCGAATCGTCAGCATGACGATTACCGAAGGCGGCTACAACATCGATGAGGAAACGGGGCGCTTCCGCCTCGATACCCCTGCCGTCCGTGCCGATCTGGAAAACCCGGGCACCCCCGCCACCGTGTTCGGTTACGTGGTGGAAGCCCTGCGCCGCAGGCGGGATGCGGGGATTGCGCCGTTTACCGTGCTGTCCTGTGACAACCTGCGCAGTAACGGCCATGTCGCGCATGAGGCCTTTGTCGGGTACGCACGCGCGCTGGATGCGGATCTGGCCGCATGGATCGACGCCAACGTGACCTTCCCCTGCGCCATGGTGGATCGCATCACCCCCGGCGTCGATGACGCGACCCGCAAGGCGCTGAACAAGGGCAGCGGTCTGGATGATGAACTGCCCGTCCTGGCCGAGGATTTCAGCCAGTGGGTGCTGGAGGACAAATTCTGCAATGGCCGCCCGGCGCTGGAAAAGGTCGGTGTGGAGTTCGTGGATGACGTTGCCGGTTACGAGCAGGTGAAGGTGCGCATGCTCAATGCCGCGCATCTGCTGCTGGGTTCGGCCGGGCTGCTGCTGGGTTACCGCTACGCGCATGAAACGGTGCAGGACGCGGATCTGGAACGTCTGGTCAACGCATACTGGATGCAGGACGCCATGCCGCAGATCGATGCGCCGGAAGGTGTCGATCTGGATGCCTATCGCCAGCGTCTGCTCAGCAGGTTCTCCAATCCGTCGGTGGCTGACACGCTTCTGCGCATCTGCAGTGATGGTGCATCGAAGGTGCGTGTGTTCTGGACCGATACGGTGCGTCGTTCACTGACCAGCGGGCGGCCGCTTGAGCGTATTGCCTTCGGCATTGCCGCCTATCTGGAAATGCTGCGCGGACATGATGAGAAGGGGCAGGCGTACAAGCCGGTCGAACCGACGCTGAATGAGAAGGATCTGGCGCTGGTTCGCGCCGATGACCTTGCCGCGGCCCTTGCCCTGCCTGCCTTTGACGGCTGGCGTGACATGGACACCACGGCGCTGGACGCAGCGGTGGTTGCAGCCCGCAAGGCCATCCGCGACAAAGGACTGCGCGCCGTGCTTCCGGTGTGATCCGGTTTTATCCCCCGCTTATGTGCCGGGGGAAAGGGGCCTGCGCATCGGGCAGGCCTCGCTGCCATAGGTCGCGGCGATATGGGGCGGGATGTCCGCAATGGGGGTGAAGCCCAGATGCGTCCATAATCCACGCGCGGCCGGTGTCGCCATAAGTGCCAGCCAGTGCAGTCCGTGCTGGCGGGCCCGCCCTGTAACGATTTGTAATGCGTCCCGTGTCGCACCCTGCCCGCGCAGGGCGGGGAGGATGGCGATGTCATGGATGTACCAGCAATCGGGCTGTTCAGGCAGGGTATGGAGGTACGTATCCAGTGCGGGCGGAGATGCGACGCGCCCCGGATGGCTCAGAACATATCCGCCCGGATTGCCGCGCGCATCGGGCAGAATCAGGCATCCGGACGGACATAGCCTGCGGCGTTCATCCAGCACGTCGCGCCGCTCGGGGTAGTCAGGATGGAGTTGTGCCGCCACCGCGACAACGCCATCCAGATCGTCAGCCCGCATGGGCCGCCATGGGTTCGCGGGGGGTATCGTGGTCGGTCCGGTGGAGGGGATGGATGGGCACATGGGGGAAAATTCCGTTCCAGAAGAAGCCGTTTCCGGTAGAAGGGACGGATGATATAGCTGCCGGCGGGAGTACGGAAAACCATGACAAAAATGCGCCTGACAATACGGCTTGACGCAAATGGCAACCCGCTGCTGGGGCACGGCAAGATCAGGCTGCTGGAACAGATTGGCGAGACGGGGTCCATTTCCGCCGCCGCCCGGGCGATGGGCATGTCATATCGCAGGGCATGGCTGCTGGTCGAGGCGATGAACACCGCCTTCACGCATCCCCTGGTGTCTGCCCGCCCCGGTGGTGGGGGTGGTGCGGGCCTTTCGCCCGAAGGGGAAACGGTGCTGCGCCTGTACCGGGAAATAGAGGATGCGGCCCGCGCCGCTGCCGCGGGACCGCTTGAAACATTGGCGGGCATGTGTTCATCCCCGCCGTGAAAAAGCCATAAGCTGTCACGATCACACGTATTACCGCCCCGGCTTTACCAATAAACAAGAATAGTGTGTCAGCGCGTTAAATAAGAAAAATGAACTGGAGTTCAACTCAGTGTTACGACGTGATTTCATGAAAGCGGGTACCGCCCTGTCTGCCCTGTCTCTGGTGGGTATGGGGGCGGCACGACCTGCCGGTGCGGCTGAAAGCGGTAACTTTGACTCCACCACGGTGCGTACGCTGGCGCACCAGCTTTCACAGCAGGCTTACCAGCCGCCTTCACAGACCCTGCCTGCCCCGCTGCGTAACCTGAATTTCGATCAGTACAGTTCCATGGCTTTCCGTTCGGAACAGGCATTGTGGCATGGCGAGAATCTGGGCTTCGATGTCGAGTTCTTTCCCCGTGGCTATCTGTACGCCCCCCGGATCGAAATGAACGAGGTGATTGACGGACAGTCCCGTCCCATCACCTTCAACCCGGACATGTTTACCTATAACGATCCTGCCCTGCGGGTGAGTGACGATATCGGCTTTGCGGGGCTGCGGCTGCGCGCGCCGATCAACACGCCCGGCGTCATGGAGGAATTCTGCGTCTTCCTCGGCGCATCCTATTTCCGCGCCGTGGCGAAGGGACAGAATTACGGTCTGTCGGCACGCGGCTTCGCCAATGGCACAGGCGATCCGGCGGGTGAGGAATTTGCCCTGTTCCGCGCGTTCTGGCTGGAAAAGCCCAAGGCGGGGGTGGACAGCGTGGTCGTTCATGCGCTGCTGGACAGCCCATCGCTTGCCGGTGCGTTCCGTTTTACCATCCGCCCCGGCGAGACCACGGTATTCGATGTCCAGTCCTACCTGTATCCGCGCAAGACCCTTGCGGAATCCGGGATCGCTCCACTTACGGGCATGTTCTATTTCGATGCGAACGACCGCGCGCGCGTGGATGACTGGCGTCCCGCCGCGCATGATAGCGAGGGCCTGCTGATGTGGACGGGCAGCAGCCAGCAGTTGTGGCGGCCGCTACGCAATCCACGTGATCTGCAGTTCTCGGCCTTCAGCGATGTCAGGCCGCATGGTTTTGGCCTCATGCAGCGCAAGCGGGCCTTTACGGATTTCGAGGACGTGGCCCTGAATTACGAAAAGCGGCCTTCCCTGTGGATCGAACCGATAGGCGACTGGGGTGCCGGTGCCGTCGATCTTGTCGAGATCCCCACACCCAATGAGGTGAATGACAACATCGTCTCCTTCTGGCGTCCGCAGGATGGCCTGACCGCGGGACGGGAATACATATTCACCTATCGCATGTACTGGGGCTGGGACACGCCCTGGCCCACGCGGCTTGCCCGTATCGCGGCAACCCGCGTGGGTGAGTCGACGGATGATTCGCATACCCGTTTCTTCGATCTCGACTTTGTCGGCGCACCGTTCGACCACCTGCCCGAAAATCCGCATTTCCACCTGCAGTGTCGCACTTCGGCTGGGGAGATACGCAATGTGGTGGTCGAACCGGTTCCCCCCATCCATGGCTGGCGCAGTACGTTCGAGTTCGCGCCCGGCGATGCAAAGGTGGCTGAACTGAACTGCGTGCTGGCCGATGACAACGGCCCCGTATCGGAAGAATGGGTGTATCGATGGACGCCGTAGGGGAAGTTCCTCCGTCCGGGCCGCAGGTGGCAGCGCCGTCCACCCTTCTGCCGCAGGGCTGGGCGGCGCTGCCACCTGCGGCACCGCTGGACATGCCCGTTCATGCGCTGGCGGATGAACCGGACCTGCATGGGCGTGGTCGTGTGCCGGTCAGCCAGTGGAAGCTGATCCACCTGCGGCGTCTGCTGGTTATCGGGGGCGCCGTCGTCATGACCGGGCTTGCCGGTTATGAAATGGATCTGGTGTTCAATGCCGTGCAGCGTTCGGTTGCCGGCATGGTGATGCTGGTGCTGTTCGTCGTGCTGTTTTTATGGATCGGGCTGGCATTTACCTCGGCCATTGCCGGGTTCTGGTCGATGCTCAACCATGGTGGTCTGGGGCTGGGGATCGAGCGCACCGGGCCGCTGCCGCGCCTGTCCAGCCGCACGGCGCTGCTCATGCCCACCTATAACGAGGACCCCGGCCGGGTCATGGCGGGCCTGCGCGCCACCATCGACAGTCTGAGCGCCACATTGCAGGAACGCGCCTTTGACGTGTTCATCCTCTCCGACACCACCGATCCGGACGTATGGGTGGCGGAAGAAGCCGCCTATATGGCGCTGTGCCGTGCGACGGGGTGGGGCGGGCGGCTGTTTTACCGTCGCCGTGCCGTCAATACCGACCGCAAGGCCGGGAACATCGCGCAGTGGGTGCGCAGCTATGGCGCAGCCTACCAGCAGATGATCACGCTGGACGCCGACAGCATCATGTCAGGCGACGTGATCGTGCGGCTGACCGCCGCCATGGAGCGTAATCCCGGCGTGGGGCTGATCCAGTCCCTGCCGGTGATCGTGAACGGGCGCACCCTGTTCGCCCGCATGCAGCAGTTTGCCGGACGTGTATATGGCCCGCTGATCGCCCACGGGATCGCATGGTGGCATGGATCGGAAGGGAATTACTGGGGGCATAACGCGGTCATCCGCACCCGGGCTTTTGCCGAACAGGCCGCACTGCCGCACCTGCCGGGCCGCAAGCCGTTTGGCGGGGCGATCATGAGCCATGATTTTGTCGAAGCCGCCCTCATGCGCCGGGGTGGCTGGGCAATCCACATGGTTCCGGCGCTACACGGATCGTACGAGGAAAGCCCGCCCTCCCTGACCGATATCGCCATCCGCGACCGGCGCTGGTGTCAGGGCAACCTGCAGCATGCCAAGGTGATATCCGCCCGGGGCCTGCACTGGATCAGCCGCATGCACATGCTCATGGGCATCGGGTCTTATGTCACGTCGCCGCTGTGGCTGGTCTTCCTGCTGGTGGGCATCGTGGTTTCGCTGCAGAACCGGTTCTACAAGCCGGAATATTTTGGGGATACCAAGCTGCTCTATCCCCACTGGCCGCATGTTGACCCGGTGCAGGCCGAATACATGTTCCTGGGTACCATGTTCGTGCTGCTGGCGCCCAAACTGCTTGCTTATGTCCTGCTGCTGCTGGACGGGCCGCTGCGGCGCGGCTGTGGGGGCGCGATTGCCGCGGCCGCATCCATTGTGGCTGAAACGCTGGTGGGCGGCCTGCTGGCCCCCATCGCCATGATGATCCAGACCGGGGGCGTCCTTTCCATCCTGATGGGGCGTGATTCCGGCTGGAACGCCCAGCGGCGCGATGCGGGCGGCCTGCAGATCATGGCCAATGTGCGGCTGTACATGCTCCATACCATACTGGGTCTGGCACTGGCCGCCGCCGCATGGAGCGTCTCGCTGCCGCTGTTCCTGTGGATGCTGCCGGTAACCCTTGGGCTGGTCTGCGCCATTCCGCTGGCCGTGCTGACCGGAAGCGTTGCGGTGGGACAGGCATTCCGTCGCGTCCGCCTGCTGCTGATACCCGAAGAAACCGCACCGCCTTCGGTTCTGAACGAGGCCGTGACCTATATGGACCAGATGGCGGGCCATCCGGTGCAGGAAGCCATTGCCGCCCTGCGGGCGCGGGCGGGGCTGCTGCGGGTGCATGAAATCATGCTGCCGCCGCCACGCCGCAAGGGCGACCCGATCAATCCGGCCCTGCTGGTCGGGCTGCTGAAACTGCGCGAGGCCCCTGATGTGGAAACGGCGGTGCGTGAACTCAACCGTGCGGAAAAATCCGCCGTTCTGGGCAATGCGGAGGGGCTGCGCCTGATCGCGCAGCTTCCCTGACGCGCCCGGACCGTGGGGCCGTCAGTCGCTTGACGTGCCCTGCGGGGCGGAAATGACTTCCTCCCCTTCATCCGAACCATCGACCGACATCACCGCATCAAGCGCATTGCACAGTTTCTTCTGGTTCGCGCTGGCGGACGAACCGGGTGCTTCGCAGAATTTGGCGGCATCGGGGACACAGGTTTCCGTCGCGTCCTCATAATCGGACGTCATCACGTCATGCGCCAGCGACAGGTTGGGGTTATGTGCGCTTTCGCCTGCTTCCTCGATAATCTTTTCCATCTTGTGCAGGTCATCGAGCTTGTCGAGGCATGCCTGACTGGCCAGATCCGGCTTGAGTCGCAGCACATCCAGCGCGCGCTGGACTTTCTGCACCGACAGGCTCTGCCCATGGGCGGGCGCGCATAGCAGCGGGTAAGAAAGCAGTAACGCGATCGGCAGTGCGGCAAGGCGTAGAGACGGGTTGATGTTCACCGTGACCGTTCCGTTTGTCCATATCCCCGGCATGGGTGATGCGGCAGGCAACGGCAGCCGCATGCGGGAGTGAGGCCCCGCCGGACAGGCGGGAGCGGGAGGAGACTATGACAGGAACCCATCCGTTATGAAAGATGGTCCAGACGCTGGGCGCATGCAAGGTCTGCGCAAAATGTGATCCAGAATCTTCTGATATAATAAGGGACAAACGGGAATTGCGTCAAAAATTTGAGAATTCCCTTACATTCATGCGGTTTTTTGAGTATAGATTGATCCCACTGAATATATTTTTTGCGCTTTGGCGGAGGTTGGAAACTATCGCATCACTGTGAAATCGTTCGAAACTGCAACGATTTTGTATATCTGTTCAATTAATGGTCTTTCTGGCGGTGAGAGATCACATAATCGTACCGGCTATTCGGCACGTTTTTGTGTTTTTTCATCAATTTGTAATGAAAGTCGTGCCACAGGGCACGTTTTCCTGCTGGATTGACGAATTCTGTCGGTGACATAGAGGGGAAAGCGCTTTTCCAGCCCGATGCGCTGCTGGTCCGGCGCTGAAATCCGCGCCACGTTTTCCCTGCTGTAACCGGCCCGGGCGCCCGCATGCCCGACCTTATGAAACTGAGGTTCCGCACTGGAGTTCCGGGCAAGGCCCGGATTGTGCGGACGCAGCCTGCATCGACGCTCCGCAATGAGGTGGAGCCCCTCATCTTCGTGTCGGCTGCCTGTGAAAGAGGAGTATCTCCCCTTGAAACAGACAGACAATCTGTCCGAATCAACGTCCTTCGCTGACCGGCTTGGCATTCCGGCACCCCTGTTCTGGGGTTTTGTCGGCCTGCTGTTCTTCATGATCGGTGATGGGGTGGAGGCCGGCTATCTGGCCCCCTATCTGGAGGGGCAGGGCATTTCATCGCGCAATACCGCGCTGCTGTTTACCATTTATGGTGTGACCGTCTCGCTGTCCTCATGGGCATCGGGGCCGCTGTCCGATCTGTGGGGCCCCAAGCGGGTCATGTGGATCGGCCTTGCCATCTGGGGCGTGTTCGAGGTCGTCTTCCTGACCTTCGGCGTGGCCGTCAACAGCTATCCCATCATGCTGGCCGCCTATACCATGCGTGGCTTTGGCTATCCGCTGTTCACCTATGGCTTCCTGGTCTGGATCGCGGCCGCGACCCCGCCGCGTCAGCTTGGCTCGGCCGCGGGCTGGTTCTGGTTCGCCTTTTCCGGCGGGCTGCCCACGCTGGGTTCGCTGTTCGCCAGCTTCTCCATTCCGCTGATTGGCGAAATGGCGACGTTCTGGTCCTCGCTGGCGCTGGTCATGTTCGGTGGCCTGCTGGCCCTGCTGATGACGCGTGAGCCCATCGGTTCCCGCCGCCTTGCCCCGGTGGGCACGAAGCCCGGCACGATCTTCTTCAGTTCGATCAGCATCCTGTGGCGTGAGCCCAAGACGTTTGTCGCCATGATCGTGCGGACCATCAACACGTCGTCCGAATATGCGTTCCTGGTCATCATGCCGGCGTTCTTCACCAAGGTGATCGGCTTCTCGCTGTCGCAGTGGCTGCAGCTTCTGTCGATCATCTTCCTGTCGAACATTCTGGTGAACCTTGTGTCCGGCATCACGGCTGACCGTCTGGGTCACCGCACCGTTGTTGCCCTGTTCGGCTGCGTGGGTGCTGCGATCACCGTGCCGCTGTTCTACTATGTGCCGCAGATGTTCCCCGGCAACTTCCCCATCGCGGCTGCCATGGGTGCGCTGTATGGCGCGACGATTGCCGCCTTCGTGCCGCTGTCCGGCCTGGTGCCGCAGATCTGCCCGAAGGAAAAGGCTGCCGCCCTGTCCGCCCTGGGTCTGGGTGCCGGTGCCAGCACATGGGTTGGTCCGGCCATTGTGACGTGGTTTGAAAGCTGGCGTGGGATCGAGGGGATCATCTGGATCTTCTCCGGCCTGTATGTTGCCTCGGCCCTGATGACGCTGGTGCTGACCGTCTCGCCCGAAGCCCGTCGTTACATTGACGCCGCTGCTGCACGCGGTGATGTGGCGGAAGAAGTGACGCTTGGTCACTGATCCATCATGAATCCTGATCCGGTCGGGTGTTCCGATACGGGTGGAAAACGGGTCTGCCGCAAGACAGGCCCGTTTTTTATTGTCCTCAAGGTTGCAGGTGAGGTGACAGGCTCAGCCTGAAATGCTGGCGTTCAGGGCGACTTTCCCGCAGGCTGGCGCAACCGGTCGTATGGACGGAAACCGGGCAATAGCCGAAGTTTCTGGTGAGGATTTTTTCAAAAAGATTCCAAAAAAACACAGTCTTCTTGAAAAAAGGCGGCATCCGGAAACGCTCACCTGTCAACCGTATGTTTTCAGGCAGTGACGCACCGATGCGATGAACCATAGGGCGGAAATATGAGGCGACAGGGCATGAAAAAGGCCGGTCCCCATGGGGCCGGCCTTTTTCCTGTCTGTTCAGATGCTGCGTTCAGGCCGCCTGCGCGGGCTGCGCGGCCGGTCCGTGCCGCCGGGGCGGGGGGTATTGCGCTGTTCCCCGGTCTTTAGCGCCGGGGCTGCGCTGATTTCGCTTTCAAGCTGGCGGATGCGTTTCTGCACGCTTTCGCGCAGGGCGGGCGATGTATGCGATTTCATGGAAGCCAGCGTTTCGCGCAGGTCGCGCAGTTGCTTCTGCTTTTCAGGAAGCGTGCGACGGATCGGCTGGTTGTCGGACATCTGTCCGTGGAATGCGCGCATGATCAGGTATCCTGTGGACCTCGGGTCCAGGAAATGAGTTGTTAACCATATGTGGAAAGGTGGACAGCACGTACTGACCCGTAGCCCGCCTGTGGGCGGGGCAGCGGGTGCAGTGTGTGATGAACCGGGGGCTAGCCCCCGTTCTGCGCAAGCACGTCGGCCAGTCCTGTTACCAGGGCATCGCATTCGGCGTCGGTGCCGATGCTGATGCGCAGCCATTGTGCGATACGCGGGGTCCGGAAATGACGCACGATGATCGCCCGTTCCCTCAGGGCAGACGCCAGATATGCCGCATCACGGTCCGGGTGTCGGGCAAATATGAAATTTGCCTGCGACGGCAGAACCTCAAACCCCATCTTTCCCAGGCTGTCGGTCAGCCTGTTGCGTGAGCTTATGATCTTCCCGGTGGTCTTTGCAAGCCATTCCCGGTCCTCGATCGCGGCAATGGCGCCCACCTGCGCCAGACGGTCCAGCGGATAGGAATTGAAGCTGTCCTTTACGCGGGTCAGGGCGGCAACCAGATCAGGCTGGCCAATGGCATAACCCACGCGCAGCCCGGCCAGCGCGCTGGATTTGGACAGCGTGCGCACCACCAGCAGGTTGGGATACTGCGTAACCAGCGAAATCGCCGTCTGCGCGCCAAAATCGACATAGGCTTCATCAACCACCACCACCGCATCGGGGTGTTCATCCAGCAGGGCGCGGATACGGGACAGGTCAAGCGCTATGCCGGTGGGGGCGTTGGGGTTGGGAATGATGATGCCGCCGCACGGCCTGCGGTAATCGGCGATGTCGATGCGCATCGCCTCATCCAGCGGCACCGTCTCGTGCCGGATGCCGTACAGGCCGCAATAGACGGGGTAGAAGCTGTAAGTGATGTCGGGGAAAAGCAGCGGGTTTTCGTGGTTGAGCAGCCCCTGGAAGGCGTGGGCCAGCACTTCGTCCGAGCCATTGCCGACAAATACATGATCGGTTGGTACGTCATGGTCCTGCGCGATCGTGGCGCACAGCGCCTGCGCGGTCGGGTCGGGGTAAAGGCGCAGCGTGTCGTCCACCGCCGCTTTCAGCGCCGCGATGACCTTCGGCGATGGGCCGTACGGGCATTCATTGGTGTTCAGCTTGATCAGGTTGGCCAGTCTGGGCTGCTCCCCCGGTACATACGGGGTCAGGGTGTGGACGACAGGACTCCAGAAACGGCTCATCAGGGAAAATTCCAGATCAACAGGGGCAAAAAAATATGCGCCACCATAACGCGATATGGCGGCGCATAAAGGGGGGAAGGCGTAGGGATCAGGCCTGCGTGGCGGCAGCATCCGGGGCGCGGTTCATCGCCGCCAGCAGGGCCGTCTTGCCCTGCCGTGTTGCGAAGATGCGCGCGCTGATTCCCTCCCCGTCCCGCAGGTCGGGATTGGCGCCGTGTTCAAGCAGGAAGGGGACCATGGAATCGCGGTTGAACATCACCGCGAAGATCAGCGGCGTGCGCCCCACAAAATTGGGTGTGTCGATGCCCGCGCCATATTCCACGAGTACCCGGGCGCAGGGCAGGTCGCCCTTGAAGGCGACACCAGCCAGCGCGGTCGCCCCCTTGTCATCCTGCAGGTCGGGGGCAGCGCCACCGGCCAGCAGGGCGCGCACGGTTTCGGCATGGCCGTTATAGGCGGCCAGGATCAGGGCCGTGTAGCCTTTGTCGTTGCGTGTATCGGGGTTTATGCCCGCGGAAAGGAATTCGTTTACAAGATCCGTCTGCCCGTCGCGCGCGGCGGACAGGAACAGGGCCTCGATTTCCGCGGTGCTGAAGGATTCGGGTGCGGCGGCAGGGGTGTCGCTGGCGGTTGTATTGCTCATATGCCTGTCTCGCTGGTCGGTTTGCGGAAAACGGGGGGCCGTTCCGCCTGGAGCCTGTGCATCATAGGATGGTTCGGCTGAAAAGAACATCGGGCAATCATGCCCGCTCGGGTGGGGACCATGTCATGTTGCGGCATTCCCCATGTTGTAGCACGCCCATGGTATCGGGCGGCAGGCCCCTGTCACGCAGGGCCTGCGCCAGACGGTGGACCGGCTCATCCATCGGTTCGTCGGTCAGGCGGAAAGTGCCGAAATGCATGCCGATTCCCCGTCCGGCTTCCAGTTCGCGCAGGCCGGATACGGCTTCCTCGGGCGTGGCATGCACGCTGGCCATGAGCGCGCGCGGGGCATAGGCCCCGATGGGCAGCAGCGCGATATCGGGCGCGCCCAGCCGTTCCCGGATCAGCGCCCAGTGGCGGCCATGCGCCGTATCCCCGGCGAAGAAGAGCTGGTGGCCAGTTTCGTCACGCAGCATGAACCCGCCCCACAGACTTTTGTTGTGATCAAAAGGCGTGCGGGCCGCGCCATGCACGGCAGGCGTGCAGGTGATCTGCACGCCCGCACTGCTGACAGCCTGCCACCAGTCCAGTTCCATGATACGGCGAAGGCCGGTCTTACGCAGGAAACGGGCGTTCTGTAGCGGTGTGATGACCAGCGGGTCGTCGCCCCGGCGTGCCAGCGCGCGCAGGCTGGGCAGGTCCATGTGGTCGTAATGGGCGTGTGAGACCAGCACGATGTCCACCTTCGGCAGATCCGCAAGCTGGCGTCCCGGCGCGCGCACGCGTCGTGGCCCCAGAAAGGACAGCGGGGAACAACGTTGTGAGAAGATCGGGTCCGTCAGGATGGTCGTTATCGTCCCGTCGGGACGGGGCATCCGGATCAGGAAGGTGCTGTGTCCGATAAATGTTAGTTGTACGCCGCCGTGTGGCACACCAGCATGCGGGTCGCCCGTGGGGTGGGGATTTTCGATCCATGAAGGCCAGTCCGATTTCGGCCGGTTCCACTGCCATTTCAGGATGGAAAGTGGCCGGATACGGCTGCTTCCGGCCGTTTCGCGGCGAAGGTAAGGCGGGTTGAAAAAGCGTGTTCCGTCCGTGTGATCGCTGTGGGGCAGCGGCTTCATGCGCGATCTCCATGGTGCCTGCGCGTTCTGGATGGACAGGAGAAAGGGGCCGCGCCGCCGTGTCAAATCCGGCCCCTCTGGCGGCCCCGTGCAACCCGATAACCGACCATACGCTGGTACTACCGGGAAGCAGGGCAGGGGATACCGGGACGAATGGCGCTGGTAACGGCTTGATGAGATGGCTTGTTCCGGCCCCAAGGTCGTGAGAAGGTGCGTGCCGTCAAGAGCCTTTTGGCCCCGTGTCCCCCATTCTGTGGCCTGCGGGCGACAGGCTGCGGGTGGTTGCGGAAAGAAGAGCAAGAAAGGTTGTCCGGCCCCCTGTGTCCTGCCCGGCCTGACCCGGATATCAACCATGGCTGTAAGGAGGCCGGTTTTTATGCGTTCCGTGTTTACATCTCCCCCGATGGCACCAGAAGGAGGCGGCAGCATGCCTGCCAATATCGATACGCTGTGCATCAATACGATTCGCACGCTGTCCATGGACGCGGTGCAGAAGGCGAATTCCGGCCATCCCGGCACAGCCATGGCGCTCGCCCCCGTTGGTTATACGCTGTGGCGCGACGTGCTGAACTATGATCCCGCCGAACCGCTATGGCCCAACCGCGACCGTTTCGTGCTGTCGATCGGGCACGCGTCGATGCTGCTGTATTCGCTGATCTACCTTGCCGGTATCCGCGATGTGCGTCCGGGGAAGGCGCCGGGCAACGGCCCGGCCCTGACGCTGGAAGACCTTGAGCAGTTCCGCCAGCTCGACTCGCTCACCCCCGGTCATCCGGAATATCACCATACCGCCGGTGTCGAGACCACGACCGGCCCGCTGGGTCAGGGCTGCGGCAACTCCGTCGGCATGGCGATTGCGGAAAAATGGCTGGCCGAACGCTATAACCGCCCCGGCTTTAAGCTGTTTGACCATCACATCTACACATTGTGCGGTGATGGCGACAACATGGAAGGCGTAGCCAGCGAGGCCGCATCCATTGCGGGCCATCTGAAGCTTGGCAACCTGACATGGATCTATGACAGCAACCGCATTTCCATCGAAGGCTCGACCGACCTAGCCTTCACCGAAAGCGTGCACAAGCGCTACGAAGCCTATGGCTGGCACGTCCTTGAACTGAAGGACGCCAACGATACGGGTGACTTCCGCCGCCTGCTGGCGGAAGCCAAGGCCGAAACGTCGCGGCCCACGCTGATCATCGTCCATTCCATCATCGGCTGGGGTGCGCCGCACCTTGCTGGCACGGCGGAAGCCCACGGCGCGCCGCTGGGCGTGGAAGAAATCCGCGAGACCAAGAAATTCTACGGCTGGCCGGAAGACAGGAACTTCTATGTGCCCGACGGCGTCGAAGCGCATTTCCAGCAGGGGATCGCAACGCGCGGCGCCGCCGCAAGCAAGGCATGGAACGAACTGTTCGCGGCCTATCGCGCCCGGTATCCCGATGAAGCCGCACAGCTTGACCACATCTTCGCGGGCACCCTGCCCGAAGGATGGGACAGGGACATCCCGGTATTCGACACGGATGCGAAGGGTGTGGCTTCGCGCGCAAGCTCGGGCAAGGTGCTCAATGCGGTTGCGAAGAACTATCCGTGGCTGATCGGTGGTTCGGCGGATCTGTCGCCTTCCACCAAGACGCACCTGACCTTTGACGGCGCGGGCGATTTCCAGCCGCCGCAATGGGGCGGGTCCTATGGCGGGCGCAACCTGCATTTCGGCGTGCGTGAACATGCCATGGGGTCGATCAGCAATGGTATCGCCCTGTATGGCATCCATGCCTACTGCTCGGGCTTCCTGATCTTTTCCGATTACATGAAGCCGCCCATCCGCCTGTCGTCGCTGATGAAGCTGCCGGTCACCTATATCTTCACGCATGATTCGATCGGCGTGGGGGAAGATGGCCCGACCCACCAGCCCATCGAGCAGCTTGCCCAGCTTCGCGCCACACCGGGCGTGACCGTGCTGCGCCCCGGCGATGCGAACGAAGTGGCGGAGGCGTGGCGCACGTTGATCCAGATCCGCGACCGGCCCAGCGTGCTGGCGCTGAGCCGCCAGAACCTGCCAACCATCTGCCGCAAGACCTATGCGCCGGCAACAGGTCTGGCAAAAGGCGCCTATATCCTTGCGGATAGCGAGGGGCGTCCCGATGTGATTCTTATGGCCACGGGCAGCGAAGTCGGACTGATCATCAAGGCGGCGGAAAAACTGAAGGCGGACGGGATCAAGGTACGCCTTGTCTCCATGCCGTCATGGGACCTGTTCGAGGCCCAGCCCAAATCCTATCGCGACAGTGTGCTGCCGCCGGATGTTACCGCGCGCGTGGCGGTGGAAATGGCGGCACAGCTTGGATGGGACCGTTACACCGGCCTTGCGGGTGAGACGATCGTCATGCACGGCTTCGGGGCATCCGCCCCGGCGGAAAAGCTGGAAGTCAAGTTCGGCTTCACGGTGGAGGCCGTCGTGGCCGCCGCCCGCAGGCAGGCCGGAAAATAGAGGATACGACGAAAGCAGGCAGGACCCTTGGTCCTGCCTGCACTGTTTCTGAGGAACTGGTAAGGCGACAGGAAATCTTTCGCGTCGCTGGAAGATAAAGGAAGCACAGCCATGACTGCGCGTGAATCTGGTGGGGAAAATCCGCTAAAGGAACTGGCCCGGTATGATCAGTCCCCCTGGCTGGATTTCATCCAGCGTTCCTATACTGAGAATGGCAGCCTGAAAAAACTGGTGGAAGAAGACGGGCTGAAGGGCGTGACCTCCAACCCGGCCATTTTCCAGAAGGCGATGGGTCAGGGCACGGATTACGATGCGCAGATCCGCTCGGTGCTGGAACACCGGATTGTCGATGCGGGCACGCTGTATGAACTGCTGGCCATTGATGACATCCGCGCGGCGGCGAAGGTGCTCTATCCCGTCTATGAACAGACGAAGGGCGTGGACGGTTATGTCAGCCTTGAGGTCTCGCCCTATCTGGCGCGCGATACCGAAGGCACGCTGCATGAGGCCCTGCGTCTGTGGAAAGCGGTTGATGCCCGCAACCTCATGATCAAGATTCCCGGCACTGACGAAGGCGTTCCCGCTGTAAAGGCCGCCATCGCGCAGGGTCTGAGCATCAACGTCACCCTGCTGTTCTCGATCGATGCCTACAAAAAAGTGCTGGAAGCCTATATCGCCGGGCTGGAAGAACGCCTCGCCCGTGGCGAGAGCGTGAAGGGCATCGCCAGCGTCGCCTCGTTCTTCGTCAGCCGTATCGATGTGAAGATCGACAAGGAAATCGATACCCGCGTCGCCGCTGGCGACAGGGAAGCGGCCAGCCTGAAGGCGCTGCGCGGCAAGGTCGCCATTGCCAACGCCAAGATGGCCTATGAATACTGGAAGGAAGTGACGGCAAGCCCGCGCTGGAAGAAGCTGGCCGATGCCGGTGCCCATCCGCAGCGCCTGCTGTGGGCCAGCACCGGTACGAAGGACAAGTCCTTCAGCGACGTGCTGTATGTCGATGGCCTGATCGGGCCGGAGACGGTCAACACCATCCCGCCTGCCACGTTCGATGCCTTCCGTGACCACGGCAAGGTGGCTGAAACCCTGACGCAGGATGTGGCTGGCGCACGTAAGGTGCTGGCGGAAGCTGAACGTCTGGGCCTTGACCTCGATGGCGTGACCACGACGCTGGTTGATGAAGGTGTCGCTTCCTTCGCGGACGCGTTTGACGACCTGCTGGGGTCGGTCGCGGCCAAGCAGGCGGCATTCCTTGGCAAGAAGGTTACGTCCACGGCATTGAAGCTGCCTGCCGATCTGCACAAGGCCGTTGATGCGGAACTGGAGGAATGGCGCAAGGCGGGCAAGGTGCGTCGCCTGTGGAACCGGGACGCAACATTGTGGACCGGTCAGGATGAGGCAAGCTGGCTGAAATGGCTGGACATCACCGATGACCAGATTGCAGCCCTGTCGAAGTTCGAGGAATTTCAGGCGGAAGTGAAAGCACGCGGTTTCCGCGATGCGCTGCTGCTGGGCATGGGTGGTTCCAGCCTTGGCCCGGAAGTGCTGGCCCAGACATTCGGCAAGCATGAAGGCTTCCCGCACCTGTATGTCCTCGACAGCACGGACCCGCAGCAGATCCGTGATTTCGAAAAAAAGATCGATATTTCCAAGACCCTGTTCATCGTTTCGTCCAAGTCGGGCGGCACGCTGGAGCCGAACATCCTCAAGGCCTATTTCTTCGATGAAGCGAAGAAGGTTCTGGGGGACAGGGCCGGATCTCACTTCGTTGCCGTGACCGATCCCGGATCGCACATGGAAGACGTGGCGAAGAAGGACGGTTTCTGGAAAATCTTCTATGGCGAAAAGCAGATCGGGGGCCGGTATTCCGTGCTGTCCGATTTCGGGCTGGTGCCCGCCGCCATCGCTGGCCTGCCGCTCAGGCTGCTGCTGGAATCCGCCCTGTATGGCGAAAAGTCATGCGCCGCTTCCGTCCCGCCCGCGCGTAATGCCGGTGTGGTGCTGGGCAGCGTGCTGGGTGTGGCCGCGCGCGATTTCGGGCGCGACAAGGTGACCATCATCGCATCCCCCGGCATTTACGACATGGGGGCATGGCTGGAGCAGTTGCTGGCGGAATCGACGGGCAAGGAAGGCCGCGGCCTGATCCCCATCGATGACGAGACCATCGGCAGGCCCGACGTGTATGGCAAGGACCGGGTCTTCATTTACCTGCGTCTGGCTGAAGATCCCTGCCCGAAGCAGGATGCGGCCTTCGCGGCGCTGGCCGAAGCGGGTGAGCCGGTCGTGACCATCGAACTGCACGAACGCCGTCAGGTGCTGGAAGAGTTCTTCCGCTGGGAATTCGCGACCGCTGTTGCGGGTTCGATCATCGGGATCAACGCCTTCAACCAGCCCGATGTCGAGGCGTCGAAGATCGAAACCAAGAAGATCACCACCGCCTATAACGAAACCGGCAAGCTGCCGCCGTACGAGCCGTTTGCGAAGGATGGCCCGTTTGCCTTCTATGCCGATCCGAAAAACGCGGCGGCGCTGAAGGGCGGTACGTCGGCGGATGCGATCCTGAAGGCCCATTTCGCCCGTGCGAAGGCGGGTGATTACGTGGCCCTGCTGGCCTATATCGACCGTGATACCGCAACGCGGGAATGGATACAGACGGTCCGCCTTGGCCTGCGCGATGCGCTGAAGGTGGCGACGGCGGCGGAATTCGGCCCCCGTTTCCAGCATTCGACCGGACAGGCCTACAAGGGCGGCCCCGACACCGGCGTATTCCTGCAGATCACATGCGATGACGCCGTAAACCTGCCCGTGCCGGGTGAGAAATACACTTTCGGCATCGTGAAGGAGGCGCAGGCCCGTGGTGACATGGAAGTACTGGCCGAACGGGGGCGTCGCGTGCTGCGCGTCCATATCCATGGCGATCTGAAATCAGGGCTTGAGAAACTGGCCCAGGATATCGCCCGCGCGGTGTAATCCACATTTACGGACCCGTCCCTCCCCCGGAGGGGCGGGTTTTTGATAACGGTCATTGGGAAATGGTCACGAAGGCGGTAGGCATACAGCCTTAACCCCATCTTCAGGAGTGTTTGATTATGCAAATCGGTATTGTTGGTCTTGGCAAGATGGGCGGCAATATTTCCATCCGCCTGACACGCCACGGTCATGATGTGGTGGCCTATGATCGCGATTCCGCCGTTACCGCGAAAGTGTGCGAACAGGCCGAAGCCGGTCGCGCCACCCCGGCCACCGGCCTCAAGGACATGGTTGGCAAGCTGTCAGGCCGCAAGGTGATCTGGCTCATGCTGCCCGCAGGCGAGGTGACGGAACAGGCGGTACAGGAACTCGGTACGCTGATGGGACCGGGTGACATCGTGATCGACGGTGGCAACTCCTTCTACAAGGACGATATCCGCCGCGCCGCTGAACTGGTGAAGAAAGGCATTGATTACATCGATGTCGGCACATCCGGTGGCGTGTGGGGGCTGGAGCGTGGCTACTGCATGATGTACGGCGGCACCAAGGCCGCGACCGATTACATCGATCCCATCCTGTCCGCCCTGGCACCGGGCATTGGCGACATTGCGCGCACGCCGGGCCGCGACGGCAAGGATGGCTTTGATCCCCGTGCGGAGCAGGGCTACCTGCACTGTGGTCCCGCCGGTTCGGGCCACTTCGTGAAGATGGTCCATAACGGCATCGAATACGGCATCATGCAGGCCTTCGCGGAAGGGTTTGACGTGATGAAGTCCAAGAACTCCACCGACCTGCCCGAAGAACAGCGCTTTGATCTGAACATGGCGGACATTGCCGAAGTCTGGCGTCGCGGCAGCGTGGTGTCATCGTGGCTGCTCGACCTTTCGGCCAGCGCGCTGGCGGGCAACCCGGACCTGTCCAACTACAAGGGTGACGTTGCCGATTCGGGCGAGGGCCGCTGGACCATCGAAGCCGCGATCGAGGAAGCCGTGCCGGTTCCCGTCATCACGGCCTCGCTGTTCACGCGTTTCCGTTCGCGCACGGGCAACAACTTTGCCGAAAAGATGCTGTCGGCCATGCGCTTCGGCTTTGGCGGTCACATCGAAGGCACCAATAACTGACCCTGTTCCCGGTCGGTAACTGACCGGGTCCGCCCGGATACATCCGTATCCGGGCCCCCCGGCTGTTTCAGAACACAAGACAGCAATCAAATGACTGCGCCCGGAACAGCCGGAGGAGGAACACAGGCGGAAAACAGTTCAGGAACAGTATTGCAATGGAAAATATCATCGCATCTGCGGTCTCGCAGGTAGACGACGCCGGACGGGAAAACGCCCCCCGACGCAGTCCGCCGGGGTCGTTTGTCATTTTTGGTGGCGGCGGCGACCTGACGCACCGCCTCCTGCTGCCCGCCATTTACAATCTTGCCTGCGCCGACCTGCTGGATGACGGTTTCAGTGTCATCGCGGTTGACCGTGCGGATCTGACCGATGCGCAGCTACGCCAGAACATGCACGCCGCACTGGAAGATTTCGTCGCCCGTCGCGGGGCGGAAGCCGTGGCCCTGCGTAATGACGTATGGACCTGGCTGGAGCCGCGCATAAGCTACGTACGGGGCGATTTTGAAACCGAACAGACCTATCAGGATATTGCCGCCGCCATAGGTGAGCGGAACTGCATTTTCTACCTTGCCGTTGCTGCGCGTTTCTTCGGACCCATCGTGGACCGGCTGGGTGAAGCCGGGCTGGTGACCGAAGGCCGTAACACATTCCGCCGCGTGGTGGTGGAAAAGCCGTTCGGCCATGACCTGCCATCGGCGATTGCGCTTAATACACGACTGCTCAACACCCTTGACGAGCAGCAGATCTATCGTATCGACCATTATCTGGGCAAGGAAACGGTCCAGAACATCCTGGCGCTGCGTTTTTCCAACGGGTTTTTCGAACCCTTATGGAACCGCCAGAACATCGATCACGTACAGATCACCGCCGCCGAAACGGTGGGCGTGGAACAGCGTGCGAAATTCTATGAAGGTACGGGTGCCGTGCGTGACATGGTGCCCAACCACGTCATGCAGCTTCTGGCCATGACGGCGATGGAAGCCCCGATTTCATTCGACGCCGATGCGGTGCGCAACGAGAAGACCAAGGTACTCGACGCCATCCACACCCTGGCGCCGGGGGACGTGGTGCGCGGGCAGTACGCGGCTGGTGTCGTGGGCGGCAAGGATGTGCCCGGTTACCGGCAGGAACCGGGGGTCGATCCCCATTCCCTGACCGAGACATACGCGGCCATGAAGTTCCAGATCGATAACTGGCGCTGGGCCGGGGTGCCGTTTTACGTGCGCACGGGCAAACGGCTGGCGGCACGCAAGACGGAAATCGCAATCCACTTCAAATCCGCGCCCTATGCCCTGTTCCGCGATACGCCGGTGGAAAGCCTGACCCCCAACATCATGGTCATCCATATCCAGCCGACCGAAGGGGTAACGCTGCAGTTTTCAGCCAAGATTCCCGGTCCTGCCGTCAGGCTGGGCGGTGTGCGCATGAAGTTCGACTATGCCGAATGGTTCAGCGAAGGGCCAAGCACCGGATATGAAACCCTGATCTATGACTGCATGATCGGGGATGCGACCCTGTTCCAGCGCGCGGACAATATCGAAGCCGGATGGCGGGCCGTGCAGCCGATACTGGACTGGGGGCAGGACGGGCGGACACTGGCCCCCTATGCCGCGGGCAGCGAAGGGCCCGCCGCAGCCGACGCCCTGCTGGCCCGCGACAACCGCCACTGGCTGAAGATCGGATAATCCCATGTCCATACCCGTTACCCCGGCGGATGGTGTCCGTCTGGTCGTATCCGATATCGATGGCACCCTGATTACCCCCGAACGCCAGATCACAGCCGCCGCCCATAGTGCCGCGCGCGATCTGGAACGCGCGGGAATCCGGCTCAGCCTTGTCAGCAGCCGTGCCCCGCGCGGGATGATGCAGTTCGTGAAGGAACTGAAGATCAGCACGCCCATAGCCGGGCTGAATGGCGGGCTGATCTGTGATCCCGATGGCACGATCCGCGAACGCCTGTCGCTGGAGGCGGATGTTGCCCGCCGGGCCGTGGAATTCCTGCTGGCCAACGAGGTCGAGCCGTGGCTGTTCATCGGCCATGACTGGCTGGTGCGACGCGCCGATACGCCACAGGTTCACCATGAATGCGCGGTGGTCCGCACGACCCCGGTGCAGGTGGACGATTTTGCCGGGCATTACAGTGATGTCGGCAAGATCATGGGCGTTTCGGCGGACCCCGCTCGCCTGCCGGGCGTGGAGCGTGAACTGGCGGCCATGCTGGGCGGAGGGGCGAGCGTACACCAGTCTTCCCCCATCTACCTTGATATTACGCATCCGCGCGCGAACAAGGGCTATGCGGCAAAAGAACTGGCGCATCTGCTGGATACTGATATCCGCAATACGGCATGCATCGGGGATATGAACAACGACATACCCATGCTGAAGGAAGCCGGGGTCAGCATCGCCATGGGCAACGCCCCGGATAATGTGAAGGCCCATGCCCGTTTCGTGACAAGGCCCAACACGCAGGACGGATGGGCGTTTGCCATGGAAAGTTTCGTACTATCCCGCGCATGAACGCGCGGCACATGACAGGGAGAGAACATGCCACAGGATGCAGTTAAACCATCGGCCGATCAGATCAGGCTGGTGCTGGCGGATGTGGATGGCACGCTGGTCACGAAAGACAAGATCCTGACGCCGCGTGCCATCCGTGCGGTCGAACGCCTGCGCGAACGTGGCATCCTGTTCACCATCACCAGCGGGCGTCCGCCCAAGGGGATGAAGATGGTGATCGATCCGCTGAAAATTTCCGAACCTATCGCAGGCTTCAACGGCGGCATGATGGTCCGGCCCGATTTTACCGTGATCGAGGCCCGCACGCTGCCTGCTGATACCGCGCGCAAGGTCATTGGCATCATCCGCGATCACAAGGCCGATCCGTGGGTCTATAACGGTAATGACTGGATCGTTTCCAATGCCGATGCCGCGCATGTGTCGCGTGAGCAGTGGACGGTCAAATTCCCGCCGGTGGTCGGCAATGTGGAAGAAAAGCTGGATCAGGTGGTCAAGATCACCGGTGTCAGCGATGACCTCGATCTCATGAAACGGCTTGAACACGACCTGCAGCAGGCGCTGGGCGATACGGCTTCGGCAGCCCTGTCGCAGCCGTACTATGTGGACGTGACCAACAGGGATGCGAACAAGGGCGGCGTGGTCATGACGCTGGAACGCCTGCTGGGCATTCCTGCGGCGCAGATGGTGACACTGGGCGACCAGCCCAATGACGTGCTGATGTTCCGCAAGAGCGGCATGTCGATCGCCATGGGACAGGCCAGCCCCGAAGTGCAGAAGCAGGCGACATACGTTTCCACCTCGTGCGAGGAGGAAGGGTTCGCCAACGGGATCGAGAAATACGTGCTGGGAGATGCGTGACATGACCGGTGGACATGACGTGAAAACGGGCGCGATGGTTGTCCTGCCCGATGGGGAGGCCATTGCCCAACATATGGCGAAGTGGCTGACGGAACAGGCGCTGGCGAAGAAGGACGGCCCGTTCGTGCTGTCCCTGTCGGGCGGGTCCACGCCGAAGCGGCTGTACCAGATCCTTGCATCCGACGCCTACCGCGACCGCTTCCCGTGGGCGAACACGCAGTTCTTCTTCGGGGACGAGCGTTTCGTGCCCGACAGCGATCCGGCCAGCAACTACCACATGGTCGAGACCGAAATGCTGGCCCACGTTCCCGTGCCGCCCTCCAACGTGCATCCCATGCCGACATCGGGCGATCCGGTGCAGGCGGCGGCGGCGTATCAGGCGGAACTGGAAAAGGTCTATGGCGGCAGCACGCTTGAACCCGGTCGCCCGCTATTTGATGTGGTGATGCTGGGGCTGGGGGATAACGGGCATACCGCATCGCTTTTCCCCCGCCAGCCGGTGCTGAAGGAAACGAAGCTGTGGGTTTCGACCTGCGTGCCCGATGACGCGCCGCATACGCGCCTGACCCTGACCTATCCCGCCATCCATTCCAGCCGCCATGTGGTGTTCATGCTGGCGGGCGCGGGCAAGCAGGAAGCCTTTGCGAAAGTGCGCGCGGGTGATCCGGCGGAACCGGCCAGCCACATCACAACCGAAGGCGAACTCATCTGGCTTATGGACAAGGCGGCAGCGGGGCAATAAGTGCGGAGAAGCGTATCTGGCCGCCTGGATACGCGTTACGCAAATAAGAATGACGGGGCACCCGGGAAAGGGATGCCCCGCAGCAGAGGAAACAGCGCATGTCCACCCACACTACGGACCCGAGGGCAGAACTGAAGCGGCAGGCCGCGATCGAAGCGGCCGACATGGTCACGGAAGGCATGGTTGTCGGCCTGGGTTCCGGCAGCACGTCCGCCTTCATGATCGAGGAACTGGGCCGCCGCTGGGCCGAAGGGCTGCGGTTCTGCGCCATCCCCACATCCGAACGCTCAGCCGAGCAGGCGCGCTCGCACGGGATCAGGCTGGTGACGTTCGCAACCCATCCCCAGATCGACATAGACATCGACGGTGCGGATGAGGTGGAACGCGGTTCCCTCAACCTCATCAAGGGGCTGGGGGGTGCGCTGTTCCGTGAAAAGATCGTGGCGGCGGCTTCACGCAAATTCGTCGTGGTGGTGGATGACAGCAAGCTGGTCGACCGGCTGGGCGCGCGCGTGCCGGTGCCGGTGGAAGTCGCCTCCTTCGGGTGGACCAGCACGGCCCGCCAGCTTGAAGGTCTGGGCGCGCGCGTGACCCAGCGCCTGGACCGCAGCGGCAATGTGTTCGTAACAGACGGGGGCAACATGATCCTCGACTGCCATTTCGGTGAAATTGCCGATTCGGTCGAACTGCAGCGGCGACTGGACGGGATCGTCGGCGTGATCGAGACCGGGCTGTTCATTGGCCGCACGTCGGAAGTGATCGTTGCCACGGTGGATGGCCTGCAGCGGCTGCGCGTGGCATGACCGGGCCGGGGTTGCAGGATCAGGGCATCCGGCCGCTGGTGCTGGTCGTCATGGGGGTTTCGGGCTGCGGCAAGACCACCCTTGCCGAAGGGCTGCACAACCTTCTGGGCTGGCCGTATCAGGAAGGGGACCTGCTGCATCCCCGCGCCAACGTGCAGAAGATGGCCGCAGGCATTCCCCTGACCGATGCCGACCGCACGCCATGGCTGGAAGCCTGCCACACATGGCTGCTGGAACGTGTGAAGTCGGGTCAGGGGGGTATCCTGACCTGCTCCGCGCTCAAGCGGTCCTATCGTGACCTGCTGCGGGCCGACGGGGCTGCGGATATCGTGTTCGTCTATCTGGAAATACCGGAATCGACCCTGTACGATCGCCTGCGTCGGCGGCGGGGACATTACATGCCCGCCAGCCTGCTGCCCAGCCAGCTTGCCACGCTGGAGCCGCCGACGGCGGATGAGCATCCCGTTGTCGTGCATCTGGAGGCGACACCGGCCGAACTCATCGCCGAGACCCTTGGCCTGCTGAAACAGAAATTTCCTGAACGCAATGCCGCCGGACGGGAATAAATGACCGAGTCGCCTGCTGTCCTGTTCGTCTGTACCGGCAATATCTGCCGCTCCCCGCTGGCGGAAGGCGCCTTCCGCCATGCCGCCGGGCAGGCGGGGCTGGCGGTCACGGTCGATTCGGCGGGCACGGGCAACTGGCATGCAGGTGCTCCACCCGACCGGCGTGCCTGCGCCGTGGCCCGCAGGCACGGGATCGATATCAGTGGCTATCGTGCGCGGGTGGTCAAGGTGGCCGATTTCGACCGTTTCACCCATATCATCGCCCTGGACGCCAGCCATCTGGAATATCTGCTGTCCATCCGTCCTGCTGGTTACCGGGCGGAAGTCTCGCTGCTGATGGATCACGTGCCCGGCATGGAAGGGCGCGATGTGGTTGACCCCTATTACGGCAGCGCCAGCGGCTTTGACACGACCTGGCAGGATGTCATGGCGGGGGTCGAAGCCCTGGTCAGGAAGCTGCAGCGCCGGTCATGACCCGTCTGGCCCGCCACGGCGCTGCCCTGCTGGGCGCGCAGATATGGAACTGGCATCCGCTGCAGGGCGGGGACACGGCGCAGACGCTGCTCCTCTATCTCAATGACGGGCGCAAGGTTGTCGTCAAGAACGGTCCCGATCCGGTGGAGGAGGCCGCGATGCTCCGCAGCCTTGGCCGGACCGGTGCGCCCGTGCCGCAGGTTCTGGCGGTGGATGAGGACGCAGTTGTGCTGCAGTACCTGCCGCCCGATGGCAGGCTGTCGGGATGCTGGGACGATCTGGGGCGGGTGCTGGCGCAGGTCCATACCGGCAGGCCGGAGGGCGATGCAATCCGTTATGGCTGGCATGCCGACCATGCCTTCGGGGACGTGGCGGTATGCAATGAATGGACGGAAAACTGGCCCGAATTCTGGGCACGTCACCGCATTGGCGTGCATCTGGATCATGTCGGACCGGACCTTGCCCACCAGCTTGAAAACCTGATGCATCGCCTGCCTGACCTGTTGCCGCACAAACCGGTTCCATCCCTGCTGCATGGTGATCTGTGGGGCGGGAACGTGCTGGTATCGGGCAGTCGGGTATCAGGGCTGATCGACCCCTGCTGTCATTACGGCCATGCGGAGGTCGATCTGGCGACGGCAGGGGTATTTGATCGCCCCAGCGCCGCTTTCTACACGGCCCATGGCGGTGTTGAGGCGGGGTATGAAGTGCGTTTCGCCATCTACCGGCTGTGGATCGCGCTTGTGCATCTGCGCCGCTTTGGCGCGACCTATATGCCGCTGGTGGCGCATTATCTCGATGTGGCGGGTGCGGGACACGCCTGAAGGCGCAATCCCGCCTGATCTGGCCTAAAGGGAGCGGTAGCGCGACAGCCAGTGGGCATAGGGCGCGGGCAGGACCCACGGGGCGTCCTCACGGCCCAGCGCGCGGGCAGCGGCGTAAGGCCAGTGCGGGTTTTCCAGCAGGGGGCGGCCAATCATGGCCAGATCGATCTGTTCCGTGCGGATCAGCCCGTCAATGGTCTGCGCATTGCCCAGATACCAGCTTGTGGCGACCGGCAGGCCGCTTTCCTGACGGACACGGCGCGCAACCGGGGCCATGAAGGACGGTCCCCACGGAATTTTCGCCGCCGGTGTTGAAAAGCCGATGCTGACATCCAGAAAATCCAGTCCGGATTCGCGAAAGATCCTGGCAACCGTGATGGCGTCCTGAAGCGTCTGTTCGTCCTGTCCATCAAACTCGATCATGCCAAGCCGTGCGCTGAGCGGGCGGTCCTCCGGCCAGATGGCGCGTACTTCCAGCAGGGTTTCCACCAGAAACCGCACACGGTTTTCAAGGCTGCCGCCGTAACTGTCGTCACGCTGGTTGGAATGGGGGGAAAGGAAGCTCTGCCCCAGATAGCCATGGGCGAAATGCAGCATGAGCCAGCCAAAGCCCACATCGCGCGCCCGCTTCGCCGCCGCCACGAAATCCTGCCGCACGCGGGTAATATCCGCCACCGTCATGGCGCGCGGCACCTTGGGCAGTCCCGCGCCAAAGGCCAGGGCCGAAGGGGCGATGGTTTCCCAGCCACGCGGGTCATCGGCTGCGATCGAATCGTCTCCCTCCCACGGGCGGTTGGCGCTGGCCTTGCGGCCCGCATGGGCAATCTGGATGCCCGGCACCGCCCCCGCGTCACGCATGGCGCGCACCAGCGGGCGAAAGGCTTCGGCCTGTGCATCGTTCCACAGCCCGAGGCATCCGGGGGTGATCCGTCCTTCTGGTGAAACGGCGGTCGCTTCCACCACCACAAGTCCGCTGCCGCCCCGCGCCAGCGCCGCGTAATGCGCATGATGCCAGTCGTTCACGACACCATCGACCGCCATGTACTGGCACATGGGCGAGACCACGATGCGATTGCGCAGGGTCGTGCCCCTGAGTGTGTAGGGGGTAAAGAGATCAGTCATTTTTCTGCATCCATCAGCACGGAATGGCGGACAGACTGATCCTGTCTGGCAGATGGCGCAATGCGTCAGGCATGCGTGGCATACAGGGGCCATGCAAGGCTGCCGCAGGGCAGATAGATATTATGTGGGGAGGGCACCGTAAAATGGCGCGAGTGACGGGGCTCGAACCCGCGACCTCCGGCGTGACAGGCCGGCGCTCTAACCAACTGAGCTACACCCGCATCCGCTGCCGCCCCGTGGGCTGCAACCGTTCGGTGAAAGGGCAAATAACAGGCCGGTCCCGTCATGGCAACAGGGCAGACGAAAAAAAACGTCCTGAACATCATGTTGAGGGCGTTTTGCTGGCAGCAGGGCAGGCGCAGGCCCTTTCCGTGTGGAAGCAGGCTGCCCGGGTGGCAGCGTTACGACTGGCAGCCTGTATCCGTGCCGACGGTAATGCTATCGTGATGGGGAATAATCCACATATGCCTGATCGGAATTACCGATGCTGCCGATGCCTTCCGCCCAGCAGTTGCGTTATCTTGTCACTCTGGCCGAACTGCGTCATTTCGGCCGGGCGGCACGGGCCTGCGCCGTGACCCAGTCCACGCTCTCAGCCGGGATACTGGCCCTTGAGCGCCAGATGGATGCAAGGCTGCTTGACCGCGATGTCGGCAAGAAGGTCGTGTTCACCCCGCTGGGGGACAAGGTGCTCGCCCGCGCCCGTATTGCCCTTGATGCCCTTCAGGGCGTGCTGGATGTAGCCGTGGCGGCGCGCGAACCGATGAGCGGACTGCTGCGCATCGGCGTCATTCCCACCATCGGGCCGTTTGTCCTGCCCTCGCTGGTCCGTCGGCTGCCGCATGCCTATCCGCAGCTCCGGCTTTCGCTCAATGAGGACATGACCCACAACATGATGGAAAAGCTGGCGCTGGGCAGGCTGGACCTGGTGCTGCTGGCCATGCCCTGCGACTGTGATGATAGCGAGACGCTGCCCCTGTGGCGCGACCCGTTCATGCTGGTCATGCCGCGTGACCATCCGCTGGCGAAACTGCCATCGGTGCCGGTGGACAGCATCGTGCATGAAAACATGATCATGCTGGAGGACGGGCACTGCCTGCGCGACCAGACGCTGGCCATGTGCCGTCAGGTGCGTGGCTGGAGCCAGAACGGGGAGGATGCCACCTGTGCGGTGACGTCCCTTTACACAATGCTGGAAATGGTGGCCGCGGGCATGGGGCTGGCGCTGGTGCCGCAGCTTGCGGTCGATTCTCCCCTGCTGGACGGGCAGCTTCTGGCGGTCAGGCCCGTAACGGGGGCGCAGGCATGGCGCACCATCGGGCTTGCATGGCGGCCGCGTTCGCCACGTGCGACGGATTTTCATACCATCGCCCCGTTTTTCGTGCCCGATTCCATCCCGGAGGCGAATTCGCTGCTATAAAAACCACCAGAATCCGGCCATGGAGTTGACTCTTGGCGCAGGCAGGGGTATTCGGGCGCCTCTTTGGCGGTATTCCGCCGCTAGTCGAGGGTCGGATCATGAAAATCAGAAACAGCCTGAAATCGGCAAAGGTTCGCGACAAGGACTGCCGCGTGGTCCGTCGCCGTGGCAAGGTCTATGTCATCAACAAGAAGAACCCGCGCATGAAGGCCCGTCAGGGCTGATTGTGCCGGACGGCGTTTTGTCCGTCAGCATTTTCTTCAGACAGCCGCAAAGCTGCGTGGACAGGTTTTTAAAAGCCTGTTTACGTGGCTTTTCGTGCGTACCCCTGCTTGTTGCCGCCGGTCTGTTACCCGCGCAGGCCGCCGATGTGACCCCGCCCCATGATCTGGGCCAGCATGCAGGGCCACCGGCCCGCGGTTATGCCAGTAGCCGGCAGCAGGCCGGTACGGGAATTGACGGGCTGGAAACGGAACTGGCGCATGCGGCCAGTGTGCAGGCCGCACGTGATCTGCTGGGGCGGATCGAGCAGTTGCGCATAAAGGATCTGGCCCCCACCACCACCCTGCTGCTGCGTCGCGCGCAGGATGACCTGAACGCCCAGCGCCCGCTGGATGCGACGCAGGACATGGATGATGCCCTGCTGCTTCAGCCCGATGTGGAAGTGCTGTGGCGCAACCGTGCGCAGGCGCGTCTGGCGGCGGCCAATCCTGATGGCGCCGTGGCGGATCTGGGCGTGGCGCTGCATCATGACGGGCGCGATATCATGGCGTGGAAGATTCTTGTGAATGCCGAGCAGCAGCGTGGCGACTGGCTGGCGGCGTGGAAGGCATGGCAGCATGTGGTGGAACTTGATCCCACAACGCCCGATGCCGCCCATGAAACCGAACGCCTGCGCCTGAAGGCCTTTGGTCAGCCGACCTGAGTAAAAGCGGCCCTCAAACAATCCATCGATAAAAAATAGAAGAAGTTTTTGGACGGGTCTTTTTCAAAAAGGCGGTGTTGCCTGAAGCTTTTTGAAAAAAGATTCACCAATGGGTACTGCGGATCACATCCATTGGAAGAGCGCAGGACCCGAACCGTGCATCCGGTCCGGCATCTACCCCACGCCCCAAAAGAAACCGACTGGCGATCAGTTCTGGACCGAAAGACGGCTGTATGATCGCCCCTAGCGATCCGTCAGGCGGAATTCGATGCGCCGGTTATGGGCAAAGGCTTCCTGTGTCGTGCCGTGGTCCAGCGGCTGGTAATCCGAAAAGCCGGTTGCGGCCAGATGGTGCGGATCGATCCCTTCCGCAATCAGCAGCTTGACCACCGTGATGGCGCGGGCGGATGACAGTTCCCAGTTGCTGGGGAAGGCGGTGTGGATCGGCTGACGGTCGGCATGGCCGTCCACGCGCAGTATCCATGGTACGTCAGACGGAATCTGTTGCGCGATCTGCCGCAGGGTCTGCGCCAGAATCCTGATTTCCTTCACCCCTTCGGGTGACAGCTCGGCCCCGCCGGGGGGGAACAGCACCTCGCTCTGGAACACGAAGCGGTCGCCTACGATCTGCACGCCCTTGTGGCCCTGCAACACGTCGCGCAGCCGCCCGAAGAATTCGGAACGGTAATGCTGTAGCTGTTCCACCTTTTCCGCCAGCGCGACATTGAGCTGCATGCCAAGCGCGTCAATCTTCCTGTCGCGCTCGCGCACGTCGTTTTCCGTCACATCCAGCGCGGTGGAAAGCGCGCTGAGCTGCTGGCGTAGCTGGGCGACCTGCTCATCCAGCGCGGTGGCGCGGGCCTGCGCGTTGTCGCGCTCGCTGGTCTGCTGGTTAAGCTGCGCGGTCAGGGATGTTGCGGTCGCGGCGTCCGCCTCATGGGTTTTCTGCAGACCTGCGACCTCATGCTGGAGCGCGCTGGTATGACTGCGCTCAAGCGAGAGCATCTGCCCCAGTTTGGCAACTTCATGTTCAAGCTGGGTCAGCGCCTGCTGGCGCTTGTTCAGTGCTACCGACAGGAAAGCCTGCCCCAGCACGAAAACAAGCAGCACGAAGATGATGACCATCAGCAGCGTTGACAGCGCATCGACATAGCCGGGCCAGGCGTTGAGTTCGGAACGGATCGAGCGACGGGAGCGGCGCGCCATGGGATGAACCTTAATATGCGGTCAGGAGGCGGAAGGGTTCTTTCCGGGGGCGCTGGCAGCAATGGTGCGCGCGAGCAGGCGCAGGTCATTGCGGATGTCTGTCACCATCTGCTCCCGTCCCGCCGCCGATTCCTGTACCAGCCGCGCCAGAAGGGATTCAATGCCCTGCAGGTGGTCTTCACCACTCCTGTCGGTCATCTGCACCAGCCGGTCGTTCAGCGCGGTCAGCAGGCGGTGTTCCTGCGCGCGTGTCTCCTCGCTGCGTGAAAGCAGGACCTGAAGCTTGTCCATGTTCTCGGCCGTGTGCTCAAGCAGTGCCTGCACATAGGCGGGAACCGTCGCGTCACTGCCGCCAACCTGCAGCCCGCCGGCAGACAGGCGCGTGATGCTGGCCAGCCATTCTTCCAGTTCGTTGAAAAACCGGGTCTGCGCCTGTCCTGCCGTCAGGTCCAGAAAGCCCAGAACCAGCGCGCCCGCCAGTCCGAACATGGACCCCGAAAACGCCGTGCCCATGCCATGCAGCGGTCCGGCCAGACCGGATTTGAGCTGGTCGAACATGACGTTCATGTCGCCGCTGCCCACACTCATGTTGCCGATCACATCCGCAATGGACCCTACGGTCAGCAGCAGGCCGTAGAACGTGCCCAGCAGGCCAAGGAAGATCAGCAGCCCCGTCAGGTAACGCGACAGTTCGCGTCCTTCGTCCAGGCGGGCAGACAGGCTGTCCAGCAGGGACTGCATGACCGGGGCGGACAGGGTCAGCCTGCGGCCCTTCTCGTGCGTTGCCAGCATGGACGCCATCGGGGCCAGCAGGCGCGGTGGCGGCGGTGTCGTCAGTCCGTCACGTGGATGGCGCAGGATGTTGACCCACCGGACCTCGGGCACCAGGCGCAGGATCATGGTGATGTTCCACCCGATCCCCAGCAGGAGGATGCCGACGATCAGCCCGTCGAGATAGGGATTGTTGCAGAATGCCTGATAAAGTGTGGAGGAAAGCAGGGCTGTGACACCCCCGACCGCCAGAAGAAACAGCAGAACCCGTACAAGATAGGTCGTCGGACGTGTCACGCAGTGATTTCCTTAATGCGCAGATGAACCTGTAGTGTCCGAGGCCACCACACCGGAACGGGTGACGTCAATACAATCCGCGCCCGCACCATGCGCGTTTTCATCGGGCAGGCCGATGGCGCGGACATAGATGCGCGTGGGGGCCACGCCCGCATGGATCAGCACCGAACGCGCCGCCAGCCCGCGCGACAGCGCAACACGGCGGGGCGTGGACGGATCATCCTGCCGTCCCTCGCCATACGCGGCCACGATCACATGCTGGTCGGGCAGTTTCGCCATGACTGTGGCAAATGTTTGCAGGGCCGTAATCATGCGGGAATTCATGTCCGCCGACTGACTGGTGAAGTGCAGGCGCGTGCCGCCGGGAATCCGTTCCGCGCGTCCACGGGCATCAGGACTGGCCTTGACCTCCGGCGGGGGCGGGAAGGGATGCTGCGGGACATGCAGTTCCGGCGGGCGGAGCACGGGATTGTCAGGCGGCTTCGTGGCGATTGGTGGCAGCGATGCAAGGGCGGCAGGAGAGGCTATGGCGCTTGCGGGGGCATGGCTGCCCGGTACATCCCCGCCCGGACCCGTTGTGGTCGCGGTTGTGCCACCCTCATGCGGGGTAGCTGCGGGATGCTGGGGCGCGCCAAGGGCATCAAGCGCGCTCCTGCTGGTCGTAACCTGCGCATGCGTGGGCGTGGCCAGACCGCACAGCCCGCATGTGGCGACACCAAGCAGGGCCAGCCCATGCAGGGAACGTCGGAAGAAGGGAAGGGATAGATGCTGCATTGCCCCGGCAGGCTACCGGGGGACGGGGGATGCTGCAATCGGCAAAACAGGCCGGTTGCAGCATTGGCCTCAGTCGATGCTGCTGGCGACCAGTTCGCGCAACTGGGCGTGCAGGTGCGGGTTGCCCACCACCGCATCGATCGACGCGGGCAGGTCGTTCAGGTCTTCGCCCGCGGGATTGGTGGCGTAACCACCGGCCTCACGCACCAGCAGGATACCGGCGGCGCAGTCCCACGGCTTGATGCCCAGTTCCCAGTAACCGTCATACCGGCCTGCCGCGACCCATGCGAGGTCGAGTGCCGCAGCGCCGAATCGGCGGATGCCGGCCACCTGTGGCATGAGCGCGCCCAGCGTGCGGGCAAAGGACAGGCGGTTGCGGGCTGAAACCTTCGCAAACGGGATGCCGGTGGCGAACAGCGATTCCTGCATCGAACGACGGGCGGAGACGCGCAGGCGACGATCGTTGAGGAAGGCGCCCACGCCCTTTTCGGCCCAGAACATTTCGTTGGCGGCGGGGTTGTAGACCAGACCGGCCACGATCTCGATCGTGCCATCGGGCAGGCGGCGCTGCAGGCCGATGGAAATGGCCCAGTGCGGCAGCCCGTGCAGGAAGTTGGTCGTGCCGTCCAGCGGATCGACAACCCAGCGCCACGTCCAGCCTTCGCTTCCCGACGCACCGCTTTCTTCCATCAGGAAGGCATAGCCGGGGCGCGCGCGGGCCAGTTCCTCGTGAATGGTGGTTTCGGCCCGCAGGTCGGCCTGCGACACGAAATCGCCAGGGCCCTTGATGCTGACCTGAAGCTGCTCGACTTCGTTGAAGTCACGCAGAAGACGGCGTGCAGCCTTCTGGGCAGCGTTCTGCATCACCGTCATATGGGGAGAGAGTCGCATTGCCACGGTGATCGGTCCTGTCTGGTTCGTGCGGTGGGATGAAGGTAGGGGTCTGGAAAAGTGGCTGGCGCGGGACGACCCGCACCGGCCGGTGGGTGGTCAGGACTTGGCGCGCTCGACGTAGGTGCTGTCCTCGGTGCGGACCACGATGCGCTCACCCGCTTCGATGAAGGGGGGCACCATGGTCTTGACGCCATTGGACAGGCGCGCGGGCTTGTAGGACGAGCTTGCCGTCTGGCCCTTGACCACGGGATCGGCCTCGACCACCTCAAGCGTGACCTGCGCGGGCAGGACAACACCGACCGGGTCGCCTTCGACAAGGTTCAGGACCAGCGTCATGTTGTCCTGCAGGAACGGAGCCTGATCGCCCAGCAGTTCCAGCGGCAGCAGAAGCTGTTCGAACGTCTCGGGGTCCATCAGCACGATGTTGTCGCCGTCCATGTAGGAGTAGGTGTATTCCTTCTCCTCGGTCATCAGGCGTTCAACGGTGTCGGCGGTGCGCCAGCGTTCGTTGGTCTTGTTACCGGTCTTGAGGTCGCGCATTTCCACCTGGATGAACGCGCCGCCCTTGCCCGGGGTGATGATCTGCTGCTTCAGGACCGTCCAGCGACGGCCGTCGTGCTCAATAACCTGTCCGGCGCGGATCAGGTTTGCCTGCTGCTTCATGGTGGTCCCTGTAATGGTTGTGGGAAGTATGGCGGTTCGGCTTCTAGCGTCCCCGGCGCGGAAGGGCAAGGTTGCGCGCTGTCTTTTCAGCCCCGTTCCCGTGCAAGCCGGTGGATTGCGCCATCGGGTGCCGTGACCCGCAGGTAGCCGTCCGCCCCGGTATGCAGGTAGTCGGGCGCTATGGGCACCTTGCCGTACCCACCCGGAATATCGATCACATAGGTTGGCCATGCAATACCCGTGACCCGCCCGCGCAGGGAAGCCAGCAGGCGCTGCCCCTCGCGGATGGGTACATGGAAACGCGCGGTGCCCGGTGCGGGGTCAAGCTGGTGCAGGTAATACGGGCGGATGCGGGCCGAGACCTGCGCGCGCAGCAGGGCTTCCAGCGCATCGGGCGTGTCATTGACCCCGCGCAGCAGGACCGACTGGCCCAGAACGGGAATGGCGTGGGCCTGCACCCGGCGGATGGCCGCGCGCGCCTGTGGTGTCAGTTCCCGGGCGTGATTGATATGCGCCACCACCCACATGGAGCGCGTGGTGTCCAGCGCATCGGCCATGGCGTCGTCCAGACGCGCGGGGTCCGCCACCGGCACGCGGGTATGGATGCGGATGGTGTGGATATGATCCATCGTTTCCAGGGTCGCGATGATGGCGCGCATGCGGCGTGGCGAGAGCATGAGGGGATCACCCCCCGTCATCACGACTTCATGAATGTCCGTATGCATGCGCAGCCAGTCCAGCGCGCGGGCCAGCGCCGCATCGTCCAGCACCCCGCCGCCGGGGCCGACATGTTCGCGGCGGAAGCAGAAGCGGCAGTATAGCGGGCAGACCAGCAGCGGCTTGAGCAGCGCGCGGTCGGCATAGCGATGCACGATGCCCGGTACGGGAGAAAGGGCGTCATCACCGATCGGGTCCGGGTCTTCCACCGCTTCGGTATGGCATTCGGCGGCATCGGGGATGACCTGCCGCCCGATCGGGTCGTCGGGCGTCTCGATCAGGGCGGCAAAAGCGGGGGGAATGGCGGTGGCATACTGCCGGGCCACCTGTTCCAATTCCGGTGCCTGTTCTGGCGTGACCAGACCCGCATCAAGCAGGTCCGCCACGCTGCGCAGCGTGCGGCGGGCGTCCGTGCGCCGGGGTGTGGAAGGGTTGACCGTGGATGTCATGCCGGGGCTGTACTGCGCCGCCGTATTCGCTGCAACCGGAGATCCCGTCCCATGCCCGATTCTGTCTGTTCCCGTCCCGATCCGGCCCGCATTGCCGACCGGCTGCCCTTCCTTGTGCGGCGCAACCTTGTGCTGCGTGGCGTGCGGGCGTTTTTCGATGCCCGTGGCTACATGGAAGTGGAAACGCCCTACGCGGTTCCGACTCCGGGTGAGGAAGTACATCTGAAGGTGTTCCGCACGGAACGCGAGCGGGTGGACGGCACGGTTGAGCCGCTCTGGCTCCATACCAGCCCCGAATTCGCCATGAAGCGCATCGTGGCGGCAACGGGCCTGCCCGTGTACCAGCTTGCGCGCGTGTGGCGGAACGCGGAAGGCAGCAGGCTGCATGCGCATGAATTCACCATGCTGGAATGGTACCGGCCCGGCGCGACGCTTGCGACGCTGATGGACGAGACGGAAACCCTGCTGCGTGCGGTCCTGCCCCCCAGTGTCGGGGTGGGGACGGATACCATCGCTATCGCAGCCCCGTTTGAACGGCTGAGCGTGGCGGAAGCATTCCTGCGTCATGCGGGCGTGGATATTCTGGCAACCGAAGGGGATGCCGCTGCTCTGGCCGCAGCCGCGGGCTGCGCATTACGTAAGGACGAGACGTGGGAGGACCTGTTCTTCCGCCTGATGATGGCCTGCGTCGAACCGCATATCGGTCGTACGCGGCCCACATTCCTGACGCACTGGCCCGCAAGTCAGGCCGCCCTTGCCCGCCGGGACCCGGCAGACCCGCGCGTGGCGCTGCGTTTCGAGCTTTATGCAGGCGGAATCGAGCTTGCCAATGCGTTCGAGGAACTGACTGACAGCACCGAACAGCGCCAGCGTTTTGCACAAGACCGCGCACGGCGGGCCGGACTGTATCCCGACGTTGCGGGACTGGACTGGAAGCTGGACGAAGCCTTCCTTGCGGCGCTGGACAGCCTGCCGCCGTGCGCAGGCATCGCACTGGGCTTTGACCGGCTGGTGATGCTGGCTGCTGGCACGCTCCGTATTGCCGATGTGCAGTGGATGGGCGACGGGGCATAGCCATGCCGCCGCGCTGCGGGTGATGGCGGCCTTTGGGGTGCGGTCGCGGTTCAGGCGGCGTCGATGGCGGCGTTCATCGCCCGCACACCAGCGCCGGGTCCATCGGGATGGGACCAGACGGCGCTGATGACGCACAGGAAATCCGCCCCCGCCTGCACCAGCGGCGCGCAGTTGGCTGGCGTTATGCCGCCAATGGCCACGACTGGCAGTTCGATCATGCTGCTCCACCACGTCAGCAGGGCCGGATCGGCACGGACTTCCGTTTCCTTGGAGGGTGAAGGGAAGAACGCGCCAAAGGCTATGTAGTCAGCCCCTTCCTCACCCGCGCGCAGGGCCATGTCACGGCTGTCATAGCATGACACGCCCAGTTGCAGGTCATCGCCCAGCACACGGCGGGCTTCGGCCACGTCCATGTCTTCCATACCCACATGCGCGCCGTCACAGCCGCAGGCAACGGCCAGATCAGGGCGGTCATTGAGGATGAAGGCGACATTGCGCGCATGCGCCACGGGCTGGAGCACCGCCACGGCATGGCGGATGGCGTCGTCCGTCACGTTTTTCAGGCGAAGCTGGACGGCGGCAACGGGGCCGGCATCCAGCGCTTCGGCCAGAAGGGGGGCGAACGCCACGGGATCGAGCGATTCGGGCGTGATGAGGTAAAGCTGGCAATCGGTCATGTCGGGTCGATCCTATGCCACCGCGCGGGCGGCGAACACCCCCCGCATGGGCGTCGTGTCACGTCAGGTTACGGGCGCACAGGTATCGTTCCAGCGTGTCGCATGCGTTACGCGCCGGAAGGTCCAGCGCCACGGGGCGGCGGGACAGCACATGCCCGCCCGTGGCCTGCGCCAGCGATGCAAGCGCATGTTGCTGCGCGGGCGTTGCGCTGACAATCACATGCTTCATGCCCGCACGCAGGGCCGCTGCGGCATGGCCCGCGGCCTGTCCGCAGTCCAGCATGGAAGGCAGGGGGCAGCCAGCCGTAAGGGCGGCCCACCATGGCACCCCCATGAAACACCCCGCGCCCGGTGGCGAAACCACTGCGCAGTCCACACGTAATGAGGCCACCACCGCCATGACCTGCGCCAGATCCCGCGCGCAGCTAATGACCACATGCGGAAGGTCGGGCACACAATGGTCTTGTTTGTCGATCATGCTTGACGTTGAAACGCCATCGCGCGATCAGTTCAAGGGGAGGAATGCGGGAAAGGATGAACGTGTCTGACATTATCATGCCACCGGAGCACGACATGGCGCACACGCCTTCGGATGCCGGGCCTGCTGATACAGGCCCTGCGGAAAACGGCCAGAACCGGCATCATGACCAGAACCCGGCCGACCGCCTTGAACTGGCGCTGAACCGCATTGCCTTTGCCCTTGACCGTCGTGCCGAACTGGCATCCGTGGCCCGTCCGTCCGCCCCGGATACGGACCTGCAGGCGCTTGCCGCCAATATCGACGCCCTGATCGCCCGCGTGCGCGATGTGCTGGGCGATGAAGGCCGACTGATCGGTGGGGAGGGTTAGCGCATGGCGCAGGTGACAGTACGCATCAACGGCTTTTCCTATCCCGTGGGATGCAAGGAAGGGCAGGAGAAGCATCTTCAGGCCATGGCGCAGGAAGTCGAACGCCGGATCGAGCGTATCCATGCGCTGGGTGGTCATAGCGGGGAAGGGCGGCTTCTGGCCCTTGCGGCCCTGCTCATGGCCGATGAGATCCATGATCTGAAGGCCGAAAAGATGTCCTCTGATACCGCCCACCAGCTTGCACAGGGCAGGCAGGCGCGAATCGAGAACGAGCGGCGGACCGAGCAGCTTGCCCATCTGGTCGAGCGTGCGGAAAGCATTGCAGCCGCCATGGAAGAGGACTAGAATGAAAGGGCGGGGCTACCGGGTGCGTCAGGCATGATTCAACCCCTGGGCCGATAAGCACTTCCTAGGGAGCTGGCACTGTCGTGATCGTGGTCACGTTACCTGGCGCCCACCTGCGTCAGCAGGTCCGGGAGGGCTGATCCGACCAACGGCCACGGTGGCTCCGTATTATGGTTTCATGACTTCTCCTGAATCCTGGCCTGTCACGCACGCCAAGCAGGCCCTGCGTGGCGTCATGTCCGCGCGCAGGCGCACATTCTTTTCCAGCCCCGACCGGGAAGCGGCTGAATACAGCCTGCACCGGCGCATGGTGCGTACCCTGCGTGGCATGGCCGGGGCGGGGGACTGCATCGCTCTGGTCTGGCCGCTGCCCGGTGAAAGCGACCTGCGCCCCGTGATGCAGGCCCTTCATGCCGATGGCCTGTGCATCGCCCTGCCAGAAGTTACCGCGAAACGTCGCCCGCTTACCTTCCGCCTGTGGCAGCCGGACTGCGTCATGCAGCCGGGCCATCATGGCACCTGCCACCCCGAAGGGCCGCCGGTGCAGCCCGATGTGGTGTGCGTGCCGCTGCTGGCGTTTGACAGGCGGGGCATGCGGCTGGGATATGGCGGTGGGTATTACGATCGCACGCTGGCCGCGCTGCCGCGTGCGCGCGCCATGGGGTTCGGCCTGTCCTTTCAGGAAGTGACATGCATTCCCACGGGGCTGTATGACGTGGCTTTGCCCGCGATCGTGACCGAACGTGAACTGATCCGGTGTCGTGGTGACAGGCGGGCGCGGTAAAAAAGGCTGTTTTCTTGAGAATTCTGTTTCTGGGTGACATCGTGGGCCGTGTCGGGCGCGAGGCTGTTCTTTCCCGTCTTCCGACCCTGCGGCGTGACCTTGCCCTCGACCTTGTGGTGGTGAATGGCGAAAATGCAAGCCATGGCTTCGGCCTTTCCCCCGCCATTGGCCGGGATCTGCTGGAAGGGGGAGCGGATGTCATCACCCTGGGCAACCATAGCTGGGACCGCCGTGACCTGATCGGCCATATCGGCAGCGAACCGCGCATTATCCGACCCGCCAATTACCCCCCCGGCACGCCGGGGCAGGGGAGCGTGGTTGTGGAACTGGTGGACGGGCGCAAGGCGCTGGTCGCCAGTGTCATGGGCCGTCAGTTCATGGATGCAATGGATGATCCTTTCCGGGCGGTCACGGATATCCTGTCACGCCACCGGCTGGGCGTAACCGTACAGGCCGCCGTGGTGGACGTGCATGCCGAAGCCACGAGCGAGAAATGGGCCATGGGCCATTTCCTCGACGGTCGGGTTTCGCTTGTGATCGGAACCCATACCCACACGCCTACGGCGGATCACCGCATCCTCAACGGTGGTACGGCGTTCCAGACCGATGCGGGTATGTGCGGCGATTATGACAGTGTGATCGGCATGGGCAAGGATGCGGCCATCGCGCGTTTCGTGCGCAAGATGCCCGGTGAGCGCCTGCAACCTGCCGAAGGGGAAGCCAGTATCGCGGGCATGATGGTTGAAACCGATGATGCGACCGGCCTGGCCCGCCGCATGGCCCCGGTGCGTCAGGGTGGGCATCTGGCCCCGACATTGCCTGATTTCTGAAAAACCCGCCCCGGGTCGGGGCATGGGGCAGAAAGCCGCCTTGCCTCCGGTCCTCCGGCTTCCCCTTTCCTTCTAGCGGAAAGCCGGTTCGTCAAACCCGCGCAGCTTGCGTGAATGGAGTCGGTCCACGCCCTGCGCGCGAAGCTGCTGCATGGTTTCGATTCCCACCACCAGATGCTGGCGCACGCGTTCGCGGTAGAACGCATTGGCCATGCCGCGCAGCTTCAGTTCCCCATGCAGCGGCTTGTCCGATACGCATAACAGCGTGCCGTAGGGCACGCGGAAGCGGAAGCCATTGGCGGCGATCGTGGCCGATTCCATGTCCACCGCAATGGCGCGGGACGTGTTGATGCGGGTGAACAGGGCGTTGAGCCGCAGTTCCCAGTTACGGTTATCCGTCGTCATGACCGTGCCGGTACGCAGGCGGGTCTTGACCTCCGCATCGTGCAGGCCGGTGACGCGCGCGGTCACGTCCTGCAGGGCGACCTGCACTTCGGCGATGGGGGGGACGGGTACCCATGGCGGCAGGTCGTCATCCAGCACATGGTCATCGCGCAGGTAACCGTGCGCCAGCACGTAATCACCCAGCTTCTGGCTCCGGCGCAGGCCCGCGCAGTGCCCGACCATAAGCCAGCAATGCGGGCGCAGCACGGCCAGATGGTCGGTAATCGTCTTGGCGTTGGCAGGTCCCACACCGATGTTGATGAGGGTGATGCCATCCCCATCCGGGCGGCACAGGTGGTAGGCGGGCATCTGCGGCAGGCTCTGGCCCGCATGGGTCGCCATATGGGGTGTGTCGCGGGTGTGGATGATCTCGCCGGGTTCCATGAAGGCGTTGTATTCCGTCCCGCCATCGACCTGCGCATGGCCATATTCACGAAAGGCATCGACATAACGCTGATAGTTGGTCAGCAGGATGAAACGCTGGAAATGACGTGGGGCGGTGCCGGTATAGTGGTGCAGGCGCGCCAGTGAGTAATCCGTGCGCGCCGCCGTGAACAGCGCCAGCGGGCGCGGCACGCCGGGACGGGGGATGTAGTCGCAGTTGGCGATCGAATCATCGGTTACGTGCAGGTCCGGCAGCGCGAAGTGCGACTGGATCCATGTCAGGTCCGATTCCGTTAGGGACGTGACCGCTTCTTCCATCACGTAGGACAGGGGAATGGGCTGGCGGGAGCGCCCCACCATTACCGGGGCCTGATAATGGTGCAGCAGCCCTGCGATCTGTTCGCGCCAGTAATCGGCGAACAGGGCGGGGCGCGTCAGGGTGGTGCCGTAGAAGCCCGGTTCCAGTACCACGTCAAAGGGCGGGCGCGGCCCGTCGGGTGGCAGCGGGGCCTGTGGTGCGAAGGCAAGGTAGGGATAGACCGCATCCGCTAGACCCGTCGTATCGCGTGTGGAGAAAGCATGCCGGATCAGGCTGGCGGCGTGGTCGTACAGGGCGGTGATATGGGCGACGGCCGCATCGGCGCTGTCAAAGGTACGGAAGTCACGCCCTGCCTTTTGCAGGAATCCGGCTGTGTCCATGCTGCGAAATCTCCCTGCTGTATGCTGCGCCTAGCGACGGATGAGAATGTAGTTGATGGTCAGGTCGATGGGGAAGGTATCGCCCTTCATGTCTGGCGGCACGGGCGGTAGCTGGGCGTTGCGGAACATGCCCACCGTCGCCGCATCCAGATAATAGGAACCGGACTGCCCGGTCAGCCGCACCTTGGTCACATGCCCGTCGCGGTCCAGTTCCACATGCACCGACGATGGCCCTTCCTCGCCCGCGCGGGCGGCTTCTTCGGGGTAGTACATGTGGCTGCGGATCCAGCGGTCCAGTTCGTTGCCATAATCGTCGCTGACCCCCTTGATCTGGGTGCTGGAGGAATAGGGGGCATTGATCTTGCCGTTGCTGACCACGGGGCCAAGCGACAGGTCAATCGGCCCGCCCGTCCCGCCCGCGCGCCCATGCTGGCTGCGTCGCGGCAGGGGGGATGCCGAAAGCGACCAGTTCATCGGGTGATGGAGCGGGGCATAGGCGTTGGGGGACTGGTTATGCGCCTGCTGTGCCGCGCGCTGGCCATGGCCGGAGGTCTGCATGGAGGGATTGAACTGGTCGTGCTGTTCCGACTGCGGCACGGACAGGTCGGATGGCGCCTCGCTCAGCGGTGGGCTGGATGGGGTCTGCTCTGTGGGCGTGTTGGCGGAGGGGGACGAATCCTCCGGGTTCTGCGGGGTGTCGGGTGTTTTCTGCTGCGATGTGGGCTGCTGCTGGTCCTGCTGCGGATGCTGCGCGTTCTGTCCCCCCGCCATGTCGGGCGACGACTGGCCCTGCAATCCGCTGGAGGTGGGCGGGGAGAAGACCATCTCCACCTGCGGTTCGGACTGCGTGGCGTCAGGCGAGCCGTGCTGGCTGTGATGGGCGGATTCGATCAGGATGGCTGCCAGCAGTGCTGCGTGCAGCAGGCCCGATGCGGCGATGGTCCGTCCCGGCCCGGGCGTTTCCACCGTGTCGGGACGGATCAGGCCCGACAGCATGGGACGCAGTTTGCGGTAGCCGGGTGGCTGCGCCACAACCCCGCCAGGCCGCAGGCGTTCGCGTTCGGGCGGGGAAGACATGTCCTGTCCACCCGCGGGCGGCTGGCTGTCGTTCCCGCGCGGGCCATGTGGGATCAGTACGGGCTCCACGGCATTGCGCCACCGGGAGGAGGGACTGAGTGTCGCCGTCATGAAAGGCTACGGGTCTCCGCCATGTTGGTCTGTTGTGGGGGCCGCGTGCCTGCCTGCCCTGTTATAGCATTTATGTCATCAGCATAACTGACGCAGGGAGCCGGTCTGTCAAGGACCGGATGTGTAACGGAAGGGGCTTCAATACTTTTCAGTAAAATTTTCCAGTAATTGCGCAAATCGCTGTGGATTTTCGACATGCAGCCAGTGTCCCGCCCGTTCGATCAGTTCCAGCCGGTAGCACGGAAACAGCCTGCGCATGATGGCATAATGCTCGGGCCGGATATAGGGCGAATTCCCCCCCGCCAGGAACAGCGTCGGGCCGGGATAGGTATAGCCTTCAGGGATATAGGGCCAGCTTTCCACATTGGGCATCGAGTCCACGATTTCGCGCAGGCCGATGCTCCAGTGCGGGTTTTCGCCAAGCTGTATGTTCTGCAGCATCAGCGCGCGCACATCGGCATTGGCGATGTAATGCTGCAGCAGGCTGTCCGCCCCCGCGCGGTTGAGGAAGGGGGGGAAATGCACGCGCAGCATCTGTTCGCCCAGCCCGAACTGGCCATGGCCGGTGCGGGCGGGCGGAATATCGGCCACCAGCAGGCTGTGCACCATGCCCGGACGCGTCAGCGCCAGCGTCATCGCAACTTTTCCGCCCATGGAATGACCAACCAGCGTCGCGGGCAGGGCGTTATGGTGGCCCAGCGTTTCCAGCAGGTCGCTGGCCATGGTGTTGTAGTCCATCAGGCCATGCGGGCTGTCCCCGTGGTTGCGCAGGTCAACGGCCAGCGTACGGCGGGTGACGGCCAGCCGACGCTGGAAAAAGCCCAGATTGCGTGCCCGCCCGAACAGCCCGTGCAGCAGGACAATGGGCGGCCGTGCCGCGTTGTCATGCCCTGCTTCCTCGGGGCCGCGTTCGATAACGTTCAGTAGCACCAACTCTGTTCCTATTATCCTGCCGTGACGGTGGATGACTGCTGGAGATCCAGCATGATCTTGCCCATGTGCGACCCGTTTTCCATGAGTTTATGGGCATCGGCAACCCGCGCAAAGGGGAAGGTGGCATGGATGAGCGGACGCACCGCCCTGCGTGCCAGCAGGGGCCATACATGTTCTTCAAGCTGGCGGGCGATTTCAGCCTTGTAGGCGGCATCGCGCGGGCGCAGCGTGCTGCCGGTCACGACCAGCCTGCGGGTCATGATGCGGGCAAGGTTGACGCCGTCCGCCTTGATGCCGCCCTGAAGCGCAATGATGACCAGCCGCCCGTCTATTGCCAGAGAACGCAGGTTACCCTCCAGATAGGATGCGCCAATCATGTCCAGTATGACATCTACGCCGCGCCCGTCCGTCAGTTCCTTGATGCGCGCGGCAAAATCCCCGGTCCGGTAATTGATGGCCGCTTTTGCCCCCAGTGCGGTGCATAGCGTGCATTTGTCATCCGTACCGGCGGTGGCGTAGATTGTGCCGCCCATTGCCCGCACAAGCTGGATGGCCGCCGTGCCGATCCCGCTGGTGCCACCATGGACCAGCACGCTGTCCCCCGCCTTGACCCCGGCCAGCATGAACAGGTTGGACCAGACGGTAAAAAAGGTTTCGGGTATGGCGGCGGCGTGGATGGCGTCATAGCCCGCGGGCCACGGCAGGCACTGCCCCACGGGCACGGTGCAGTACTGCGCATAGCCGCCACCATTGACCAGCGCGCAGATGCGCGCGCCCATGGCGGGAAAGACGCCGGGCGGCACGTCCGGGCCGATGGCCACGACTTCCCCGGAAATTTCCAGCCCCATGAGCGGACTGGCCCCCGGCGGGGGCGGATACAGCCCCTGACGCTGCATGATGTCAGGGCGGTTGATGCCCGCGGCCATGACCCGCACCAGCACTTCCCCCGCCTGAGGACGGGGAACCGGCAGGATGGAGAGGCGCAGGGAATCCGGGCCGCCGGGTTCGCCGCATGTAATGGCCTGCATGGTGTCGGGAACGTGCTGGGTCATGTCTGTCCTCCTGTGGGTATAGCATGCCGCATGTGAACGCTCAGGTGTAGGCGATATGGGCGACAGCTACAGCAGGCAGGTGCGGGAATCGAGCAAACGTGTGTTTGCCGGACCCGGCCATGTCCGGCGCATGGTAGCGGCCGGATATGAAAAGGGCGCCGGGACCTGAATGGTCCCGACGCCCCTGTCCGAAGGCTTTCCGTAAAGGGAAGCGGTATCAGACGGAGTAGTACATCTCGAATTCGGCCGGATGCGGGGTGTGCTCGAACTTGAAGACGTCCTGCCACTTCACTTCACAGTAGCTTTCGATCTGGTCCTTGGTGAACACGCCGCCTGCCAGCAGGAACTCGTGATCGGCTTCCAGCGCCGTCAGGGCTTCGCGCAGGGAACCCGCAACGGTCGGGATCTGCTTCAGCTCTTCGGGGGGCAGGTCATACAGATCCTTGTCCATGGCGTCGCCAGGGTGGATCTTGTTCTTGATGCCGTCCAGGCCAGCCATCAGCATGGCTGCGAACGCAAGGTAGGGGTTCGCCGTCGGATCGGGGAAGCGGACTTCGACGCGCTTCGCCTTCGGGCTGGTGGCGTAGGGGATACGGCACGAAGCCGAACGGTTACGCGCGGAATAGGCCAGCAGCACAGGCGCTTCGAACCCGGGGATCAGGCGCTTGTAGGAGTTGGTGGACGGGTTGGTGAAGGCGTTCAGCGCCTTGGCGTGCTTGATGATGCCGCCGATGTAGTACAGCGCCTCATCCGACAGGTCGGCATAGCCGTTGCCGCCGAATGTGGGCTTGCCGTCGCGCCAGATGGACTGGTGCACATGCATGCCCGAACCGTTGTCGCCATAGATCGGCTTCGGCATGAAGGTTGCCGTCTTGCCGTAGGAATGGGCGACGTTGTGCACGCAGTACTTGTAGATCTGCATGAAGTCGGCCGACTTCACCAGCGTCGCGAACTTCGTGCCCAGCTCGTGCTGCGACTGCGCGACTTCGTGGTGGTGCTTTTCGATGGGCAGGCCCATCTCGCCCATCGTGGTCAGCATTTCGGCGCGCAGGTCGCCTTCGCTGTCCACCGGGGCCACGGGGAAGTAGCCGCCCTTGACGCCGGGACGATGGCCCATGTTGCCTTCGGGATAGTCCTTGAGCGACGCGCCGGGGCCTTCGATGCTGTCCAGCTCATAGGTGCCGAAGTTCGGGCCGGTGCCGAAGCGCACGCTGTCGAAGATGAAGAATTCGGCTTCGGGGCCAAAGAAGGCGGTATCGCCCAGACCGGTCGACTGCAGGTACTGCTCGGCCAGCTTGGCGGTCGCGCGCGGATCGCGGTTGTAGAACTGCCCCGTGGACGGCTCGACAATGTCACAGATCAGGATGAGCTGCGGCTTGGCGGAGAACGGGTCCATCACGGCCGTTGTCGGGTCAGGCAGCAGGATCATGTCGCTTTCGTTGATGGCTTTCCATCCGGCGATGGACGAACCGTCAAACATGAAGCCTTCGCGGAAGGTGTCTTCCTCGATCGTGGTGACATACTGGGTGGTGTGGTGCCACTTGCCACGCGGATCGGTGAAACGCAGGTCAACCATTTCGACCGCGTTTTCCTTGATGATTTCAAAGACCTTCGCGACGGCGTCGGCGGAATGCGACGGCGCGGAGGCCGAGGCAGATGCCTGTGCTTTTTTTGCCATGTTAAATTACCTGTCCTGACTTTAGTGTGCCGTTCCATGCGGCGCGGCAGCTATGGTTACGGAAACGTAAGGCCGCTGTCGATAGGCTACAGACATGGTATCCATGTCTGGATGCATCGTCTCAGACCGCGTCGGCCCCCCGTTCACCCGTACGGATGCGGATCACGTCGGACACGGGGGTTACAAATATCTTGCCATCCCCGATACGCCCCGTGCGGGCCGCGGTCATGATTGCTTCTATGGCGCGTTCGGTCATGTCGTCGGGGCATACGATTTCCAGCTTCACCTTGGGCAGGAAGTCGATGATGTATTCGGCGCCCCGGTACAGTTCCGTATGGCCCTTCTGCCGCCCGAAGCCCTTGGCTTCGATAACGGTAATGCCCATCAGTCCGATTTCATGCAGGGCATCTTTCACCTCGTCGAGCTTGAAGGGCTTGATGATGGCTTCGATCTTGTTCATGCCGCTGTATGGTCTTTCGTCTCGGGGCGGTGTCTGTACGCCGTAATTTGGCGGCGACAGGGTTGCACGGCTTTGGATTTCAGGCAATCGGATGATATGGCAAAAACAGCGCGTCAGCGCAGCCACACGCCCGCACGATCAGGATGCCACGATGAAACCGACGAACTCCATGCTTTCGGGGCTGCCGACAACCATTTTCTCCGTCATGTCGGCTCTGGCCGTGGAACATGACGCCATCAATCTGGGGCAGGGTTTCCCGGATACGGAAGGCCCCATGGACCTGATCGAGGCCGCCGCCGCGGCCCTGCGTGACGGGCGCAACCAGTATCCGCCACTGGCGGGGATACCCGAACTGCAGCATGCGGTGGCGCGGTCCAATGCGCGATTTTATGGAATCGCGGTCGATCCCCTGCGCGAAGTCGTGGTGACGTGTGGCGCGACGGAAGCCATTACCGCCTCGCTCATGGCGCTGGTCAATCGCGGGGATGAGGTGGTGGTGTTCGAACCGTTATATGACACCTACCTGCCCGTGCTGGAAATGCTGGGGGCGGTAGTGCGCACGGTGCGCCTTGCCCCGCCGCACTGGGACCTGCCGCGCGCGGAACTGGCCGCAGCCTTCACGCCCCGCACCAAGGTCGTGCTGCTCAATACCCCGATGAACCCCACAGGCAAGGTCTTTACCCGTGAGGAACTTGAGTTCATCGCCGGGCTTGTCGCCCGTTACGATGCCTATGCGGTGTGCGACGAGGTGTATGAACACCTGACATTCGCCCCCGTCCGGCATCAGCCGCTCATGGCGCTGCCGGGCATGCGTGACCGCACGATCCGCATCGGCAGCGCGGGCAAGAGCTTTTCCATGACCGGGTGGAAGGTCGGCTACGTCACGGCGTCCGCGCCGCTGGCGGCCCTGGTGGCCAAGGCGCACCAGTTGCTGACCTTCACGGTCGCCCCCAACCTGCAACGCGCCGTGGCCATCGGGCTGGACAAGGACAGCGCCTATTTCGAGCGGCTTTCCGAAGGCATGCGTTCTGCCCGCGACTGGCTGGCTGAAGGGCTGGGCCGCGCCGGGTTCGACGTCCTGCCATGTGATGGCAGCTATTTCCTTATCGCCGATATCACGCCGCTGGGCTTTACCGGCGGTGATGTCGCCTTCTGCCGCCAGATGGTGCGTGATGTAGGGGTCGCGGCCATTCCGGTCTCGGCTTTCTATGACGCGCGTGGCACGGACATACCCGATCGTTTCGTCCGCTTTGCCTTTTGCAAGAAGACAGGCGTGATCGCATCCGCCGTGCAGCGCCTGCGGCTGGTACGCGAAAAACTGTGTGCAGGAAATGTTGCAGAAATTCAAAAAGGGTAATTGACGCGCCTGCGCGGTTTTACTAAATGACTGCGCAGTTGTGGCGGACGTAGCTCAGTTGGTAGAGCGCCGGTTTGTGGTACCGGTTGTCGCGGGTTCGATCCCCGTCGTTCGCCCCAACCTGTATTTTCCCTGAAATTACGAATCTGCTCTCTGCTGGCCGAATGTCCAGACCAGTCCGGCTGCGAGCGTGACGGGCTGTAGCCCGAGCTGTGCGCGCATGGGTTCGATATCGAAAATCTTGTCTTCCAGCAGGCGCCGGATTTCAGCGGGCGTGATGCGCGGCAGTCCGGGCAGGCGTAACCGCGCCAGCGCCATGAGGGCGGCACCCGGCATGGGAATGACCCCGCGCGGGCGCAGTCCTGCCGCGCGCGCGACCTGACGTGTAAAATCGCGGTAGGCAACCTGATCCGCTCCCGCAATCACCAGTTCATGCGGCCCATTCCATTGCCGGTCCAGTGCCGCGATGAGGGCGCGTGTCACATCCCCCTGCCAGATGGGCTGGATCAGCGCACGGCCCCCACGGGGCAGCGGCAGGACGGGAAGGCGGCGCATCAGGGTGGCCAGACGCTGCACGTTATCTTCCCCCTGCGCGCCATAGATCATGGTGGGGTGCAGCAGCACGCCATGACGGCCCGAACGGGTGAAGGCCCGCGCCCCTTCCATCACGCCGTGCGCATGGGCGTCCGGCCAGCGGGTGAAAATGCGCGTGCTACCCAGCGCGACAATCCGGGCATTGATGGGAGCTGCGGCCAGAACGGCGGGCAGGTGGCGGGCATGGGCCGTCAGGACGATGGACGTGGCATCGGCCAGTGCTGCCCGCAGGGTTGCCGGATTTTGCTCCAGACGGGCGATGCGGGCACTGGCTGCCAGTCCGGTTGCCTGCCAGCGGGGCAGGCTGCGTACGACCGGCACGATGGAACGTCCCTGCGTGGTCAGGGCATGACAGAGCGCCAGACCGGAACGGCCGGTGGCCCCGATAATATGGATCGGGGCTGTGCCGGGCATCAGGGTGTGGAGATGGTCAGGCCCAGCGGGGCTGCGACTGACGGGTCGCCCGCCATGGACAGGGCGACGCCCAGCATCATGAGGTTGACCGGCTTCATCGGGCGCAGTGCGATCTGGAGCGGGTGGTCCAGCGGAGATTGCAGGAAACGGCCCATGGCGCGCATCGACGCATCATCGGACGTGTTCAGCGCGGTCAGCAGGTTCTGGCGGTAGCTGTCCACATCCACGCCCCGGCTTTTGGCCAGACCGGCCACCACATGGCCTGCCAGCGACCTGTCATCCCATGTCAGCGCGGCGGAGACGACGCGGGCGGTTTCGGGGATGATGGCCATGTCGTCAAAGGGGATCTGGTCCAGTTCGGCCACCATGCTCAGCTTGCCCATATCCGGCGCATCGATGGTCAGCGGTTCTAGATGCAGGCGGCCCGCGCTGCGGTCGCTGGTGCTGCTGGCATGGATGTTGCCGGTGAAATGGTCATAGCCGAAGGCGTTGAGGATGGAAGGATTGTCCGTGCCGGTGGACCAGACGGTCAGGTTGCCCAGCGTCGTGTCCATCTTGTCCTCCGTCTCGGTGGAGAAGCGCGATGTGGTGACATGATCGATCTGGAGCATGGGGTGGGTGCTGTCGATTTCCACCTTCTTCAGGTCCATCGTCTGCGGATGGCTTTCATGGATCAGGTGGCCCGACTGGATCAGGCTTGCGACCTCACCGGCGAAATCGGGACCGTCAAGTTTGATGTGGTCGATCGAGATGCGGCGCGTCGGCGTCAGGTTGATCTGGGTCGCCAGCCGGTCCAGATCGAGGCTGGACGACCGGCCAAGCCCGTACTGTCCCACCACCATGCGGCCAACCGTGATGTCGGTCTGGCTGCCGGGCACAGCCAGGTGCAGGTTGGTGAAGGTGCCCCGGTCCAGAACAAGGGAATCGAAACCCAGCGGGCGGGCCACGTTGGCGGTGGCGCGCACGGTATTGGGCAGGACAAGGCTGTCCAGCGCCACCTGATCCAGCGAGATCGTGCTGTCTGCCGTCATGACCTTGACATCGCGCAGCACCAGGCTGCCGATCTTCTCGCCCTGCACGTTATTGCCGGTCAGCCCGCCCAGACGCACATCGGCTGCCGTCAGCGTCAGGGTCGGGTTATGATAGGTGACGGCCGTGAAATGCGCGCCGCGCGCCAGCGTGCGCGGCCGGGCGGTGGCATAGCTGAACGTGGCGTCAGGCCCGAGGGAGGCGCGGAAGTCGGCAATGCCGGCTTCAAGCCTGTGCTGGGCGAAATGGTGCACCCCCCAGCCGCCGACAAGCAGCACCAGTACAAGCAGGGGAATGGCGGGATAGAGTTTCTTCACGAGCCTGACATCCGTAATGACCTTGGGGAGTGCTATCGCATTCCGGCCCCGTTCGGCAATCGCCTGAGGGGAAGGTTGGGTGGGAAAGCTGGCGGTATCATGATACCACATGCCGTTTTTTACCGGAAAAATGCCACCTGAGGGGATTATGTCCTTGACGTTTGCGTTGCGTACGGATGATAACGCGCCACCCGTTACCGCTACATTATCTGGACGGAACACTGAATCCATGAAGACCACACTCTCGCTGAAACCCGCAGAGGTGACGCGTGGCTGGACCCTGATCGACGCCGAAGGCCTCGTTCTCGGTCGCCTCGCCGCCATCATCGCCCAGCGCCTGCGCGGCAAGCACAAGCCCCAGTTCACCCCGCATGTTGATTGCGGCGACAACATCGTCGTCATCAACGCCGAGAAGATTCATCTGACCGGCAACAAGGTGGACCAGAAGCTGTTCCATTATCACACCGGCTATCCCGGCGGGATCAAGGAACGCACGATCACCCAGCGCCTGACCGGCAAGAACCCCGGTCATGTCGTGCGCAAGGCGGTCGAGCGTATGATCACCCGTGGTCCGCTGCAGCGTGCGCAGATGAAGCACCTGTACGTCTATGCCGGTAGCGAACACCCGCATGACGGGCAGCAGCCGCAGGTTCTCGATGTTGCATCGCTGAACCGCAAGAACGCCGTCAACACCCAGAAGTTCGGGGCCTGAACATATGTCTGAAACTCAAGAGCGTACAGGCACGCTGGCCGATCTGAAGGATGCGGTTGCGTCCGGTCAGGTTGTTTCCTCCCAGGAAGCCGCACCCGTCTACGAAGCAAAGCGCGATGCCCAGGGCCGTTCCTATGCCACGGGTCGCCGTAAGGACGCGGTAGCCCGCGTGTGGATCAAGCCGGGCAAGGGCGACATCATCGTCAATGGCCGTCCGGTCGGCACCTACTTCGCCCGTCCGGTCCTGCGCATGCTGATCACGCAGCCTTTCCTGGTTGCCGACCGCTACAACCAGTTCGACGTGTACTGCACCGTCGTCGGTGGTGGTCTGTCCGGTCAGGCCGGTGCGGTCCGTCATGGCATCAGCCGCGCGCTGACGCATTACGAGCCCGCACTGCGCAGCATCCTGAAGGCTGCAGGCTTCCTGACGCGCGATTCGCGTGTTGTTGAACGTAAGAAGTACGGTCGCGCCAAGGCACGTCGTTCCTTCCAGTTCAGCAAGCGCTGATCCTGCTTTTTCCGCCCCTGCGGGTGGATACAGGTTTTGCAGAAGGGTCGGTCCAGTCATGGACCGGCCCTTTTGTGCATCAGGCCCCTGTGGTTACAGGGGGCCAGATCCGGAACCGGCGGCCTCCGGTCCCGATCCGGTCGGATGCGCAGGCTTCAGGTGCCCGGTCGGGCTGCACGTGGGCGCGAAAGGTCTGCCCGTCCTGTTCGCGTTCAGGCAAACGGATTCGGTATCCTGCCCGGTTTACGGGGCGGCAGGCTGTCAGGCAGGTCTTTCTGGGCGGAAAGCGTGTCCACCACCTGCTGGAAAAACGCCAGCAATGCCTGCGCGCGTTCCAGTCCGGCCCTGTCACGGTCCAGATCGGTCTGGCCGTAAAACGCGATGCTGTCAGTGCCATTTTCAACGGTCATGCCCCCAATGGTGCGGCTGGCGCTGTTATCGGCAAAGGGAACAAGGGGTGCCGGTGTATCGGCGCTGGGACGATGGGTGGTCATGGGCCTCTCCTTTTTCCTTACCAGACGGGACGGGCATGGCGGCTGTGCCGCTTGCGGCCTGTATGGCCGAAGGGAAGCGTCATGCATGTCTGTTTCATACCTGCGGGCAGGGCAGGAAAAGGATCAACCCCCGTAATACGGGTCAGTCGCGCCACGCTGACGTAACTGCAACGCGGATTGCGCGGCACGTTATGGCACACATACACCCCTGTCTGTTGTCTGCGCGGGTCGTAGACCGCTTTCCATGTCGATGTCGGGACCATGACCCGATCCGGCCCGATGGTCGCAATGGTACGGGCATGGAAGGCTGGTCCTGTCACGACGTACAGTCCCCCTTCACGTAGGGCCAGCCTGCGTACCGCCGATTCGATTTCCGCCCACCGGCCCCGGTTCAGTTCCGCGCGCTGGGGCACGATGTTGGACAGGGCGAAGGATTCCGCCTGCGTCTGCCTGTCCGGCATGTCACCTGATGGCGCCATGTGGCCACGGTCAAAGCCGGAGCGGACATAGTCGGCCAGTTCCGCGCGTGAACCGGGCGGCAGGCGGGTATCTGGATGGAAATCGCCTTCGCGCGGGGTTGCCATTGCAGCGCGTACCGTGGTGGCATCAAGATGCTCCGCCGCCCATAGCGGTTCGCGCGCCACCCCGGAATACAGCACCGCGAATCCGCTGTTGCACAGGATCTGCGTCTGTCGGGCCAGTTGGACCCGGTCCAGAATGGGCAACTGATGCCCGGCCCCGAAATCAGGGCAGTCCTGAGCCCGTGCGGCAGGACTGCCGATAACTGCCAGCAGGCAGACAGGCAGGAAAAGGAAGCGGCGTATCATACGCATGATGCGGAAGTATCGGGCACAGGGGTGGTGTTATCCATCTTGTCTGGCAAAACAGACGCCTATCACTGGATTATGGATGGAGCAGGGCAATGAGCAGGCGATCTGATGTCCCCACAGACCCGCAGCAGGGTGCTTTTGTCCTGCATCGTCGCGAACAGCCCCCTACACCCGTGCAGCGCAGGGCGCGTATGGCCTTGCGTGTGGTTACGGTGCTGCTGCTGGCCGTGATGCTGATCGATCTGGCGGCAAGACTGCTGCGGCACGGACCATGACGGTCAGCCCCGTGATCAGGGCTGGTCAGTGCGGGATGCCGCGTCGGATGGTGGCGGCAGGTCTGCCGATGAATCGTGATTTTTGGCGAGGGCGATGGTGACATCCAGGGTTTCCTGATTGACCACCGTATCAAACTCCCGGTCTACCCACGGGTTCTGGGCTGCTGCCGCCATCTCGCCAAAACGCGGGTGGTTCCAGTCGATCCGGTCATGGGCCTGCCGTGTCATGTCAAAAGCCAGCATCGGGTGGCGCGTGCCATCCGGGGCGATATAGGACCACGTAAACCGGCAGCGGGCAGGCGCGCCGCTCTGGGTGAACAGCGTATGGACAAAGCCGGGCGTTGTATCGGTCTGGAACGTGTTCATCAGGTAATGCGGTGCCTGCTGCTCCAGTGCAGGCGTGACCTGACTGTTGAAGATTCCCTGATGGATCATCTCCGGCATATGGGCCAGAAAAACTGTCTGGTTCAGGGTGATGTCCACCTGACACGGCGTGCTCTGGGTAAAGCGGGTTTCGACCCCCCACGCATGGGCAGTGGTCTCCTTACCAACGATCGGCGCGGGATAGGCGGGAGCGGCCTGCGTGCTGGTCGTCTGGCTGGTGAAGGCAAGGCAAACCGCCAGTGCAGTGCCCCACGTTGCGCGACGAAGCATGGGGCGTGATGACGGGAAGGAATGATGTGTCAGGCAAGGCAAAGCGGCACCTGTCCGTTGGTTACATGATGGAAGGAAAATGCTTCCCGCCCTTTCTGTCATGAAGGGGCAGAAGATGACAGTCCTGCCCGGTAGGGGCAGCCATCATCGCCCGTCGGTCCCCGGCTTTTCTCAAGTTTCCTGCCAGTCAGGGTAGGAAACTGTTTCCGCCCATCCGGCTTCATGCCCGGTATCTGCTCGGTCATCCGCCGGGGACGTGTCAGTCAGGACTTCTTTTTCGCATCCCGGCCTTTCGATGCCAGAGCGCCTTCGTCTGTACCGTAAAGATATATTTTACGTTAATAATAATTTCTTTTCTGGCATGATGTGGATGTATTGTTTCAGTGTCGATCCGTATGGTCCGTGTCCAGCCATGGAAATGCCATAATAACGGGTTTGATAGCGCCCGTTCAGAAATGGATGGCAGGTCCGTAATGTCGATCCGGTTAAAGATATACAGTTTTTTGCAGTATATTTCTTTTGGAAAATCATGCGCCTGTGGAACTTCTTCCCTTTTTGCTGCGTTAGCGCGGTCACAATAACCCAAACAGCAGAATATGCCGCAAACGGCATGTTGGCAGCTTATCTGGAACGGAGATGCGCGGGCCTGTCAGGACCGTCGGCATCTCAGGGCAGGAAATGATGTTCGATTCAAAGATTATAGAAGTAGATGGCGTGTTTGTGGGGGCGGCAATCATTACCGGCATTGCCACATCGCTGCGCTTTTATGCGACCCATGAAAGCGTACGCTCGCTTCACAACGCCATCCTGCCGGATCTGGCGGCCCTGCGGCATCGTGTCACGGCAACATTCCGCCGCATCGGCACACAGGGCGGTGTGCGTGGGGATGTAAGGCAGATTGCGGGGCCCCGTCCGGCGCAGTCCTGACATGGGACGATGGAACGCGGAACGCCCCGGCGGCAATCCTGTCCCGCCGGGGCGTTCTGCGTTTCAGGGCAGTGGATGGTTCAGCGGCTGGTGCGGCGGCCAAGCTGGCTGACATCACGCACCGCGCCACGGGCGGCGCTGGTGGTCAGGGCGCTGTAGGCCTGCAGGGCGACGGAAACCGTACGCTTGCGGTCGGGCTGCCATGCGCGGTCGCCGCGTTCTTCCATCCGGTCGCGCCGCGCGGCCAGTTCGGCATCCGTGACCGTGGTGCGCAGGATACGGTTGGGGATGTCGATTTCGATGGTATCGCCTTCCTCAAGCAGCCCGATAATGCCGCCTTCCGCCGCTTCTGGCGAAATATGGCCGATCGACAGGCCCGAGCTACCGCCCGAAAAACGGCCATCGGTAATCAGCGCGCATTTTTCAGCCAGTCCCTTGGATTTCAGGTAGCTGGTCGGATACAGCATTTCCTGCATGCCCGGCCCACCCTTGGGGCCTTCGTAGCGGATCACCACCACGTCGCCAGCGACGATTTCGTTGCCGAGGATGGCGGATACGGCGGCATCCTGACTTTCAAAAATGCGCGCAGGCCCCGTAAAGGTCAGCAGGTTGGCCGCCACCCCCGCGGTTTTGACGATGGCACCATCTTCGGCAAGGTTGCCGAACAGGACAGCAAGCCCGCCATCCTGACTGTAGGCATGGGCCGCATCGCGGATCGCGCCATTGGCCCGGTCGGTATCCAGCGCCTTGTAACGGCTGGACTGGGAGAAGGCCTGCGTGGTGCGCACGCCGCCGGGGGCCGCGCGGAAGAACGTGCGCGCGGCCTCGTCCGCCGTAGTGACGTTGATGTCCCATTTGGCAAGTGCGGCGCTGACGCTGGGGGCGTGGACGCTGGGTACATCCATGTGCAGCAGTCCCATGCGGGCCAGTTCACCCATGATGGCGGGAATGCCACCGGCGCGATGCACGTCCTCCATATGGATGTCCATGCGCGAGGGCGAAACCTTGCACAGGTTCGGCACCCGGTGGGACAGGCGGTCGATGTCCGCCATGGTGAAATGGACCTGCCCCTCATGGGCGGCGGCCAGCAGGTGCAGCACGGTATTGGTTGACCCGCCCATGGCGATATCGACCGACATGGCGTTTTCAAATGCGGGCTTTGTGGCGATGCCGCGCGGCAGGACGGTCGCGTCGTCTTTTTCATACCAGCGGCGGGCAAGGGCCACGATCTCGCGCCCCGCGCGCAGGAACAGTTCGCGCCGGTCGGCATGGGTGGCCACAAGGCTGCCGTTGCCCGGTAGCGCCAGACCCAGTGCTTCGGTCAGGCAGTTCATGGAATTGGCGGTGAACATGCCCGAGCACGATCCGCAGGTGGGGCAGGCGGACCGTTCGATCTGGGCCGACTGTTCATCGCTCACATCCGAATTGGCCGCCGCCACCATGGAGGAAATGAGGTCAACACGCTGTTCCGTGCCGTTGTTCAGCACCTTGCCTGCTTCCATCGGCCCACCGGATATGAAGATGGTGGGGATGTTCAGCCGCATGGCCGCCATCAGCATGCCCGGGGTGATCTTGTCGCAGTTGCTTATGCACACCAGCGCATCGGCGCAGTGGGCGTTGACCATGTATTCCACCGCATCGGCGATCAGTTCGCGCGAGGGCAGGCTGTACAGCATGCCGCCATGGCCCATGGCGATGCCGTCATCCACGGCGATGGTATTGAACTCGCGCGCGACGCCGCCCGCTTCGGCCACGGCGCCTGCAACAAGCTGGCCCAGATCCTTCAGGTGGACATGGCCGGGCACGAACTGGGTGAAGGAATTGGCGACCGCGATGATCGGCTTGCCGAAATCACCGTCCTGCATGCCGGTTGCACGCCACAGGCTGCGCGCACCGGCCATATTGCGGCCATGTGTCGTAGTGCGGGAACGGTAGGCAGGCATGACAGTGACCTCTCGCGACAAACAGATTACCATACGGGACAAGGATGCCTGACCGCATACAGGACACGCGTGCCACATGCCAGCCCAAACGTGCCACAGGCGGCGTGGGGACGGGATGATGGCGCGTGGGCCGCAACTCCGGTTGTGGCTGCCCGTTTATCTGATACCTTTTTTCCGTTTCGCAAGGAGTCCGTAACGCATGCCCGAACTGGACCGTCATGACAGCAGGCCGCACGGTCAGGGAAGCGGCGTGCTGGAACAGATATATTTTCCGGTTACGGGCGCGCTGGCGGCGGCATTGCTGGCACTGGTCATCTTCTGGTCGTGGGACTGGTTCGTACCCTTCGTGGATCGCAAGGCGGAGGAGGCGCTGGGCCGCAAGGTCTCCATCGCGCATCTGCATGTCCGGCTGGGACGCGTGACGCGCATCACCGCCGATGACGTGCGCATTGATGAACCGGAAGGCTTTGACAGCCTGCCCCCCTTCGCCACGGCGGACCATCTGACGGTAGGGGTCAATGTGTGGCACCTGCTGGGCGGGAAGGTGGACCTGCCGGTCATAGCGCTGGACAGGCCGGTGGTTGAACTTGCCGCCCGCAAGGATGGCAGGGCCAATTACCAGTTCCCCGGCAAGGGGGACGGATCGTCAGCTTCCCCCATGCCGCAGATTGGTGAACTCAATATTGCGGACGGGCAGCTACATCTGGTGCATGCGGGCCTGCGCAGCGACATGCGTGCAAAAATCCATACGACCCCGGCGCAGGGCAATACGGATGCGCGGATCGTGGCGGATGTACGGGGTACCTATACCGGGCAGATGCTGACCGGCCATTTTTCCGGCGGGGCGCTGGTTTCCCTTGCGGACAGGGCGCGGCCTTACCCGGTGGACCTGACGGTCCATCATGGCCCCACGCAGCTTACACTGGTGGGTTCGGTGGATGATCCGCTGTCCTTCGGGGGGGCGCGGCTGCGCCTGACGCTGGCGGGGCCGGACATGTCCCTGCTCTATCCGCTGACCGGCGTGGTGATCCCGCAGACGCCCGCCTATAATGTGGCAGGCAGCCTTGATTACCTGGACCGGCGCATCCGCTTCCATGATTTCGAGGGCAAGGTGGGGTCCAGCGACCTTGGCGGCACGCTGAGCATCGATCCGCATCAGGCGGTGACATTCGTGGATACGGACCTGCATTCGCGTCATGTTGACCTGGCCGATCTGGGCGGGTTCTTCGGGGCCACGCCGGGCGATCACCCATCGACCGCGCAGCAGGCGGCGGAAGAAAAGGCGCATGAGGCCAGCGGCGCGGTCCTGCCGAATACGCCGATCAATATGCCCAAGCTCAGGGCCACCAATGTCCATCTGGCCTATCACGGCGATCACATCGAGAACCGGCATACGCCGCTGGACAATATCGATGTGCTGCTGGACGTGCGTGATGGCACGATTGACGTCCATCACCTGAATTTTGGCGTGGGCAGCGGCAGGCTGGCCAGCAGTGGCACCTTTATCCCGGCAGGCAATGGCGTGGATGCGCGCATCCGCGTTGACATGGAGGAGATCGACCTGTCGCGTCTCATGCAGGCGCTGGGCAACTACCATGGGCAGGGCACGATTGGCGGCCACATCATGGTGCATGGTCGTGGTCGCTCGCTGGCTGAAATTGTCGGCAGCGGCAATGGCGGCGTGACCATGGCGCTGGATGAAGGGGGCGATATTTCCGCCATCCTGCCCGACCTGCTGGGGCTGGAACTGGGCAAGGCGCTGCTGTCCGCCCTCGGCCTGCCCGGTCGCACCGATCTGAAATGCCTGATTGTGGATATGCCCCTGCAGGAAGGGGTGTTCCATACCCATACCATGCTGATGGAAACGGGGGACACCAGCACGGTTGGCAAGGGGGATGTCAATTTCAACAACAATACCATCAAATATGCCCTGCTGACGCGGTCGCGCCATTTTGCCGTCGCATCCTTTCCCGGTCCGCTTTACATCACCGGTGCGCTGAAAAGCCCCAGTGTCCGCCCGGGGGCGGAGGTAATCGGCCGGGCTGTCGCATCCGTGCTGACGGGCTTCGTTTTCTCCCCTGTCGGTCTGCTGCCCACGATCGAAGCCGGGGTGGGCAAGAAGTCCGCCTGTGCCGACGCCATACGGGAGGTCAATACCAACCCGGCAGCAGGCATCGCGCCCCATGCCAGCCGCCCTGCGCGCCGTGCGGATGTGGCGGCGCGGAAAACCCCGGCCACCCCGCATGGGCATGGCGCGGCGAGCAAGGATTCGGACGGGTTGAGCCCGGCTGAACGTGATTACATCCAGTCCGTATGGGCAGGACGGATGAGCAGGCATTAAAGGGTGGAATCCCTGCTTGACCATGCAGGGCATTTCGGCAAAAAGGGGGAACAGATGCACTGGATGACCCGTTAAAGGGGTCTGATCCATTGCTGGGCCGGGTTAGCACAGTGGTAGTGCAGCGGTTTTGTAAACCGAAGGCCGGGGGTTCAAATCCCTCACCCGGCACCATACTCCCATAAAAAACAGTGACCTGAAAAAGCGCACGGGGCGCATGTCTTGCATACGGCCCCGTCAAAAAGACGGCATGGGCTTTACAGCCAAATCATTCGGTTCTGGCGTTGCGGTCTTCGGCCCTGATTTCCTTTCCAGCGGTGGCTTCGGTCGCCTCTGGCTTGCTGTCTGCCGCTGCTGTTTCGGTTTTCGCTTCCTGCACCGTCTCGATGTTTGGTCGAGACGGTTGTGGATGCTGCTGGATCGGCGGCGCTCGGTTTCGCATCATCCGCTGCCCCGGCCGGATTGGCAGTCAGGACAGACGGCAGCCCATCACGCGAAGATGCGTTCCATCCATGATTCGACGCTGTCGCCACTGCTGATTGCGGGGTCGATCAGCCCGTCGACCATGAAGGTGGGTGAGACGTGGATACCATTCTGGCGGGAATATCTGCACTGCCATTTTATGACTTTCTGCAGTTCGGGCCGGGCAAATGCCTGCGCCAGTGCAACGCCACTGTATTTCTCGATGCGACGGATGATGTCGTTGGGGGTGGCATCCATATTGGGACCGGCGCAGTGATCGGTGAATTCGAATTCTTCCCGGTGCGCGCCAACTGCCGCCATGACCGCGCGCGCCGTTTCCCGGCCACCTTCCAGTGTCGATGCCGCCAGAATGCAGCGCACGATCACGCCTGAAAACATATGCCACGGCTGGGACTGAAGCCGGATCCTGATGGTGATGCGTTCGGCTGTCGCCCTGGTCAGCAGTTCGTCGAGCTTGTTGAAGGCGCGGACCGAAAACGGGCAGGTTGGTTCCAGAAAAACTTCAAAAACCCTGGGGCCATGTCCCCATTCCAGCGGATCGGCATGAAGTGGGGTAGGGGAGAGTGACATGATCACGGTTTCCTTTTGTCATTCGGGATGAAGACGCACGGGATATTTTACCCGTAAATGCTATTGGACGGCCTGTAAAAAGGAAGATGGATACCGGTTCGTTTCGGTCCCATATAGGCAGCCCACCGAAAAACCTGCATAAGCGGCATGTTTCTATGTTTGTTTACGGTGGTAATGCATGGCCCGCACTCTTTTGCTCAGGAATACGCTGCGTCTGGTGACAATGGACGCGGACAGGCGCGAGATCGAAGGGGGCTGGGTGCTGGTGCGCGACCGGCAGATTGCTGCAATCGGCACTCCGGCGGACCCGCTGCCCCCCGCTGATGAGGTCATGGACATGACCGGCCATGTGGTGATGCCGGGCATGGTCAATACCCACCACCACATGTACCAGACCCTTACGCGCGTCATTCCGGCGGCGCAGGATGCCTCCCTGTTCGGGTGGCTGCAGGCGCTCTATCCCATCTGGGCGGGGCTGACGCCGGAAATGATCCGGGTTTCGGCTTGTACCGCCATGACGGAACTGTTGTGGTCAGGCTGCACGACCAGCAGCGATCACCTTTACCTGTTCCCCAATGGCGCGCGTCTTGATGATGAAATCGAAGCCGCGCAACTGATGGGCATGCGCTTTCACGCCGCCCGTGGGGCGATGAGCGTGGGTGAAAGTCAGGGCGGCCTTCCTCCCGATCGTGTGGTGGAGGATGAGGACGCGATTCTGGCCGATACCCAGCGTGTGATTGAAACCTATCATGACCCCGCGCCGCTTGCGATGCAGCGGGTCGCGGTGGCGCCCTGTTCCCCGTTTTCGGTCAGCCGTGACCTTATGCGCAACGCGGCGTCCCTGGCGCGCGCCACCGGCACGATGTTGCATACCCATCTGGCTGAAAACGCCAGCGACATCGCCTATAGCCGTGAAAAATTCAACATGACCCCCGCTGAATATGCCGAGGATACGGGATGGATCGGCGCGGATGTATGGCACGCCCACTGCGTGCAACTGGACAGCGCGGGTATTGCCCGCTTTGGCGCGACGCATACGGGCATGGCCCATTGCCCGTGTTCCAACATGCGGCTTGGGTCGGGTATTGCCCCGGTGCGGAAGATGGTTGCGGCGGGCATGCGGGTCGGTCTGGGGGTGGATGGCTCCGCCTCCAATGATGGCAGTCATATGCTGGGTGAGGCCCGTCAGGCCATGCTGCTGGGCCGCCTGCTGGAAACCCCCGACAATCAGCCGATGATGCGTGCGCGTGAAGTGCTGGAACTGGCTACGCGCGGTGGGGCCGCCGTGCTGGGGCGCGATGATATCGGGTATCTGGCCCCCGGCATGGCGGCCGATATCGTGGCATTCGACCTGCGCGGGATCGACCATGCGGGCGCGCAGTCGGACCCGGTGGCAGCACTGGTTTTCTGTACGCCACGGCGCGTTGCATGCAGCATTGTCAACGGGCGCGTACTGATCCGTGACGGACAGTTTACGGGGCATGATCCGGTCGCGCTGGCCCGGCGTCATAACGAACTGGCCCGTGAACTGCTGGAAAAAGCCTGAAGTATTGTTTCACGGGGAACATTCCTGAATGTTCCGCCGTGAAGAATCAGGAACGTGAGGAATCCCGGCGCTGATGGGCGCGGTAGCCCCGGCGGGCGAGCATTTTCATGATCGGCAGGCTGAGGTTGAGCAGCGGCATGGATAGCAGGCAGGCATGGGTGAACAGCTTGTCGAATACGGAACTGAAGGTTTCGCGGCTGGCGGACTCACAGCATTTCAGTATCCGCCGGGCGATGACCTCGGGCTCCAGCGGCGGGTCGATAAAGTTGTACATCGACCCGCCTGTCTCCATTTCCCGTTTGAGCATGGGGGTGTTGACGCTGGCGGGATAGATTGACGAGACGCGGATGCGCCGTGGCCGCAGTTCCTGCTCCAGCGCCCGGGCAAAGCCACGCAGGCCGAATTTGGCGGCGGTATAGACGCTGCTGCCAGCCAGTGGAAAGACAGCCGCCATCGAATTGACGAACACGATATGCCCCCCGGCCCCCATGGCGGGAAGCAGGGCATTGGTCAGTTCGATCGGAGCGCTCAGGTCAACCGCAATCTGGCTGGCCACTGTCACGCTGTCCAACTGGCCTACGGGCTGTGGCGTAATGATACCGGCGCAATGAACAAGAATGTCTATCTGCGGTGCCTGCCCGAGAATGTCGGCGGCAGCTTGACGGACGCTGTCCATATCGGTCAGGTCGCATCGCACCGTCGAAACGCCGGGCATCTGTGGCAGAGACTGCCGCGACAGGATGATGACCGTGTAACCGCGTTGGGTCATGTCGCGTACAAGGGCCTGCCCGATCCCCCCGGTTGCCCCTGTTACAACGGCGATTCTGCGGGAAGATGCCCCTCTTTTTTCGTTTAAATCACTATTTTCCAACGATTTTTATACTTCCCTGCCGGTCTGGCCCTGCCATGGTGCCTGATAGGCTTCTCAACCGATGATCCGCAAGCCATTTTCCCTGCGATAGGATGAAAGATCATCTGTTTCCCGATTATGTCCATGTTATCGGGAATGGAATAATCCGTCGACCACCACACACCGTTATGGCGTCATTCACTGTTATTCATCAGTGTTGTCGACCGGGGTTATTATGTCTTTGGCCACAGGCCGCTTCCTGTGCCTGTATCTGCATCCGTGAGGACCTGTTGTGACAGCGGGATCAGGTGCCTGCTGCATCTGGCCGGCTGACCGAGTCGCTCTTTATCCGCTTTCCGTAAGGGTATACCGTTGAAAATTGATTAATTCAGCCTTGCCTGAAAATGTCATCCCGTTGGCCTTTAATACATGCAGCCAGTCGGTCATTCTGATTTTCATGTCCTGATAAGGATGAATGGAAGTAATCCACGCACATGACCGGCAGGATTACTTCTGCCACGGTGTTCCGGGCTGTGATGGGCGCAAACCGGTTGGTGCGCCATCCCGAACAATGAAGCGGATAATTCGCGCAGTATGCACAGATCAGCATGAAGGCGGCCCGGGCACGACATCAGTGGATGATGCCATGCAGCCACACCCAAACGGGGCACGCGATGCGATATGCCGTGATTTTATGGGGAAATCTGTATGGCGGAGAGAGTGGGATTCGAACCCACGGTACGCTATTAACGTACACACGCTTTCCAAGCGTGCGCCTTAAGCCGCTCGGCCATCTCTCCAGCCGTTATCGGGATCGGACCATCCTGTCGGGTGGCCCTGTCCGATGCGTGCGGAACATATCACCAATTTTCCTGCGCGCAAGAGGAAAACAGCATGCTCATGCTCCGCCATGCACGTTACGGGGTGGCTGGTTACTGATCCATCTTCAGGGCAGCGAGGAAGGCGCTCTGCGGGATTTCGACCTTGCCGAACTGGCGCATGCGCTTCTTGCCTTCCTTCTGCTTTTCCAGCAGCTTGCGCTTACGTGAAATATCGCCACCATAACATTTGGCGGTCACATCCTTAGACATGGCGCCAATCGTCTCACGCGCGATGATGCGGCTGCCGATCGCGGCCTGCACCGCAATCTTGAACAACTGGCGGGGGATCAGTTCCTTGAGTTTGGCGCAGATGGAACGCCCGCGTGTTTCCGCAGCCGAGCGGTGGGCGATGAACGACAGTGCATCCACTGGTTCCTGATTGACGAGGATGGAGATACGCACAAGGTCGCTCTCCTCATATCCGTCCATCTGGTAATCGAAGCTGGCGTAACCGCGCGTAACCGATTTCAGGCGGTCGTAGAAGTCGAACACGACCTCGTTCAGCGGCAGGCGGTAGACCGCCATGGCGCGGTTGCCGACATAGGTCAGGTCTTCCTGCATGCCACGGCGTTCGCTGCACAGGGTCAGCACGGCGCCCAGATATTCATCCGGCACCATGATGGTGGCCCTGATCCAGGGTTCTTCTATCTTCTCGATCAGGGACTGATCGGGCATGTCGGCGGGGTTGTGCAGTTCTTCCGTCGTGCCGTTGGTCAGCAGCATGCGGTAGACAACCGACGGGGCCGTTGCGATCAGGTCGAGATCGAATTCCCGGCTCAGGCGCTCCTGAATGATTTCAAGATGCAGCAGGCCAAGGAAGCCGCAGCGGAAGCCGAAGCCAAGGGCCGCGGATGTCTCGGCCTCATAGTGGAACGAGGCGTCATTGAGCCGGAGCTTGGCCAGACTGTCGCGCAGCTTTTCAAAATCATCGGCCACCACGGGATACAGGCCGCACCAGACCACGGGGATGGAAGGCTTGAACCCCGCCAGCGGTTCACTGGCCGGACGACGGTCGTCGGTAAGGGTGTCGCCCACGTTGGTGTCGGCCACGGTCTTGATCGCGGCGTTGATGTAGCCGATCTCGCCGGGGCCGAGTTCGTCCACATTGGTCATGCGCGGGGCGAACACACCCACCTGATCAACCAGATGGACCACGCCGGTGGACATCATGCGGATGCGCATGCCGCGCTTGAGGCGTCCTTCCTTCACGCGTACCAGCGTGATGACGCCCAGATACGGGTCGTACCAGCTATCGACCAGCAGGGCCTGCAACGGCGCGCTGGCATCGCCCTTGGGCGGTGGCAGGCGCTTGACCAGCGCTTCCAGAACGGCTTCGATATTCAGGCCGGTCTTGGCCGAGACCTCGACAGCGTCATCGGCGGGAATGCCGATCACTTCCTCGATCTGCTCCTTGACCCGGTCGCAGTCGGCGGCAGGCAGGTCAACCTTGTTGAGGACCGGCACGATTTCATGATTGGCGTCGATGGCCTGATACACATTGGCCAGTGTCTGCGCCTCCACCCCCTGCGAGGCATCGACCACCAGCAGCGACCCCTCGCACGCGGCCAGCGAGCGGCTGACCTCATACGCGAAGTCAACATGGCCCGGCGTGTCCATAAGGTTCAGCACATAGGTCTTGCCGTCCTGCGCCGGATAGGACAGGCGTACGGTCTGCGCCTTGATGGTGATGCCACGTTCACGTTCCAGATCCATATTGTCCAGAACCTGATTGGTCATTTCCCGCTGTGTCAGCGCACCGCATGCCTGGATCAGGCGGTCGGCCAGGGTGGATTTCCCATGGTCGATATGCGCGATGATCGAGAAATTGCGGATAAGGGAGAGGGGCGTGTCGGTCATGGGCGAGACATAGTGTAAAATTGCGGGAAAGTCAGCCGCTACCTGTTCCGGTAATGCGGAAAATATCACAGGCACCGGCAGACGCGCCGCCCCGGTTCCACGGGGTGGCCGGATCGGGCGCCGCAGCACTTCGGGCCTGCTGGCTGCGGGCTTTGTGCCATGGGTTCCAGCGCCCCGATTCCCCGTTTCCCTGCGGCATCCACAGTTGCCGGTCGCTCTTTTCTGAAACCGCCCTACATGCACGCCATGGTGATGCGGTGGACACGGGTTGTCCCGTCCAGAACGATTTCCTCGCCCATCATTGCGGCCAGCCCCTGAATGCGCACCAGTTCGTGAAGGGGGGCCGTGGCAGGCATGTCATGCCACCGTTCGGTAACCATGCCGCAGCATGGTGCCCCCTGTGGCGTATGCAGAAGCACACGGTCGGAAACGCGGATCGCGGCGGTGGGGGAAATGATGAGTGTGCCACCCTTGCGGAAGATGGGCTCCATGGAATCGCAGTCCAGATGCACGGCATAGGAATGATGGTCCGCCGTGCCATGAAAATCCCATTTTTCCCATATATCCCCTTCCGGCAGGCCGGTTTCGTCAAACAGTTCAGGATGGGCCAGTTGGGAAAACGAGACGATTTTCAGGTGTGAATGATGGGCCTTGCCCCCCGTTTCCAGATCATTCTGCCCCAGAAGCAGGCGGCTGAATCCCTCAAACGAAATGCCCGTGGCCGACAGGATGCGCGCCAGGCTTTCCGTACCGGGCCAGCGCGGGCGACCCGCCGGCGTGATGCGTTTGGAAGGGTTGAACGTGGTGCTGTCCAGACCCGCCGCGCGGGCCAGGCCGGAGGGGGTCAGCCCGCGTTCGGCGGCCAGCCGGTCTATGGCGCGCCAGATATCGGCATGGCTGATCATGTCGGCAGTTTCAGTATTTCGGTCCGGTGCCGGGCCTGTCCCTGTTCCGTCAGGGTGAAGCGCTGCCCATCGTTCAACCGGGCCAGTCCCATACGTTCCAGCCGACGCAGGCAGGGTTCATCGCGCTGGTCCTGCGGACGGCCGTCAGGTCCGCTCAGTTTCAGCCGGTGCAGGGCGGAACGGCAGCAGGTCTCAAGATAGGGTTCATTCCACATGGGCAGGGACCGACAACGGGGCGGATGGTCACGCCGCCATGTCATGGGGCGGGTAACCTGGGATTTACACATGGTCAGGTAGGGTTCCGGGCGTGTCAATTACCGGGAAAGCTCAGGGCTGTCCATTATGGGAGACGGTATATAGACCGGTATCGTCTGCGCCTGTGTGGAGGGTGGCATGTGCTGTGTGCTCTACGTTTTCAGGAATGGATTATCATATTCTTTCAGAAAGAAAGTGCATTGTCATATTTCTGACCACGATATGGTGCATCTTTTGGCGATGTTCATGTAGTAATCAATTTTCAAGGCTGTGTTTATGAGAATTCGGGAATATATTCTTGCCCTGTCCATCGCGGGCGTCACATTTGGCGGCTCTGTCGGTGCGATGGCGGCGGATTGCGGCAGCGGACAGAACACTTCCAAATGGGATGTGCTGGGCCGCGCGGCGCAGGCTGAGAACTGCGCCAACAATCGCGTTCAGTCCTACAACAACTCCGTCAACCAGAGCGTGCAGGATCGTGAGCAGGCGCTGAAGAACGGCCAGCAGAACCTGCGTCAGGGCTATGACGACAAGGTCAACAGCCTGCGCGACAATACGGTGGGCAAGTGGCAGAAGGCCCGCGATAGCGAGGCACAGAACCTGACGGATGAACGCAGTCGCGTTGATCAGAAGATCCAGAACGGTCGTGACCGTCTGGATGCGATTCGCAATGCGCCGAAAAACCGGCTGGATTCCCTGCGCAATGCAGGCAGCGAGGAAAAACAGCGCTGGAATACGCTGAAGAACCAGACAGGTTCGGATGTGAACAACTTCCTGGGCGGTAACGGCCAGTAACCACGAAGGCCCATGCCATGGCGGCATGGGCCTTCTGTTTTCGGGGGGCTGAAATCCCTCGCGTTACCGGGCGGTGATGGTCAGCCGGTAGGGCTGGGCCTTCTGCACCGTGGCGCCGGGGCGCAGCGTCACCTGCACCAGATACAGATCGTCCTGCGGCACCGTCCATGACAGTTTGTTGGCCGCCGGTTCGATATGGGGGTCCATCACGCGCAGGCTCAGATCGTCATGATGCGATTTCAGCCGGGCCGTCATCTGTTCCCCCCGATGCAGCCCAAGACGGTATACGCAGGTTGCGCCGTGTTCCAGCGTGGCGCGCCATTCCAGCCTTGCACCCTGCGCCAGATCCTGTGGCTGGTTGCACAGCGGTGGGGCCATGTTCTGGTTTTCCAGCAATGTGCGCACATCAGCCGGTTTGGTAACGGGGGTCGTGCCCGTCGTGTAAAGCGAAAGCTGGCCGGGGTTGAGAATGCCCGCGGTCATGTCGCGGCCCGAGCGGTCCAGAACCAGCCATGCGATACTGCTGCCTCCTTCATGGGGTTTGTTTCCCGTCATGAACAGGACATCGTCCGCGGCGGTCAGGGGGCCTGCGACCTGCATGTTCTGGATGAAGCTGCCATACTGCGCGCCCAGTTCCTGCTTCAGGATATCAGCCAGCGGACCAGTGCCCAGCAGGTTGCTGTCGGCGGCGTAATGTCCGGTCGCAGCAGCAAGTTCCTGCTCCAGCGCCGTATCGGGGGCCGCATGTGCCGGTCTGTTGGTGACGGCGCACAGGGCAAGGAGGGAAGTCAGGGAAAGAAGGGAACGACGGATATCCAGCACGGGCAAACCTGTTTCCTGAGTCTGTAAAAAACATGCCCGACATGAAATGCCGGGCATGAATGAAACGCTCAGTTGTGGATGCGGTTGCCCGCAACCTTCAGGTGCGCGGACGCTTGCGTGAGGAAGCACCACTGCGCGGCGGGCCACCAAAGCCACCGGGACGGCCGCCGCCACCGGGCTTGCGGGCGAACGGACGGCCACCACGCGGCGGACCGCTCCGGCGCGCCGGGCCACCTGCGGGAGCCGTGGCGTCGGTGATCTGCACTTCGTCATTTTCGATCGAGGCAATGCAGGAACGGAACTTGTCCGTCGATTCCGGCGTGATCTCGAACAGGGTCTGGGTATCGTTGATGCGGATGGCGCCAATATCCGCCTTGCGCACACCACCAAGGCGGCAGATCAGGGGGATCAGCCACTTCGGGTCGGCCTTGTCCTGACGGCCGACACTCATGGCAAACCATGCGCCGGGTTCACGGCTCTCATAATTTTCACGCGGCGGACGGGCGGCACCTTCACGGACGGGGCGCGGTGCTTCGGGCGTGATGTGGCGCACGTTTTCCGCTGCCGGAAGCCGGGCGCGATACATCTGCAGCAGGGCGGCGGCAAGCTGCTCCTTGCTGCGGCCTTCGACAAGCTGGCCCACCAGTTCCGCATCCGCTTCGCTCACATCCTGCTCCAGGGCGGGATCGGCCAGCAGGCGCCTGGCGTCATTGGCGCGGATTTCCGCAGCCGTGGGCACGCCGGACCATGTGGCGGTGATCTTTGCACCCTGCATCAGCCGCTCGGCACGGCGGCGCTGTGACATGGGAACCATCAGCACGCATACGCCCTTGCGGCCCGCACGGCCCGTACGGCCCGAACGGTGCAGCAGCGTGGCCGGATCGGTCGGCAGGGTCGCATGGACCACCAGCGCCAGCGCCGGGATGTCGATGCCACGGGCCGCGACGTCGGTTGCAACGCAGACATTGGCCTGACCCTTGCGCAGGCTGTCGATGGCGCGGGTACGCTCGTTCTGCCCCAGTTCACCCGACAGGGCGACGGAGGAGAAGCCGCGTTCCACCAGTGCTGCCTGCATATGGCGGACCATTTCACGCGTGGCGCAGAAGACCATGGTGGTCTGGCTGTCGGTATAACGCAGCACGTTGACCACGGCGGGGATCAGTTCCCGCGCGTCGGCCACGATGGCGCGATATTCGATATCGGCATGCTGCTTGGCGCCCGACAGGGTGTCGATACGCACCGCGTCGTTCTGGTAACGGCGCGCCAGCGATGCGATTTCCTTGGCGATGGTGGCCGAGAACAGCAGCGTGCGCCGCGTCTTGGGCATGGCGTCAAGCAGTTGCTCAAGCTCGTCGCGGAAGCCGAGGTCAAGCATCTCGTCCGCTTCGTCCAGCACGACCACGCGCAGGGCCGACATGTCCAGACGCCCACGCGACTGGTGATCACACAGCCGTCCCGGCGTGCCCACCACGATATGCGCGCCAAGCTGCAGGGCGCGGGCTTCACGCCGTGCGTCCATGCCGCCGATGCACGATACGATGCGGCCGCCAGCAGGGGCGTAAAGCCACGTCAGTTCGCGTGTGACCTGCATGGCCAGTTCGCGCGTCGGCGCGATGATGACAGCCAGCGGCGGTCCCGCCTGGCCGAAATGATCCGCCCCGCCAAGCAGGGTATCGGCCATGGCGATACCGAAGGCGACGGTCTTGCCCGAACCCGTCTGGGCGGAAACAAGCAGGTCGCGCCCTTCGGCGGAAACATCGAGAACAGCTTTCTGGACGGGAGTCGGGGTATCGTACCCACGCTCGTCCAGCGCGCGTTGCAGGGCGGGGTGGGTTTCAGGAAACGGCATGTATCGGGCAATCCGGACAAAACATGAAGAACACGGGCGACGCAGGAAGGAAACTGGCCGCCGGCCGTTCATGCGTCAGGGAGAAGGCCGGTGCATAAAGAATGATTGTCCCAAAAGCCAGAAATAATAATGGCGGGACATTCCGCCCCGCCGGTATGGGACGCTCAGGGCACCAGTACGGCGGCCCCTTCAAAGCGGCCATGACGCAGGTCATCCAGCGCCCTGTTGGCCTCGCGCAGGGGGTAGGGCGTGGTTGTGGTACGGATGCCCACGCGCGGGACAATATCCAGAAAGTCGATGCCGTCCTGCCGCGTCAGGTTGGCGACCGACACGATCTGGCGTTCTTCCCACAGCAGGTCGTAGGAAAAGGCCGGGATCTCGCTCATATGGATACCGGCGCAGACCACGCGCCCGGCCTTGTGCACGGCCTTGAGCGCCGCAGGCACCAGCGCGCCCACGGGGGCGAAAATGATGGTGGCGTCCAACTGTTCAGGCGGGGCTTCGTCCGATCCACCTGCCCATACGCAGCCCAGCGAGCGGGCGAATTCCTGCGTTCTGGTATCGCCGGGGCGGGTGAAGGCGTAAACCGAACGCCCCTGCCATATCGCCACCTGCGCGATGATATGGGCGGCGGCCCCGAACCCGTACAGCCCGATGCTGCGCGCGTCTTTCCCCGCCATGACCAGTGACCGCCAGCCGATCAGCCCCGCGCACAGCAGGGGCGCTGTCGCCACGTCGTCATCGCCGTCTGGCAGGGGAAAGGTGAAATGCGCGTCCGCCACCGCCATCGTGGCATAGCCGCCATCGCGCGTGTACCCGGTAAACAGGGGATGGTCACACAGGTTTTCATGGTCGGTTTCGCAGTAATGGCAGCATCCACAGGTATGGCCCAGCCACGGAATACCGACCCGCTGGCCCATATGCAGCCCTTCCACATTCGGGCCGATGGCGTCGATCCGCCCTACGATCTCGTGTCCCGGTGTCAGCGCGTGGCCGGGGAAGGGCAGGTCCGCATCCACGACATGCAGGTCGGTGCGGCACACGCCACACGCTCCGACCCGGACACGGATCTGGCCCGGTCCCGGCTGTGGATCGGGCAGTTCGGTCCATTGCAGGGGAGTGTGCGGGGCAAGCAGTCGCATTGCGTACATGGTCCGGTCCTTGCGCTGTCGGTGCGGCCCCTGGGGGCGCTGGTAAGGAACGTGTTATATCATGCCCGTCGGTCCGTGCGGCATGACCTGCATCATCGGGCGATCACAGATCGGCGCGGTAGGGGGTCAGTGCATCAAGGGCGGGCAGTTCCGCTTCTATCGCCGCGCGTTCATGCCGCAGGTAATCGGCCACGGCTTCGCGCAGGCCGGGATGGTCGATCCAGTGCGCGGAATGGGTCAGGCAGGGGCGGTAGCCGCGTTGCAGCTTGTGTTCGCCCTGCGCGCCCGCTTCCACCCGTTTCAGTCCGGTGGCGATGGCGAAGTCGATGGCGCGGTAATAGCACAGTTCAAAATGCAGGAACGGCCAGTCCCCTTCCAGCCGTCCCCAGTTACGCCCGTACAGCGTATCGCGGCCCATGAGGTTGAGCGCACCGGCCACAGGCACCCCGTTCTGTCGTGCCACCATCAGCACCACCCGGTCGCCCAGACGTTGTGACAGCAGGGGAAAGAAACCGGGCTGGAGATAGGCGCGGCCCCATTTACGGTCCACGGTGGACAGGTAGAACTGATAGAAATCATGCCACAGGGATTCGGTAATTTCGTGGCCGCGATAGGTATGGAACGTCAGCCCGCACGCATTGGCGTCACGCCGTTCGCGGCGGATGGCCTTGCGCTTGCGTGAGGCCAGCGTGTCCAGAAAATCGTCAAACGTGGTGTAGTCGCAGTTATCCCAGTGGTACTGCACCCCAAGGCGCTGCAACCAGCCCGTCTGGCCCATCAGGTCATATTCATGCTGCGTGCAGAACGTGACATGGACGGAGGACAGGCCCAGTTCCGCGCATGCCTGTCGCAGCGCGCGGGCGGCAAGCTGGCGCAGCGCGTCGGCATCGGGCGCATCGGGATGCGCCAGCAGGCGCGGGCCCGGCACGGGGGAGAACGGAACCGCAGCCTGCAGTTTGGGATAGTACTGCCCGCCCGCCTGCGCAAAGGCCTGCGCCCATTGCTGGTCAAAGACGTATTCGCCAAAGGAATGACTTTTGGCATAGAGCGGGGCCACTGCCAGCAGTCGCCCCGCACCGTTGCGCAAGACAAGATGCTGGGGCAGCCAGCCGGTCTGGGGGGAGGTGGAACCACTTTCTTCCAGCGCCGACAGGAAGGCATGGCTGACAAAGGGATTGTCATCGCCCGCGCAGTCGTCCCATTCCCGTGCCGGGATTTCGGCTATCCTGCGGTGCAGGATCATTGTGGTGCCGGTCATGACAGACGCACCATCAGGTCGGGTGCGTGGGGCATCTGGGACATGACAGGCTCCCTAAGCTTATGTCTGATGTGTTTTACATCAGGCGATTTCGAACAGTCCTTCCACTTCCACTGCCGAATCAAGCGGCAGTGACGGCACCCCCACGGTGGAACGGGCATGACGGCCCGCATCACCAAATACCGCAACCGCAAGGTCGGATGCACCATTCATGACGGCGGCATGCTGCGTGAAGTCGGGCGTGCAGGCGATGAACCCGCCCAGACGGACAACCCTGCGCACGCGCGACAGGTCGCCAATGGCGGCCTTCACCTGCGCGATCACGTTGATCATGCTGTAGCGCGCGGCCTCGACCGCCAGTTCCACCGCAACACTGTCACCCAGCTTGCCCGTGGTCAGCAGCTTGCCATCCACCAGCGGAAGCTGCCCGGACACCACCAGCGATGAACCGCTGAGTACGGCGGCGACGTAATTCGCCACCGGGGCGGCGGGTGTGGGCAGGACAATGCCAAGGTTCTTCAGGCGCTGTTCGGGAGTTGTGTCAGGCATCGGGGTATCCTTCTGTCAGGGTGGCGGGATGGACCAGCCTTATCCGACCAGTCGCAGCCCACGCCGCCGGGGAGGCGTGTCATCACCATCGTCATGCCCGGATTCGGGCAGGTCAAGCGGCAGCATGGGGGCAGGGCTGTCCGCCATCATATCCTCATGCGGGGCATCGGGCAGCCTGCGACCCAGATAGGCATCGGACAGGGCCCGGAATGCGTAGTCCAGCATGGATGTCGCATAGGATGCAACCGGATCGCCCTCCACCGTGCCGGCAGGGCCGAAATGGGTGTAGGCAAAGGCCTCCACATAGCTTTCCAGCGGCGCGCCATATTGCAGGCCGATGCTGACCGCCTGACCCAGCGTGTCCATAAGCCCGCGAACCATCGGGCTTTCGCGCGTGGGCGTCAGGCTGATTTCACCCAGCGACCCGTCGGCATATTCCCCCGTGCGCAGGAACAGGCGATGACCGCCCACGCTTGCTTTCTGGGTGAAGCCCCCATGACGCGGCGGCAGGTTGCGGCGCACGCCGCGTTCCAGACCGGACCGGGTGGCCAGCGTATCGCGCGTGGCGTCGGGGCGGGCGGGGACATGATCGACAAAACCGCTCAGCGCGCGGTGCATGGCCTGATGCGAAACGGCGCCGGGCAGCGGCAGCACGGTTTCACCCGCCAGCGTCGCCGCGAAGGCGGCTTCCAGCGTCAGTCCCCGGCAGGCCAGACGGGCCAGCGTGCTCATGGCCAGCCGCCCGTCAGCACGCAGCGGGGAAAACACCGGCGCAAGGCCACAGGCTTCCACACCCAGCAGCGCATCAATCGGGCCGGGGGTGGAAAAGCCGGTTTCCACCCGGGCCGCGGGCTGGTCGGCCTCGACTGCGGCTTCCTGCCACACGGCGCGGGCAATCTGGCTGACACCGGGCAGCACGCTGCGCACGGGCGGCAGGGGCATGGCGTCAGCGCCCTCGCCCGCATGGGCGACAAGGGTTGCCAGCGCCACGATGCTGCAGGCCGCATCCCGTCCGGTCTCGCTGTCGTAATCCAGTCCCAGCCCGGCGAGGCAGGCATCGAGATTGGTCAACTGGATGGTGCCGGCGGTGGGCGGGCGCTCATGGCTTTCCACCGGCTGCGGCATCGCCACGGGCCGCAGGTGCGGCGTGGCGCGGCCCGCAGGTTCGGGCAGGGGCAGTTCGCCGTTGCGCATATGGATTTTCTGTTGCGACACCGCGCGCAGGACGCGGGCCAGCAGCCGCAGGGCAGCGACGAAATCCTGCGCCATGAAGCCGTTATCGGCTTCCACGAACGCGGCAAGGTTGACCACGAAGGCGGGTCTGCGGTCGTGATGGCCATGCCACAGGCTTTCCGCCGGCGCCGCCTGCCGCATGAGCAGGAGGCACGACAGCGTGCGCGCGACGGGCCGGATGACTGGACCGGACACTTCGCCCAGACACAGGTCATCTATCCATCGCGCGGCCTCGACCGGCAGGCTGGCGGGACCGTGGCCGGGGGCCAGCCGGGCAAGGGCCGCGGCTGCCGTGTCATCCCAGTCGGCGGGCAGGGTAACGGAACGTGGGGCGTCGTCGGGGTCGGCTGCGGCCTCGACGGTGCGCATGCGCACGCCGTTCCAGTGGCTTCGTGCTGTCATGCCTACTGTTTTACCGGCACGTACAGGGCGGGCGGAACCCGTTTGGAGCGGAGTCGCAACTATACATTCCACTGGATACCGTGGATATGGGGGATAACTGCAAACGGTGTGCCGCAGCAGTGAAAAATCGGGGCTGGCCGGGGTGTCGGGGTCGGGAATCCGGGTCATCCGCCGGGCCAGAAGACCGGGAGCAGCCCCTACGCGCGCGGGTTCATATGGTGTTTTGCGCAGGGTGGACGGATGGCCGATCCCGCAGATGTGACGGGCGCGTGCGCATATCCGCGTGGACCATGCGGGCACGCGCGGATTAGGCTGCGTGCATGGCAAATCTAGGCACCCGTATCTATACCCGTTTCAGGGGGCGGCTGGTCGGCAGGGACGCCGATGGCCGGTGTTATTATGAGGCCCGGACCCTCAACCGCACTGGCGGCGGGGAAAAGCGGCATGAACGCTGGGTCATCTACCATAAGGGGGAGGACGCATCCGCCGTTCCGCCCGAATGGTGGGGCTGGCTGCACCATATGGAGGCAGCACCCCTGCCCGAAAGCGCGCGCCAGCCATGGCAGCAGCCGTGGCAGCCCAACCGCACTGGCACGCCGGAAGCCTATCATCCCCCCGGCAGCGATGTGCAGGGCGGCCAGCGGGCTTCAACCACCAGCGATTATGAGGCATGGTACCCCGAGGGATGAAGTCGGTGGCGTAACCTGCTAGGGTGCGTCCCATCGGATATTGGGGAAGCTTAGCCACCATGGTTGCTGCTGTTTCAGGGCGCGCAGGCCGTCAGCCAACGGAACTTCTTGCCGGTTTCGCCGTACTGGCGGCGCTGGCCGGGCTGCTGGTTTACGCCGTTGTCGACAAGGGACGCCCGCATGAAACGGGCTACCGGCTGAATGCGGGTTTTGCCCATATCGATGGCCTGTCCATCGGGTCGGATGTGCGGCTGGCCGGTATTACGGTGGGGCAGGTGGTTGATGAACATGTCGACCCGAAGACCTATGCGGCGCAGGTTACCTTTACGGTGCGGCCGGACATAAAGCTGCCCGATGATACGGCGGCGATCATCACCAGCGACAGCCTGCTGGGCGGCAAGTATATCGCGCTGTCTCCCGGCGGGGATGAGAAGATGCTGGCCCCCGGCGGCATGATCGGCCAGACGCAGGGCGCGATCAGCCTTGAGCAGCTTTTAAGCAAGTTCATCTTTTCCGTCACCGATACACTGACGAAGAACCGGCAGGACAAGGCCGCGCAGCAACTGCCGCCGCCCGGTGGTGGAGACGCGCCATGAGCCGTGACGCATCGGATAATGCGACGACGCCCCGCATCTGGCCACAATCTGATGGCACACCCGTCTCATGTCGGGACAAATTGCTGATATTGCAGGAAAATCATGAAGAGATTCAGGGAATCCTGCGTGATGCGTTCGAGGATGCCATCCTGATGGGCGTGGATGAGGCCGCAATGCGCCAGATCCTGCTTGATGTGGTCAATAACCTGCGGAGCCCCAAGGTATGAGGTCGGCTGCGCGCTGCCTGCCCGTTCTGCTGCTCGCCTGCCTGCCCGTCAGTGCCCATGCTGTTGAATGGCTGCCCGCACCTGCCATCTATCCGGCCGATACATGGCAGGGCCAGTCAGTCGCGGTTGTGCGTGTGCTTGACAAACTCGACGCCCATACCCAGACGCTGACCGTTCCGGTCGGGCAGGACGCGACCTATAAAAGCCTGACGGTGCATGTGACATCGTGCCTCCAGCGCCCGCCTACCCTGCCTGCCGACAGTGCAGCATGGCTGGAAGTGCGTGATGCGCATGAGGGCATGACCCCATTCCAGGGCTGGATGGCGGTTGCGGAACCCGCGACGGGCGTATTCCAGAACCCGCTTTATGATGTGCAGCTTGTGGCCTGTAGCGGGGATGTCGTGGCCCCCATCCCGCCGCCGCTTGCCGTAGCGGCGGCCCAGAGTGCCGCGCAGCCGGCCGTGCCGCCCGCTGCGGATGGCGGTACCGCTGCACCTGTATCCCCCGCTCCATCTGCGGGGAGCGAGAGCACACCCGCGCAGGGCATGTCCCCCGTACAGGCACCCGTGATGGCACCGCCCGTGCCGTCCCCATCCGTATCCCCCACACCATCCCAGCCGGAGGACGATGGGGGTGCGCCCCTGATGCTACATTAGAAAAAAGTTTAGTTTATATCGTATTAATGCACGCTTTGGTTCGGGCCGGTTCCGGGCTTGCGTATTCCCCAGCTATGCCGGAGGCTAGAAAACCATGAGCAAGATATCTTCCCTTCCTTCGCTCGAACGGCTACCTCCACCGGCCAAGGCGGCATTCCTGCTGGATTTTGACGGTACGCTGGTCGATATCGCTCCCACGCCTGAATCGGTCGTTGTCGCCCCGGGCCTGCTGGATACGCTCAGACGCCTGCGCGAGCGGTGCGGCAATGCGCTGGCCGTCATTTCCGGCCGCCCCATCGAACAGATCGACCATTTCCTTGGGGATGTGCCCTATGCCGTGGCGGGGGAGCATGGCATCGCCATCCGGCACGCGCCGGGCCAGCCGATCGAACGCTCGCCGCTGCCGCCCGTGCCCGCCGCATGGCTGGAACAGGCTGAAAGTCTGGCGCAGGCCCATCCCGGCGTGCGGATCGAACGCAAGAAGGCGGGTTTTGTCCTGCACTACCGCGGCGCGCCCGATGCCGGTGCGGAACTGGGCCGTATCGCGCATGAATGGATCGCAACCACCAATGGCGCGTTTCATGTGCAGGCGGCCAAGATGGCGTGGGAAATCCGGCCAGCGGGTATCGACAAGGGACATGCGGTGGCGGCCCTCATGCAAAGTGCGCCCTTTGCCGGGCGGTCCCCCATTTTCGTGGGCGACGATGTAACCGATGAGGACGGCGTGCGCATGGCCGAACAACTGGGTGGTATCGGATTGCGTATTCCCGCCGATTTCCCTGATCCTGAAGCATTCCGCGCGTGGCTTGCGGGTCTGGCCGGGGGAGGCAGTGATACATGGGGCGACTGATTATTGTTTCAAACCGCGTTCCTTCCCCGCGTGAACGCAGCCAGCCTGCTGGTGGTCTGGCCGTCGGGCTGAAGGATGCCCTGCGCGAAGGGGAATCGCTCTGGTTCGGCTGGTCGGGCAAACAGGTCCAGCTTCACGGTGGCGATCCGGTGCCCCGGCTGGACCGGGTCGATAACGTGACCTACGCCACCATTGACTTGACACCCGCGCAGTATGAGGGATTTTACCAGAATTTCTCCAACGGCATCCTGTGGCCGCTGTTCCATTACCGCGTCGGGCTCATGAACTATTCCCGCACGGACTGGGAAACCTACCTTGCGGTCAACGCCATGTTCGCCCGCACGCTGCTGCCGCTGCTGCGTCCTGATGACGTGATCTGGGTGCATGATTACCACCTGTTCCCGCTGGGGCAGGCGCTGCGCGATCTTGGCGTGACATGCCGTATCGGCTTTTTCCTGCATATCCCGTTCCCGCCATGGAGCCTTGTACGCTCGCTGCCCGGCGCGGACCTGCTGCTTGAGGATATGCAGAGCTACGATCTGGTGGGCGTGCAGACTGCCGAGGATGCGGAAAACCTCAATCACGCGCTGCGCGTCAACAATCTGCCCGAACGGGGGCAGGCCTTTCCCATCGGTATCGACCCGGTTGAATTCCGCACGCAGGCTGAAAAAAGCATGCAGGGGGCGGAGGTCGAACGGCTCGAATCCAGCCTGCGCGGCGCGAAACTGGTGCTGGGCGTTGACCGGCTGGATTACTCCAAGGGCCTGCCCGAACGCTTCCGGGGGTATGAGGCGTTTTTGGCGCGCTACCCCGAACATCGGGGCAAGGTCACTTTCCTTCAGGTGGCGCCCATCTCACGCGGGGGGGTGGAGGAATATCGCCAGCTTCGCCGTCAGCTTGATGAACTGACCGGCCGGATCAACGGTGCGTATTCGGAATTCGACTGGACCCCCATCCGCTACATCACCCGCCCGATTGCGCGCGAAGTGCTGGCGGGATTCTACCGTCGGTCGGAAGCAGCCCTTATCACCCCGCTGCGCGATGGCATGAACCTTGTGGCCAAGGAATATGTCGCAGCCCAGGACCCGGCCAATCCGGGGGTGCTGATCCTGTCGCATTTCGCGGGCGCCGCCCCGGAAATGGAAGAAGGGATACTGGTCAACCCGTATGATCCCGATGAGATCGCCGATGCCCTGCACGCCGCCCTGACCATGGGGGTGGATGAACGGCGCACGCGCTGGCAGGCGCTGGAACAGGAAGTCAGCCGGACCACGGCGATAAGCTGGGCGGCGGATTTCATGCGTGCGCTTGAAGCAGCACCCGTCGCGGGTCAGCCGTAGCCGGTCATGCGTTCCTATGCCTTACTGCTCGTGCTGGCAGGCTGCATGGCGCTGGGTATCGCGTGGTGGAGCGAGCATGTTCTGGGCACGGTGCCGTGTGAACTGTGCCTGATGGAACGCTGGCCCTATCGTATCGTGATCGGGCTTGGCGTTCTGGCGGCCGTGCTGCCCCGTGGGGGGGCGCGTCTTGCCCTGTGGCTGTGCGTGCCGGTCCTGTTATCGGGCGGCGTTCTGTCGTTCGTGCATGTAGGGGTCGAGCAGGGATGGTGGATCAGTCCATTCCCGTCATGCCGCGCCCCGGTTTTTCACGGCGGCACCTTTGCCGAACGTCTGGCCTCCATGCCGCGCCACCCGGCCAAACCGTGCGACGCGGCGACTTATCTGGTGCCGGGCCTGCCCCTTTCAATGGCGGCCATGGACGGGATCTATGCCCTGCTTCTGATCCTGCCCGTGCGCCTTGCGCTCCGCCACGGCAAGGTCAGGGCAATGTTCCGCGACCGCGGCCAAAAAACAATCCAATGATGAACAGCACGATGAAGATGAAGAACAGCACCTTGCCGAAATAGGCAAAGGTGTCTGAAATGCCACCGAAGCCAAAAACCGCGGCGATCAGGGCCAGGACAAGGAATGTGATGGTCCAGCGTAGCAGGTCCATGATTCGGTTCCTTCCGTTCGTTGTTTGACAGACGCGGCAATGGAATCCGCCCTATAACAATGCGCCAGAGGGCGGGCGGTTCATCGGAACACATGATTTTGGCCAGGCCGGGTGGGAAGCAGGATATGACAGCAGGCAGTACGACAAGCGGATTTTACAATCTGTACCAGCATGGTTTCGCCCGCGTGGCGGCCTGTACGCTGCCTGTTGTGCTGGCCGATCCGATGGAAAATGCCCGCCGCACGTATGATGGTATCCGTGCCTGCCATGATGCGGGCGCTGTGGTGGCGGTGTTTCCCGAGCTGGGCCTGTCGGGCTACGCGATCGAGGATCTGCGGCAGCAGGACGTCCTGCTTGACCGGGTGAATGACGCCCTTGTCTGGCTTGCGCGGCAGACGGCGGGGTTACGGCCACTGGTACTGGTGGGCGCGCCGGTGGTGTGGCGCGATGCGCTGTATAACTGCGCCGTCGCCCTGCATGATGGCCGTATTGTCGGCATCATCCCGAAATCCTACCTGCCCAATTACCGTGAGTTTTATGAAGCCCGGCAGTTCACCGCCGGGGCCGGGCTGCGTGACGGTCATATTCTTCGCGACGGTTCTGACGTGCCTTTTGGCACAGACCTGCTGTTCGATGTGCAGGGCGTGCCGGGACTGGTGGTCGCCGCTGAAATCTGTGAGGACATGTGGGTGCCGCAGCCGCCGGGCATCCATGCGGCCCTGGCCGGTGCGTCGGTCATTGCGAACCTGTCCGCCAGCAACATCACGGTTGGCAAGGCGCGTACGCGCACCCTGCTGTGCAAGTCCCATTCGGCGAGATGTGTCTGTGCCTATGTCTATGCTGCCGCGGGCGAGGGGGAATCGACCACCGATGTCGCATGGGACGGTCAGGCATCGATTTTTGAAAATGGCACGATACTGGCGGAAAGCGCGCGCTTTCCTTCCGGTCTGGTGACATTGCTGGCGGATATCGATCTGGACCTGCTGCGGCAGGAACGCCTGCGCATGGGCACGTTCGCCAATAACCGTGCCCAGACCATCACGCAGGAATGGCGTCGTATCGCCCTGTCCGTCACGCCACCTGCCGGGGATATCGGCCTGCGTCGCGCCATTCCCCGTTTTCCCTTCGTGCCAAGCGATCCGGCGCTGCTGGATCAGGACTGTTACGAAGCCTTCACCATACAGGTGACGGCGCTGAAGCGACGGTTGCAGGCTTCGGGTGCGAAAACGCTGGTGATCGGGGTATCGGGCGGACTGGATTCGACGCATGCCCTGCTGGTGGCCGTGCGGGCGGCGGATGAAAGCGGACTGGGGCGGCAGGCGGTGCGGGGCTACACCATGCCGGGTTTCGGTACTACCGACGGCACGCGCGGCAATGCCCATGAACTTATGGCGGCACTGGGTGTGCAGGCGCAGGAGATAGACATCCGCCCCGCCGCACGCCTCATGCTGGAACAGATGGGTCATCCGTTTGCACAGGACCTGCCGATCTATGATGTCACGTTTGAAAACGTGCAGGCCGGGCTGCGCACGGATTACCTGTTCCGTCTGGCCAACCAGACGGGTGGTATCGTGATTGGCACGGGGGACCTGTCCGAACTGGCGCTGGGATGGTGTACTTATGGTGTGGGCGACCAGATGGCGCATTACAACGTCAATTCCGGCCTGCCCAAAACCCTGATCCAGCACCTGATCCGTTGGGTCATGGCGAACGGGCAGGAAGATGCCCGCACCCGCACGGTGCTGGAGGCGATCCTGTCGACCGAAATTTCGCCCGAACTGGTGCCCGCATCGCCCGGACAGGCCGTGCAGAGCACCGAAGCGCTGATCGGTCCTTACGCATTGCAGGATTTCACCCTGTTCCATGTGCTGCGTTATGGTTTCCGTCCCTCCCGTATCGCATTCATGGCCCTGCATGCATGGGGAAATGCGCAGGCGGGCGAGTGGCCTCCCGGTTTTCCGCCGGACAGCAGGCAGGCGTATACACTGGCTGAAATCCGGCACTGGCTGGGTGTTTTCCTGCGCCGCTTCTTCGGGTTCAGCCAGTTCAAGCGTTCGGCCATGCCCAACGGGCCAAAGGTGGTGGCAGGGGGCGCGCTGTCTCCCCGTGGTGACTGGCGCGCGCCGTCGGACGGCAATGCCCGCATCTGGCTGGAGGAACTCGAAAACCGCGTGCCATTAAACTGAACCAATCCGCTCCGGATTCTGAATTTCTTAACTGATCAAGACTATATCGGTCCTGAATGAAGCCTGTTCCGCTCCCGTCATGGCAGCGGAACAACGGATCATCTGCGGCAGGGGATGCAGGCACGCCCTTTCCCGCAGGGCGTGAAAAGGACCGGAATTCATGGGTGATGTGACCGTAACCGGCGCAACCGGACTGTTGCTGGGAATCAATCAGGACAGCGGTGCGCTCATACAGGGGCTGCAGCAGGTCGGCGAGCAGCAGGCACTGCGTGCGCTCAGCCAGCTTACGCTTGGCACCAATGCTTTTGGCGCGGATATCGCAACCGTGGCGGGGGGCGCCACGACAACCCAGCAGACCGGACGCGTTACAGGCGTGGAGGACATCGATCAGGCCCTGCGCAGCAACGCCGGGACTGCGGGCGTGCAGGATGTCACCAGTGGCGGAACATATGCCATCGACAGCACTGCCTCCCTTGTCGATATCGGCAGCACCACCACGACCCCGCTGGATCAGGATATCGGTCTGCAGGGCAGCAGCACGTCATCGTCCGTCAATGTCATGGACGGCGATCTTGGCACCGTGGAGTACAATGCCGGACCGGGGCAGGTAAATTATGACGCCGCCGGGGGCGATAGCGCCGTGGTCAGTGGCGCGGGGCAGGATACCGTCCATACGATGGGCGGATCGGATACGGTCTATGGCTATGCGGGCACGCCTACGGTTACGGGAAACTGGTCCATGCCGGGGTCATCGACAACGCTGTTCAGCGGCGGGGTATCGACCGTTGAGGTCATTGATGGCGTGGTCGTGCAGAATACCGGTAACGACACCATCAATGCCTATGATGACGGCGGCTTTTTTGAAGACGAATATACGGACCAGACCATCAATACCGTGCAGGGCGGACAGGATGACGTCATCAACGGCCATGGCAGCCTTGTGCTTGATACGGTCAGTGGCAGTTCGATTGTGGCGGATGGCAGCCTGTCCATCACGGGGGGCAGCAGCGATACGATTTCTGCCAGTCAGACGACGCAGATTGATGGTCTCGACAACAGCACCATTCAGGTCAGCGTACCGGGAACCCTGACCTTCATTGATGGCAGCAGCGGCATTTCAGATACCGTGACCGGAAGCAACGCCACCATTTTTGGTGCGGCTGGCCTGGATCTTACCGCTGGCACCACCCGCAGCATGACCTACCACGCCGCCGGCGGGAACGAGACACTGGATGGCGGCCTGTCGGGGGGGACGCTGTACGCAATGGGTGGCACGGGTAATGACACGCTGATCGGCGGCAATGGTCAGAATATCCTTCAGGCCGGATCGGGCAATGATCTGCTCAAGGCAGGGAGCGGGACGACGGAATTCGATTTTATCCACGGTCAGGACGGTGGCCACGACATTATCCAGGATTTTGGAAAGTCGGCTGCCAATATCGTCAAACTGTCCGGTTTTGACGCGACTCCGGCGTCGATACAGTCGATGCTGGATAACGCCACCATTGCGGGCGGCAGCACGACTGTCAGCCTTGGCGACAAGACCCAGATTACCTTTGTCGGTGTAACCGATCTCAAGGTCCAGAATTTCAAAAGCTGACCGGCCGACATATCCCTGCGCCGCAAACGGTGCCGCCCCGTAATGACGGGGTGGTGCCTATTCTCTGGTGCAGGCCCGGTTTTGCGCCGGTTAAATGATTCGGTTACGTTATAAAACTTTCGTTATCCGATAGATTCCCTTATATGACTGCAAAATATGGGACGGATACGGTTCTTGCTGATCTGATCAAGATAAATTTTCATGTGATAACAAAAAATTGCTGGCCTAACCCCTGTCATCAGGTTACAAGCCGCGACCGTCCAGCCCCGGTGGGTGGTTATGTCCAATCAATTCCATGCGGGCGCAAATATTGACGCAATCAATTTTTAGCCAGGAAGGAGCGCGCTGTTCCGATGAGTAAGGCCTTTATTGCCGCTGTTATACAGGATTCAATCGATTGCACCGGCGTTGCGGCCAACCAGGCGGCCTCTGACCTGATTGCAGCGATTGTCAAGGAACTCAAGCGGGAAGGGGGCTTTACCCTACCGTCTTTCGGAACATTTACCGTCAAGAAGACCAAGGCGCGCAAGGCGCTCAACCCCCGCACGGGCGAAGCGGTCAAGGTCAAGGCGGGCAAGACCGTACGCTTCAAGGCCAGCCCGAACCTTAAAAAGGCGGTCTGATACCAGCCCGTCCCGGCCACACTCCATGATGGGGCCGGGACGGATTTCTGGTTGCTGTCAGGTAAACCAGACGGAAAGCGTGCGCACGCCCTGTGCGCCACGGATCAGCACGCCCTGAATATCCGCCGTGGCGGATGGCCCGCTCATCAGCACGCCATAATTGGCGGACCGGAATTCCGGCTGCTTCTGATACGCAGTATGCATGTTGGCCGTAATCGCATCGGCTGACAGCAGCACCACGATATGCTGCCCCAGATGGGCAAAGGAATTGATCGGAAGCTGGGCTTCGCTCAGGAAGATCGATCCCATTTCCGCAATGCCGAAGGCTGCGCGCACCACGGTCACGTCTATCGTCGCGGCATCCTGCGGGGTCTTGATCCGCTCGACCGGCAGCGTCCCCCTGGCCTCCGGCACGTTGGAACAGATCACCTTCGCATCCGGGTGGCGGCGCAGGATGGCTTCGTCCAGCGTTTCACCTTCCACCGGTTCCAGTACGTCACCGCCCAGTATCTTCAGGCTGGTGATGAAACGCTCGCGGCTGGCATCCAGATCGCCCAGTGTCGCAACGGGCGGCAGGGGATGGTTTTCCGGCGTGGGGCGATTGTTCCGCAGGGCCTGCAGGATTTCATCGCGTGCGCTCATTTTGCGGTCTCCGCTGCGTCAGTCTGGCCGGGTGCGCGGTTTTTCTTGTACCAGTCATGGAAGGTCTGCTTGACCGGATGGGGGTTTTCGCGGTGCTTGCCCCACGGGTTCAGCCAGTTATACAGCACGAAGCGCGGCATGCTGGCCAGCGAGACCTCGGTCATCTTGATGGCGGCGCGATACATCTTGGGCTGCCCCATGAGCTTGCCCGCCATGTGCATGATCTCGCGCTTGACGAAGGGCATTTCATGGTGCTGCACCAGCACGCGACGCCATTTGTAAAGCTGTTCGTGGATGTTGATCTTGACCGGGCAGACATTGGTGCAGCTTCCGTTCAGCGTCGAGGCATAGGGAAGCGTGCTGTATTTGCGCTCGTTGAAGGTGGGATCGATGATCGCGCCGATCGGGCCGGAATAGACCGCGCCATAGGACAGCCCGCCAGACCGGCGGTAAACCGGACAGGTATTCATGCACGCGCCACAGCGGATGCATTTGAGCGATGTCCAGAAATCTTCCATGCCAAGGCGGGCGGAACGGCCATTATCCACCAGCACCACATGCATCTCGCCGCCCTTCTGCGGGCCACGGAAATGGGTGGTGTACTGTGTGATGGGCGATCCCAGCGCACTGCGTGACAGCAGGCGGATGAAAACGCCCAGATCGGCCATGCGCGGCACAAGGCGTTCGATGCCGATGGTGGCGATATGCAGGTTGGGCACTGTCGCACTCAGGTCGGCATTGCCTTCATTGGTGCAGACAACGAACGTGCCGGTTTCCGCCACCACGAAATTGCCGCCCGTCATGCCTGCATCGGCGTGCAGGATCACCGGCCGCGCGGCCTGACGCTGCGCTTCGGCCAGCAGGTGCGGGTCACGGATATCGGGATCGGTGTGGTAGTCCTTGGCGAATATCTTCGCCACGTCCGATGTCAGCTTGTGGACGGCCGGGACCACGATATGGCTGGGCAACTGGTCATCAAGCTGCTGGATGCGTTCGCCCAGATCCGTTTCGGTCACGGTAACGCCCTGTTTTGCAAGATAGGGCCGCATGTCACACTCTTCGGTGACCATGGACTTGCTCTTGATCAGGTTGCGCGCGTTATGGGCCTTCAGGATTTCACCCACGATGCGGTTATGTTCCGCCCCGTCGCGCGCCCAGTGGACGTGAATGCCGTTCTTCTTCGCGTTTTCCTCGAACTGTTCAAGATATTCGGGCAGGCGCGAGAGCGTGTGTTCCTTGATGCGCGATGCTTCCTCGCGCAGTTCCTGCCATTCCGGCAGGATGTGCATCTGCGCGTCACGCTTCTGGCGCATGTCCCACAGGCGTTCGTCATGGAACTGGAGATGGGGCGCATCTTCCAGAAAATGCGCGGCGGCCTTTGCGTGATTGACCGGTCTGTTGCTCATTCTGCTGCTCCGTTAAGGATCTGCGCGATATGAATGAAGCGGATCGGAACGCCCGCGCGTTCGGCACAGCCCTGCTGGTGCATCGTGCACGACGAATCGGCGGAGACGATGTATTCCGCCCCGGCCTGATGATGGTCGCGCACCTTGTCCACGCCCATGCGGGCGGACACGGCTTCTTCCGTAACCGAGAAGGTACCGCCGAAGCCGCAGCATTCATCAGGCCGTTTCGGGGTGACGAAGCGGATGCCCCGGACTTTTTTCAGCAGGTCCATCGGCTTTGAGAACGGCTTTTCCCCCAGTTCGGACATGCTGGCGGTGCGCAGGGCGCGCAGCGTGCCGCAACTGTTATGCAGTCCGACGGTGTGATTGAACTCCGCCCATGGGAAGGCGTCCACCTTCAGCACGTCATGCAGGAATTCCACCAGTTCGAAGGTGTTTTCACGCACATGGCGGACTTCGTCGGTCTGGGGAATCGCATCGAAATTGTCGCGCACATGATGCGTGCAGCTTCCCGAAGGCATGACGATCTTGTCGAAGCGCGCGAAGTTGCGCACGAACAGCGCTTCCGCCGCCGCAGCGTCCGAATTGCAGCCTGAATTGCCCATCGGCTGGCCACAGCAGGTCTGGTCCAGCGGATATTCAACATCCAGCCCCAGTTTCTCCAGCAGTTCCAGCGTGGCGATTCCCGCCTCGGGGTAGAACGCGTCGATATAACATGGAATGAACAGGCCAATCTTCATTACGGGATACTCATCCTCAGCACGATTGGCGCGAAACGTGGCGCATGGCATGTTATTTCGTCAAATATATATTGAAGGCCCTTTCCATATATAATTTATATGGAATATGGATTTAAGGCATTTACGATATTTCGTGGCAGTGGCCGAGAACGGCAGTTTCACCCGTGCGGCGGAACAGCTTGGCATAGAACAGCCGCCATTGAGCCAGCAGATCAAGCAGCTTGAAAATGAACTGGGCGTGCTTCTGTTCCAGCGCCTGACGCGCGGGGTCCGGCTGACGGATATCGGGCTTGTCCTTCTGGATCAGGCCCGTGCGTTGCTGGGGATGCAGCGGCAGTTCCTGTCCACCGCGCGCGGGCTGGCACGGGGCGAGAAGGGGCATATCCGCGTGGGGCTGGCGGGCGCGGTCTCCCTGCTGCCGCTGATCCCGCTGACCGTGCGCCGCTTTTGCGAAGTGTGGCCCGATGTCACCATCTACCTTGAGGAAAGCAATACCCCGGCCCTGCGCAAGGCCCTGCATGACCGGGCCATTGATATCGCAATCGTCCGCCCGCCAGTGCCAGACGGGGCGGGGCTGCTGGTTTCCCCCCTGCTGGAGGAGGAAACGGTGGTCGCCCTGCCCAAGGGCCATCCGCTTGCCATCCATCCGAATCTGGAACTGGAGATGCTGGCCGATGAGCCCTTCATCATCTTCCCGCGTGAACTGGGACCGGGCTTTCATGATGCGATCCTGTCAGCCTGTCACAATGCAGGTTTTACGCCGCGCATGGGCCAGCAGGCCCCGCAGATCGCATCGACCGTGCCGCTTGTGGCCGCAGGACTGGGGGTATCGGTCGTGCCGCGTTCGCTGCACCAGATCCATTCGGGCGGCGTGACCTATCATTCACTGGGGGCGAAAGCGCCGCGTGCGGAACTGGCCATAGCCATGCGGGCGGGCCAGCATGTGCCGCTTATGACGAACTTCATCGCCACCCTGCGCGCCTGCTGTCAGGACATGAACGACAGCGCCATTTCCATAGCCCCCGCCAGCCCGGACATGGAAGGGGCGTAGCGTCCCCGCTCAGCCCACGCGGCTGTGATGGATCAGGTCGTGGATGAAGGACAGCTTGCGCAGGATTTCGGGTGTCAGCACGAACGGATAGAAATCCGGCAGGCCCATGGAGCGGTTGAGGCTGTTGGCGGCATAGGTAAGGGGCAGCCAGCCTTCCGTAATCTCCGTAAACGACATTTCGGTATACGGGTCCTTGCGCACGGTGGCGCGCATCGGCGGGGCAGTGGCCCCCGGCGCGTCAATGGACATGCCATAGGCCCAGGCGGTTTCCAGCGTCGAGATGATATGCAGGTAATGCGCCCATGTTTCCGCAAAATCCTCCCATGGGTGGGATGTTGCGTACTGGCTGACATACCGTCCCTGCCAAGTATTGCCGGAAGGGGTTTCGTAGTGTTTTTTCAGCGCCTGTGCGTAATCGGCGCGGTCGTCGCCAAATACGTCCCGGCAGGCGGCAAGGCGTTCGGGGCCGCCGTCGCGTACCAGCACATTCCAGTAATAATGCCCCACCTCATGACGGAAATGGCCCAGAAGGGTGCGGTAATATTCCCCCATTTCCAGCCGCATCCGTTCACGCTGGGCATCGTCCGCCTCATTCAGCGCGATTGTGATGACGCCATTCATGTGCCCGGTCATGGCGGGCGAGCCATCGGGCAGGCTGTCCAGAAAATCGAAGGCAAGGCCGCCTTCGGGGTCCTCGCGCCGGTTGCGCAGCGGCAGGCCAAGGCGCAGCAGGGTATAGAACAGCCGGTGCTTGGCCACTTCCAGCTTCTGCCACCGGGCGGTATTGCCCACCACTGACAGGTTGGGAATGGTGCGGTTGAAACTGCATGCGACGCAGAATGGCTTTCCCGGTTCGGCCAGCCAGTTGCATACCCCGTAATCATTGTTGGCACATAGGGCGCGGGGCGTATCGGGGGCGACGATGGGACGCCATAGCCCGTCGCCCGTGGCTTCCAGCGCACTGAGGGTGGTCCGTTCAGGCAGGTAGCCCAGTGTCAGGCCACAGCGTTCACATGCCGTATTTTCAAAAAACAGGACCTGCTGGCATGACTGACAGAAAAAAAGCTTCATGAGGGGCGCGTCAGTCTTCGCGGGCTGGCATGGATTTCGCTCATGGCGGGCAGGGGCATGGTTTCCATCACGGCTTCGAATGTGGCGACGCACTGGTCCAGCAGCCCGCTTACGGGGGCGGCGTCCTGCGGGGTGACGGCGACGGCCAGCGGGACATGCCCCTGTGCGGCCAGCAGGCCCGATGTCGTATCCAGACCGATCCATCCCGCACCCGGTATGTAAACCTGCGTCCATGCGTGAAGTTCGCAGCCCAGATGCTCCGGGGCGTCGCGTTCGGGCTGGAACAGGTAGCCTGATACGAAGCGCGCGGCAAAACCCAGGCGGCGCAGCACGGCAATCAGCAGCCAGGCGCTGTCGCGGCATGAACCGGCGGCGTTACGCAGGGTTTCCTCTGGCGACCAGACACCGGCTTCAAGCCGGATACAGTAGGTGATGCGCGCCGCGATCGCCCGTGTCAGGCCGGTCAGCAGGTCCAGCGTGGGACAGGGCAGGGTCGCACGCCATTCCCGTGTCAGGGCATTCAGCAGGGGGGTGGCCTCCGTCGCTTTGTGCGGTGCCAGCAGGTACGCGCCCAGCGCGGGATCGGCATTCATGCCGTTGGCCGACCACAGCCGGGCATGCGGCGCGATGGTGAAGGTAAACGGGTCGGTGGGTGTCTGGTCCGTGGTCAGGCGGACGGTTACGTCAAAATGCGTGACCCGTTCGCCAAAAACGACGCGGGCGATGCGGTTGCCGCAGGCGTCATTGCTCCATGTGCGCGTGTGGGCCGCAGGGGCGATGTCCAGCGCGTGCGACAGCACGTTGCGGGTGCCGGGCAGCGGGTGCAGGCGGATCGTTTGCGGACCAAGGTGGACAGGCCGGTCGTATCGGTATCGCGTGTGGTGGACCAGCATGGCATGCGCGTTCATGTACTCACTCTCAGCCCCGGAAAACTCTCCCGCATGCCGGCCATCGTGATCCGGCGATGGTAACGGTCTGGACGCGGTTATGGATGCCGCGCCCACGCTATCAGGATTGGCGTTTGCAGCAATATCGTATTTTTCAGGCATTTGGGCGCGAATGGAAGAAGAATGCAGATTCGTTCTTGGCAAGAGACGATTTTCTTGCTCCGCTAGGTTGGGATCGAAACTGAAACGACAGGTGGGTGGACATGATTCCTTCGCGCCTGATCCACCTCCATCCCAGCGGAGGTAGGGCATGCATGATATGAAAATGGCGGCGCAGGCAGCGGGTCTGTTCGCGACATACGACATTCCGGATTTTTTTTGTGAACTGCTCAACCGTGGGGATACGCCCCCTCCCGGCCTGCAGATGGTGCGCGACAGGCTGGCCCGCTTTGACCTGACGGAACTCCGCCGTCGCGCGGCCGCGGTAGAGGCGCAGTTCTACCGCCTGGGCATCACCTTTACCGTCTATTCCGACCGCGAGGCCATCGACCGCGTCCTGCCGTTCGATGTCATTCCCCGCGTGCTGACGGCGGCGGAATGGGATCATGTCGAACGCGGCGTGCAGCAGCGCGTCCGGGCGATCAACCTGTTCCTGCATGACATCTATCACGACCGGCATATCCTGCGCGATGGCGTGGTTCCCGCCGATCTGGTGCTGGGCAATCCCAATTACTGTCAGGCCATGGTCGGGCTGGATGTGCCCGGCGGGGTTTACGTGCATATCAATGGCACCGATCTCGTGCGGGACCGTGATGGCCGTTTTCTGGTGCTTGAAGATAACGCCCGCACGCCATCGGGCGTATCGTACGTGCTGGAAGACCGGCAGATGATGCTGCGTCTCATGCCCGATCTGGCAACCGGGCTCAATATCCGCCCGGTCGATGAATATGGCCCCCGGCTGCATCGCGCACTGGTGGAAGTCGCCCCCGCCGGTGTCACGGAGCCGCAGGTCGTCCTGCTTTCCCCCGGCATCTATAACGCCGCGTATTTCGAACACGTATTCCTTGCCCGCGAAATGGGTATTCCGCTGGTCGAAGGCCGCGACCTGATGGTGGAGGACGGATACGTATACATGCGCACCGTCGCCGGGCCGCGCCCGGTCCATTCCATCTATCGCAGGCTCAACGATGATTTTCTGGACCCGCTGGTCTTCAACCCCGACAGCCTTCTGGGCGTGCCCGGTCTGGTTGACGCCTACCGGCGCGGGAACGTGACGCTGGCCAACGCGATTGGCACCGGCGTTGCCGATGACAAGGCGGTATATGCCTACATGCCGCGCATCATCCGCTACTATCTGGATGAGGAACCGATCCTGACCAATGTGGAAACCCATATCTGCGCCGAACGCGCGGGGCTGGAATACACGCTGGCCAATCTGGAACAGCTTGTGGTCAAGCCGGTGGGGGAATCAGGCGGTTACGGCCTGCTGATCGGCCCGCATGCGTCACAGGCCGAACTGGCGGAGTTCCGTGACCGGCTGCGTGCCAATCCGGCCAATTACATAAGCCAGCCGGTTATCAGCCTGTCGGTATCCCCCACCCTGTGCCCCGCAGGCGTGGAAGCGCGGCATGTCGATCTGCGGCCATTCGCCGTGACGGGGGAAAGCACATGGGTCCTGCCCGGTGGCCTGTCCCGCGTGGCGCTGCGCAAGGGATCGCTGGTGGTCAATTCCTCGCAGGGTGGTGGATCAAAGGATACGTGGGTGCTGGCATCATGACACAGGTTTCTGCCTTTACCGCCCCGGCCCTGCCGGGGCTGCGCAACCTGCTTTCGCGTTACGGCGAAAACATGATGTGGCTGGCGCGCTATATGGAGCGCATCGAGAACATGGCCCGCCTGATCGATGTGACGGGTTCGTCCGTGCAGGGCAGCAACAGGGATGCGGGATGGGACAGTGTCATCCGCATCAACGCGGATGAGGCGTTTTTCTTCCATCACCACAAGGCCGCGACCGAGCAGGCCGTGGTCGCCTTTTATATTACCGAGAGCGAGAACCCCGATTCAATCAAGTCCATGGCCCGCTGCGCGCGTGAAAACGCCCGTGTGCTGCGGCCCCTGATCTCGACCGAGATGTGGATGCACCTGAATGTCTTTACCCGCTGGGTCGTCGATCTGGGGCCGGAGGATGTGGGGGCCAGTTACCTGTCCGCCCTGTGCACGCGGCTGAAACAGGACTGCCAGACGCATTTCGGCATTACGGAGGGGACGCTGTACCGCGATCAGGCGTGGCAGTTCTACAGTGTTGGCAAGAACCTTGAACGTGCGGACCAGATCACGCGGCTGATCGACATCAAATACCATACCCTGCTGCCCAGTGGGGCCGGGGTGGGGTCGGATATCGATATGAGCCAGTGGACATCCGTGCTGCGGTCAGCTGCCGCCTACCACGCATTCCGCCGCGTGCTGCCCGATGGCATGACACCGGCCAATATCGTGGGCTTCCTGCTCAAGAACGATGGCTTCCCGCGTTCTCTGTCCACCAGCCTGCGCAATGTATACAGCGCGCTGGGCATATTGGCAGGCGAATACCGGCTGCGCCAGTGTGGCCCGATCCTTGAACGGGTGGAAGAACTGCGGGTGACGCTGGTGGAGCAGACGGTGGAAGACATCATCCTGCGTGGGCTGCATGAATACATGGACTGGATACAGCGCGAGCTGCGGCAGTTGCAGAACGAGATCGCGCAGGCCTTCTGGCCCCCGGTCGTATCGGTGGCTCCCATGGGGGGCATGGAGCAGATGCAGGACTGAAAACGCGGCCCATCGTCATGCCGATGTATGGCGATGGGCATGCGGTTCCGCACCCGGATGCGCGGGTGCAGGGAACAGATAGCGATTTCAGGAAAAATGGCTGGCTGGGGCGGGAGGGTTCGAACCTCCGCATGGCGGAATCAAAATCCGCTGCCTTACCACTTGGCTACGCCCCAACATGCAGCAAACCGCGCGATTCGCGTGATTGGTGTTCTTCTAATGTCTAAAGGGCTGTCCCGTAAAGGGGGGACAGCCCGGTTCGCGCCTTCAGGCGGAAGGTTCAAGCGGCAGATCGACCATCGGGTCGGTTTCCATATCGTAATCAGCCGGTGAAGCGGGGGCCTGCGTTGCGGCGGGGGCAAGACCGGTAAAGCGGGCGGCGCGGTCAAGGGCCTGATCCAGCGCGGCCATGGTGATGCCCATGTCCTGACTGTCATCACGGTCCCATGTCCGCAGGGTCAGGGTCCACACCCCCACCAGCGCCTGCAGGCGGACAGCGCCAGCCAGCCCCCCGGTTTCCATCCCGGCGGCATCGGCCATCCATTTCATGCTTTCCAGCGTGGCACCGCCCAGTACCACCGCCAGCAGCGGGTCGGTCGGCAGGGCGCGCAGGACGCTGCGCACGCCTTCACGATACTGCTGGAACACGTCCAGACGCCGCATGAGCATGTCAAACAGCTTTTCGCGCACGCTGCCTTCGGACTCGTCCTCGATCAGGGCCGCCTCATCGGCCTGCCGCCCCAGCGTGAGCAGGATCGTGGTCTTGCACGGAAAACGCTTGCGCGCGGTTTCAAGGCTGAGTCCGGCATCCCGTGCGGCATCAACGACCGTCGTGCGCCGCCATCCGTGCAGGCCGGCACGTTCCAACGCGGAGCGGAGAAGGGTGGCGTCAAACTGGTCGTTATCCATAGAGGGCTTGATCTTCCGGGTTAGGGGTATCGGGGGGAGCCATGCGCTGCCACATGGTCATGCAACGGGCTGGGCGCCTGACAGTTCACGCGAACGTCGTGCCGCGGCCCGCAGGGCGCGTGACATGGTGGCGGGCCAGGCGTCAGCGGCCATCAGGACCTCAAGCGCCTGCTGCGTGGTGCCGCCGGGGCTGGTCACGTTATGGCGCAGGATGGCGGAATCGGTGCCGCTCCGGATCATCAGCGCGCCCGCGCCCGCCACGGTCTGGCGTGCGATCTGGCGGGCCAGGGCGGGGGACAGCCCTTCCGCCACGCCAACCTGTTCCATGAGTTCGGCCAGAAGATAGACATAGGCCGGACCACTGCCCGATATCGCGGTCACGATGTCCATCTGGTCTTCACGGTCCGCCCACGCCACGTCGCCTATGGCGCGCAGCAGGCGTGTGCACAGGTCGCGCTGGGCCTGTGTCGCGGCGGGCGGGGCGTAACACACGGTCATGCCCTGTCCGATGCTGCTGGGTGTATTGGGCATGGCCCGGATCACCACGGGCATCGGGCTGCCTGCGGGCAGGTGATCCGTCAGCATGTCGGTCAGGCCGCCCACCGTACGGCCCGCAAGAACGGACAGGACCGGCGCACGCAGCGCGAAGGGGGCAATCGCCGCCATCACGGCATCGACCTTCTGCGGTTTGGTGGCCAGCACGATCATGCCGGGGTGGAAATCGTCGGGCACGTCATCGGCGCTGCGCACGAGGTGGTGCGGCGCGGGAACTGAGTCGCGATGCCGGTCGATGATGAAGGAAGGGGCAAGCCCTTCCTTCAGCCATCCATCAAACATGGCGCCACCCATCTGGCCGCAGCCGACAAGGAGGAGGGGGGGAAGCTGCTGCGTCATCATGCCATCCCGGCACAGTCGAGCATTGCAGCTTCGAGTGCCTCTGCTGGGTTTTTGCCGCCCCACAGCACGAACTGGAACGCAGGATAGAAACGTTCGCATTCGGTCAGGGCGATATCAATCATGTCCTCAAGGCTTTCCATGGATGCGCCACGCGATCCGCGCAGCAGCACCGCATGGCGGAATACCGGCGTGCCATGTTCCATATCCATGCCGAAATGGCCGATCCACAGCCGCTCGTTCGCCAGCGCCACCAGTTCGAACAGGTTGCGCCGCTGGCCCGCGGGCACCTTGAGGTCGAACGTGCAGGTGAAATGCATGGCGTTCACTTCTTCCGACCAGCAGAAGAACAGGCCGTAATCGCACCATTTGCCCGGTGCTTCGGCCGCCATTTCCGAATCGCTGCGGCGTTCGAAGTTCCAGTCGTATCCGCCGACGATCTGTTCCATCAGATCAAGGGGATTCGTATTGCGTGAGATTGCTGTCTGAGTCAGAGCAGGCATGTGGCACTCCCCGAAGCCGTCGTGGAGGAAATCCGGGCATGACGCCGGATTCCGTGTCTCTGCAACCCGATCCGCGTCCTGTTACGGGGAATCAGGGCGCGGGCCGTCCGGTTACACTATGGCCCGCGCGCACCGGCTGCAAGCGTTGTCCTCAAAGCCCGGAACGGGGCGGGGACGATGGCGCGGTCAGGCTGGCTTCAAGATCGGACACGCGCTCTTCCAGCCGGGCGATCTGGCTTTCCATCGTGGCCTGCGCCTGACGGGCGCGGCTGGCGACCTCGCGCACGACTTCGAATTCGTCGCGGCGGACAAGGTTCAGGCTGCCAAGTGTTTCATCCACGCGGGCACGGACGATGGCTCCGATTTCCTCACGCACACCGGCCAGCGCCGAGAACGCGCCACCGGCCACGCCTGCGAGGTCATCAAGAATGCGGGGCCTGTCGGACATAGGGGATACTCCATGACGTTCCGCGCCGTGTCTGTGCCAGACCGCGCGAAGGGGGAAAGGGCACTACTATAGACACATTGCCGCCTCAGGGCTATCCGCACGATTGTAGCGACCGTACATACGCTGCAACATCAACTTCCATGCGACAGGCGGGGTGCGGACAGTGATCGTGATTACGGGGGGAGCCGGGTTCATCGGGTCGTGCATGCAGCAGGCCCTGCATGCGCGCGGCATCGAAACGGTGGTGGTGGACTGGCTGGGCAATGCGGGCAAGTGGCGCAACCTGCGCCATCATGCCCCCGCGCGTATTGTCGCACCCGAGGCGCTGGACGCATGGCTTGCGACCCGGCCGGACATTTCCGCCGTCATCCACATGGGCGCGATCAGCGAGACCATGGCCACCGATGGCGATCTGGTATGGCGCACCAATGTGGACCTGTCATGCCGCCTGCTGGAATGGTGTGCGCGCGAAGGGGTGCGCTTCATCTACGCCTCCTCCGCCGCGACCTATGGCGCGGCGGATACCGAAGACCGGTTCAGTGATGATCCGGCGCAGATGGATACGCTCCGTCCGCTGAACCTGTATGGCTGGTCCAAACATGCGTTCGACCAGATTGTGCTGCGGCGTCTGGGGCAGGGGGATCTGCCGGGCCTGTCATGGGCGGGACTGAAGTTCTTCAACGTCTATGGCCCCAACGAGTACCACAAGGGGGCGATGATCTCCGTGGTGAAGGTCAAGTATGACGAAGCCCGTGCCGGTCAGCCGCTGCGGCTGTTCCGTTCAGACGTGCCGGGCCTTGCCGACGGGGCGCAGGCGCGTGACTTCATCTGGATTGGCGATGTGGTCGATGTCATGCTGTGGCTGCTGGACCATGCGGGCGTGTGTGGCCTGTTCAACTGTGGCACGGGGGTCGCGCGCACCTATACCGATCTGGCCCATGCGGTGTGTGATGCGGCAAACGTGCCGCGCCGCATCGAATTCATCGACATGCCCGCAGCCCTGCGCGGGCAGTACCAGTCCTTTACCTGCGCTGACATGCGCAGGCTGCGCGCGGCAGGCTACACCCGTCCCTTTACCGCGCTGGAAGACGGGGTGCGGCGTTACGTGCAGGACCATCTTGCCGCAGCCGACCCGTACATCTAGCCATTGCGTCCTGACCGTGACCCCGCGACAACCGTGATAATGAAAGTGGGCCGATGCTGCCTGTCCTGATCTTTCCGCAGTTCGATCCGGTGATGGTCCATTTCGGGCCGCTCGCCATCCGCTGGTACGCCATGGCCTATATCGTGGCGCTGATCGCGGGCTGGCGGATCGCCCGCAGGCTGGCAGCCCTGCCGCCGCGCGCCGCCACCGCGCTGCAGGTGGATGATTTCCTGACATGGGCGACCCTTGGCGTGGTGCTGGGCGGGCGGCTGGGCTACATCCTGTTTTACCAGCCCGGCTATTACCTTACGCATCCGCTGGCCGTGCTGCAGGTCTGGCACGGCGGCATGTCGTTCCATGGCGGCGCGGCCGGGGTGATTATCGCGCTGATCATGTTTACGCGGCTTAATGGACTGAGCTTCCTTGCCTTTTCCGACCGGATCACGACCGTCGTGCCCATTGGTCTGGGGCTGGGGCGTATCGCCAATTTCATCAACGGGGAATTGTGGGGACGTCCGGCATCGCCATCGCTGCCATGGGCCATGATCTTTCCCGATGCGGGACCGGAACCGCGGCATCCGTCGGAACTGTACGAAGCCTTTGCGGAGGGGCTGCTGCTGTTTACCCTGCTGTGGTTTGTCTCCCGCAGCCTGCGGGTGCGCCAGCATCCGGGTTTCGTGGCGGGGCTGTTCCTGTTCGGTTATGCGGTAGCGCGCACGGTATGCGAATGTTTCCGTGAGCCGGATGCGTTCATCGGCTTTCTGCCCTTTGGCGTGACAATGGGGCAGGTGCTGTGCGTTCCCATGGCCATTGGCGGGGCAGGTCTCATGATCCATGCCTGCATGAGTCCGGCGCGTATATCGGTCATGGCGGAACCGGAAAACGCGGACGGGGATAGTGGAGCGGCCGGGTGAGCGGGCCGGGCGAACGTCTGGACCAGTTCATGGGCCGGGCGAATGCCGCCTATTACGCGGGGCACGACCCGTTTGCCGATTTCATCACGGCCCCGGAAATATCGCAGATATTCGGGGAACTGCTGGGGGCATGGGCGGCGGTGGTCTGGCAGCTTCTGGGCAGCCCCGATCCCTTTGTGCTGGTGGAGGCCGGTCCCGGTCGTGGTACGCTCATGGCGGACGCGCTGCGCCTGCTGCGCCGTGTCGCTCCCGCCTGCCACGCAGCCGCGCGCATACACCTGATCGAAACATCGCCCCGCCTGCGCGTCCGGCAGCAGCGTGCCCTGCATGGGGCGACGGCTGTTCCGCCATGCTGGCATGATACGATTGCCAGTCTGCCCGATGGCCCGATGATCCTGCTGGCCAACGAGTTCCTGGACGCCCTGCCCATTCGCCAGTTCGTAAAACGGGCGGAGGGCTGGAATGAACGTTTTGTGCATGATGGCCGGTTTCATGAATATCCGGCCTGTCTTCCGCCCGCGCATCCGGCAGTCAGCCGGGTGGCGGATGCTGGCGACGTGCTGGAAATATGCCAGCCTGCAGTTGCGTTCATGCAGGCCGTGGTGGCGCGGTTGCAGCACCAGCGGGGTGCCGCGCTGCTGATCGATTATGGGTATGATGCCCCCCTGTGCGGTGACAGCCTTCAGGCCCTGCGCGATGGGCGACCGGCTGACCCGCTGCGCGATCCCGGCACGGCGGACCTGACGGCGCATGTTGATTTCCGCACCCTTGCACAGGTCGCCAGCACCGTGGACGTGTGGGGCAGCGTGACGCAGGGGTATTTCCTGTCCGCGCTGGGGCTGGAGGCACGGGCCGAACAGCTTGCGCGTGCGGCCCCCGCACAGGCTGATGAGATCAGGACCGCCGCCGCCCGTCTGGCCGCACCGGGCCATATGGGACGGCTGTTCCGCGTGCTGGGCCTGTCGGTCGGGCTGGGGGGCGACATGCCGGGATTCGCGGGGCGGCGCGATGGCAACGCAACCGGGAATGAAAGGATATGACCATGATCCACCGCGCGATTACGGACGGGGAGGTGGTGCGTGCCCCCACTCTTGCGGGGGTCAGGCATGGGTTCTTTACCCGTCAGGGCGGCGTGTCCACGGGGCCGTATGCGACACTGAACTGTTCGACCCGTTCGGCTGATGACCCGGCGGCCCTGCGCGAAAACCGCTGTCGCGTGGCGGATTATGTGGGCGTGCGGCCTGACTGCCTGCTGGGGCTGACGCAGGTGCATGGCGACCGGACCATTACGGTGGAAACCCCGTGGCCCGTCGGGCAGGGACCGGAAGCCGACGCCATGGTTACGAACCGTCCCGGTCTGGCGCTGGGTGTGATTACGGCGGACTGCGCGCCGGTCCTGTTCAGCAACGTACGGGGCACGGTGGTCGGCGCGGCCCATGCGGGCTGGCGCGGCGCGTGTGGCGGGGTGCTGGAATCGGTGGTGGCGGCGATGACGGCGCTGGGCTGCCCCGCATCGGATATCCGCGCTGTGGTCGGCCCGTGCATTGCGCCGGAAAGTTACGAGGTCGGGCTGGATATGTGTGATGCGGTCATGGCGCAGGACGGCACGGCAGCGCCTTTCTTTACGCCTGCCGCACGTGCCGGGCATTTCATGTTCGACCTGCCGGGCTACTGCGTCATGCGTCTTGAGCGGTGCGGCGTGGGACAGGCGGCTGCGCTGGGACTCGATACCCTGCGGGATGAGGCGCGCTTTTTCAGCCATCGCCGCCGCACGCTGGCTGGTGGCGGCCCGATCGGGCACCAGATTTCCGTTATCGCCTGTCAGGCGATATAGGGGGATCATGATATCAGTAGCTTCCGCCCGGCGCCTGGTCATGATGTCAGCCGTCGGCATGCTTTCCGTGCTGGGCGGTTGTGTCCAGATGCCGCATCCCTTCCGGCATGATGGTACGGGCGCCACGGCGCAGGCGCCCACGGCCCGGCTGGCCGTACCGTTATCCACCGCGTCGGGCACGGATATGGCAGGCGCGCAGCAGTGGCAGCATGCCATGGTCGACGCCATGCTGGCGCAGTCGGTGCCCGCCATGGGGCAGGCCGTTCATACGGGGGACTGGTGGCTGAAAATGACAGCCACGTTCCATGATAATGCGGTGACACCCGTTTATGCCGTCATCACCCCGAAGGGGGAGGAGCGTGGCCACCTGAACGGTGCCCCCGTTCCCGCAGTCAGGTGGCAGGCGAAGGACGGGCAGGCCGTAACCCATGCGGCGCAGGAAGCGGCCCCCGGCGTGGCCGATCTGCTGACCGGCATCCGTGCGGCCCAGATGCAGAAAGATCCCAACAGCCTGAAAAACCGTCCCGCGCATGTTTATTTCGCCGGGGTGCATGATGCGCCGGGTGATGGCGATCGTGCTCTGGCGCGTGCCTTCATCGCGGCCTTTCCCGATGCGCAGGAAGATATCCGGCATAGCGCCAGCGGGGCGGACTACACCGTGCGCTGCATGGTGGTGCTGAACAATGCGGTCATGAGCACATCCACCACGCCCCAGCAGCACATCACCCTAACATGGCAGGTGCTGGACGCGCAGGGCAAGGAAGCGGGGTCCGCGACCCAGATCCATGACATCGCGGCCCATTCACTGGACCGGCAGTGGGGCGATGTCGCCATCGCGGCGGCGGATGAGGCCGCAGGCGCGGTGCGGCAGATCATCACCCGCTATTCCGGCCGTGCCAATGCACCCCTGCCCGCCGATGGCGCGCTGTCCGCGCATGCTTCCACCACCACTTCCCAGCCTGTAGCCGGTCCGGCGGCAGGCACGACGAAGGTGCGTGGCGTAGCGGCAAAAGCAGTGCCCGCGGTTGCAGCGGGCGCAATGCCAGTGGTTCCTCCCGCTCCGGTTGCCGCTCAGCCCGCCCCACCTGTCGCGCCGCCATCCAGCACGGCCATGACACCGGAAGCAGGGAAGAATGGGACACATCCGGTGGTCGAACGGCCCGTATCGCCCGTAGTCAGCAGTCCGGCGGCACCATTACCGGTTGCAGCTCCGCCCGTTCCGGTTCAGCCCACGCCCACGCCCACGCCCACGCCCACGCCCACGCCCACGCCCACGCCCACGCCCACGCCTGTCGCCAGTCAACCAGCCCCCATGCCAGCCGTACCGCCTGTTGCAACATCGCCTGCCGTTCCCGCGTCGCCAGCGCCGGTTGCGCAACCCGTACGGCCTGCGCCCTTTCCCGGCGTTACGTTGCCACCGGCGCGCACGGGTGTGACGGATCGGCAACGAGGGGCAGGCGTGCAGGCTTCGCCCGTCTTAGGCAGGTGACAGGGTATGTGGCGGTTGTTAGAACGCCGCACATGAATAACAGGGACGGCGGATGACAGCCGTCCCACCGCCAGTACCGCCGCCCGGGAGCGTCACACGATGAAGATTGTCGCCTGTAACAGCAACCTGCCTCTTGCAGAGAAAGTCGCGGCGGAACTGGGGATGCCGCTCTGTAACGCAACGGTCCGGCGTTTTGCCGATATGGAAATCTTCGTCGAAATCCATGAAAACGTGCGCGGCGAGGACGTTTTTGTCATCCAGAGCACCTGCTCCCCCACCAATGACAACCTGATGGAACTGCTGATCATGCTCGACGCGCTGCGTCGTGGCTCGGCACGCCGCATTACGGCGGTCATGCCGTATTTCGGTTACGCGCGGCAGGATCGTAAATCCGGTCCCCGCACCCCCATCAGCGCCAAGCTGGTCGCCAACATCCTGGTCGAAGCCGGTGCCAACCGCGTGCTGACGATGGACCTGCATGCCATGCAGATTCAGGGCTTCTTCGATATCCCGGTCGACAATCTCTATGCCGCCCCCCTGTTCACGCGCGATATTCGCGGCCGCATGAAGATCGACGGTGAACCGCCGCTTCCCTATGACGCACCGCCGATGGATATTCCCGGTGGGCCGCATAACCTCATGATCGTCTCGCCCGATGTGGGTGGCGTGGTCCGTGCCCGGCAGCTTGCGCAGCGCCTGAACGTCGATCTGGCGATCATTGACAAGCGGCGCGAACGTGCTGGCGTGTCGGAGGTCATGAACGTGATCGGTGACGTGCGTGGCCGGTACTGCGTGCTGGTTGACGATATCGTGGATAGTGGCGGTTCGCTGTGCAATGCGGCGGAAGCACTGATGAAGCACGGCGCAGCGGCGGTGGAAGCCTATGTGACCCATGGCGTGCTGACCGGCAGCGCGGTCAGCCGCATCGGGCAGTCGCCGCTGGGCATGCTGACGCTGACGGACAGCATCGTGGCGACGGAAGCCGTGCGGGAATCGTCGAATATCCGCCAGATCAGCACGGCGGAACTGATTTCGCGCGCCATGCAGGCAATATCGGATGAAAGCTCGGTCTCCTCGCTGTTTGACTAGCTCCGGGGATTGACCCTGCCGCCAGCACGGCGCTACCCCGCAAGGGTGCAGCAAGAAGGAACGCCCCATGACTGACCTGATAACCCGGCCATACTGGTATCTGCGCCACGGGGAAACGGACTGGAACGCACAGGGCCGGTCACAGGGGCGTACGGATATTCCGCTCAATGCAACCGGTATCGCGCAGGCGGAGGCGGCGGGCCTGCTGCTGGCGCGTCACTGGAACGACCATGCGCCGATCGTGCGGATCGTGGCGTCGCCACTGGTGCGCGCCCGGCGCACGGCGGAAATCGTGGCCGACCAGCTTGCCGCCAACGGCGCGCCCCGGCTTGAGATCACCCTGGACGACGGACTGCAGGAAGTCTGCTTCGGGGATGAGGAAGGCAAGGCGATGGGGTCATGGTACGATAGCTGGATCGCCGGCGACTACACGCCCCCCAACGGGGAAAGCTTCAGCGCGCTGCGCACGCGCGCCATCGCCGCCATGAACCGCGCGCTTGAGCCCGATGGCGTGCCGCTGGTCGTATGTCATGGCGCGATGTTCCGCGCCCTGCGTTCGGCCATGCATCTCAAGCCCAATGTGCGCCTGCCCAACGCCACCCCCATTTGGGCCGAACCGCATGCGGCGACGGGGTGGAGCCTGACGGCGCTGACCTGAAAACCATGTGCTGCGGGCCTGTGGTGATTGCATCGGGCGCGGTTTTCCGTTAAAGGCCGCGCACGCGCTGGCACCCCTGGAGGCCTGCGCGCTTGTGTTTCAGGAGCAGAACAAGTGACCAAATTCACGAAAATCGAAGTCTCTTCGCGCGCGAAGGCTGGTAAGGGGGCAGCGCGTGCGACGAGGCGTGCCGGCCATGTGCCCGGCGTTATCTATGGCGGCGGCCAGGAACCCACCCTGATCGCGCTTGACCCCCGTATCGTGCAGCGTGAACTGCACAAGTCCGGCTGGCGTTCGCGCATCTATGACATCTCCGTTGAAGGTGGCGCATCCGTGCACGCCCTGCTGCGCGAGATCCAGCTTCACCCCGTGTCCGACATGCCGATCCATGTTGACTACCAGCGCCTTGCCGCCGGTCACAAGGTGCATGTGGAAGTCGAAGTCCGCTTCACGGGTGAAGAAGTGGCCCCCGGCATCAAGCGCGGTGGCGTGCTGAACATCGTCCGTCATACCGTTGACGTGGTGGTTGATCCGGCCAACATCCCGGAATACTTCACTGCTGACCTGTCCCAGCTCGACTTCCACGACAACGTGCGCTGGGAAGACCTGAAGGGCACGGAAAACGTGGCCCCCGTGCTGCAGGACAACAACTTCGTCATCGCCAACGTCGCGCCGCCGAGCGTTGATGATGACGCGGCTGAAGAAACGGCAGAAGCCGAAGCCTGATCCCCGCGCCACGAACACGACAGGAGAAATACGATGCTGCTCTGGACCGGTCTTGGTAATCCCGAGACGGGGATGAGCCGGAATCGTCACAATGTCGGGTTCATGGCGGTGGACCGGATTGCCGACCGCCACGGGTTTGCCCCGTGGCGGAAGCGCTTCCGGGGCGAAGTGGCCGAAGGCATGGTGGGCCGGCACAAGGTGCTGCTGCTCAAGCCCATGACCTACATGAACCTCTCGGGGGAGAGCGTTCAGCAGGCTGCCGCCTTCTATAAACTACCCGCCGAATCCATCACGGCATTTCATGATGAACTTGACCTTGAACCCGGTCGCATCCGCGTAAAGCGTGGCGGCGGGGCGGCAGGGCATAACGGCCTGCGGTCGATGGACCGTATGCTGGGTACGAAAGAATACTGGCGCGTGCGGCTTGGCATCGGACATCCCGGCAGCCGCGAACGCGTGACGGGCCATGTGCTGGGTGATTTTTCCCGCACGGACCGCGAGTGGCTGGACCCGATGCTGGACACGCTGGCTGATGAAGCCGCGCTGCTGGCGGACGGGAAGCCGGAACTGTTCATGACAAGAATGGCCGCGCAGGCCGGGGAGTAAGGGCGTATGGGCTTTAACTGTGGCATCGTGGGCCTGCCGAATGTGGGTAAATCGACGCTGTTCAACGCCCTGACCGAGACTGCGTCGGCGCAGGCCGCGAACTACCCGTTCTGCACCATCGAACCCAATGTGGGGCGTGTGGCCGTGCCGGATGCGCGTCTGGCCAATCTGGCGCGCATTGGCAAGTCACAGAAGATCCTGCCCACCAGCCTTGAATTCGTGGATATCGCAGGTCTTGTGCGCGGCGCTTCGCGTGGGGAAGGGCTGGGCAACCAGTTCCTTGCCAATATCCGTGAAGTGGATGCGATCATCCATGTCCTGCGCTGTTTCGAGGATGATGACATCACCCACGTGGAAGGGGGCGTCGATCCCATCCGCGATGCGGAAATCATCGAGACGGAACTTATGCTGGCCGATCTCGATTCGCTGGAAAAGCGGATTGTGGCGCTCCAGAAAAAGGCGCGCGGCAATGACCGCGAGGCCGCCGCACAGGTTGAACTGATGGAGCCGCTGATCGCCGCCCTGCGTGAAGGCGAGCCCGCGCGCAAGGCGATCCCGGCTGGGCAGGAGGAAGCGGTGCGCCGCCTCCAGCTCATGACATCCAAGCCTGTGCTGTATGTCTGCAACGTGGATGAAGGGTCGGCTGCGGCAGGCAACGCGTTTTCCGAACGGGTGCGCGCCCGCGCCGAGGCCGAAGGGGCTGCCATGGTCGTGGTTTCCGCCGCGATCGAGGCGGAAGTCAGCCAGCTTGGTGCGGAAGACCGTGTCGAATTCCTCGACGGGCTGGGCCTGAAGGATAGCGGACTGGACCGTGTCATCGCTGCCGGCTACCGCCTGCTGGGCCTGAGCACCTACTTTACCGTAGGCCCCAAGGAAACGCGGGCATGGACCATTACCGCAGGTACGAAAGCCCCGCAGGCGGCTGCCGTCATTCACAATGATTTCGAGCGTGGCTTCATCGCCTGTGAAACCATTGCCTATGACGATTATATTGCCTGCAATGGCGAAGCCGGTGCCCGTGAAGCCGGGAAGCTGCGCATCGAAGGGCGGGATTACGTGGTGCAGGATGGTGATGTCCTGCTGTTCCGCTTTAACGTCTGACCGGGGCCATATTGCCCGGTTGGTGATGGATTAAGGAGTAACGGATTATGGATCAGGCTGTTGCAACCCCCGCGCGGGCAGATGCACCGCAGCCGGACGTGATCCGTGCCATGGCCATCGCCGCCCGGCAGGCCGGTCGCGTGCTGGCGCGTAGCACGACGGAAACCCGCAACCGTGCGCTTGTGGCGGCGGCGGGTGCGTTGCGCGCCCGTCAGACTGACCTGCTGGCGGCCAATGCGCATGATCTTGCGGCCTTTACAGGAGCCCCCGCCTTTCGCGACCGTCTGACCCTGACGCCCGAGCGGATCGAAGCCATGGCGCAGGGGCTGGAGCAGGTGGCAACCCTGCCGGACCCCGTCGGTCATGTCATGGCGGAATGGGATCGCCCCAACGGGCTGCGTATCCGTCGCGTGGCGACGCCGGTGGGCGTGATCGGCATGATTTATGAAAGCCGCCCCAATGTAGGGGCGGATGCGGCGGCCCTGTGCATCAAGTCGGGCAACGCGGTCATCCTGCGCGGTGGATCGGACAGCCTGAACAGCGCGCGTATCATCCATGCCGCCATGCAGGCCGGACTGAACGAAGCCGGGCTGCCGGTCGAATGCGTCCAGATCCCGCCCGATGCGGATCGCGCGCATGTGGCGTCGATGCTGGGGGCGGCGGGTCTGATTGACCTCATCATCCCGCGTGGTGGCAAGTGCCTGGTCGAACGTGTCTGCGCGGAAGCCCGTGTGCCGGTTCTGGCCCATGCGGAAGGGCTCTGCCACACCTATGTCCATGCCGCCGCCGATCTTGAAATGGCGCGGCGCATCGTGCTGAACGCCAAGCTGCGGCGTCCGGGCATCTGTGGTGCGACCGAGACGCTGCTGGTGGATCAGGCGATCGCGCCGAAGATACTGCCCGGCCTGATCGAGGATCTCGCCACCCGTGGCTGCACCTTCCGCGCGGATGAAGGCGCACGCGCCATCGTGCCGGATCTGCCTGCCGCGACCGAGGATGATTTCGCCACCGAATGGCTTGATGCCGTCCTGTCCGTCGCTGTGGTGGATGGTGTGGAACAGGCGCTGGCGCATATCGCCCGTTATGGCAGCGCCCATACCGAAGCCATCGTGACGGAAGATGCGCAGGCTGCTGCAACCTTCCTGAATGGCACGGACAGTGCCGTTGTGATGTGGAATGCTTCCACCCAGTTCTGTGATGGCGGGGAATTCGGGTTCGGTGCGGAAATCGGGATTGCAACCGGGCGCTTCCATGCCCGTGGCCCCGTCGGGCTGGAACAGCTTACGACCTATCGCTACGAGGTGATCGGCACGGGACAGGTCCGGACCTGATCGGGGTGCGTGACGGCGGGGCGGATGCGCTTCCGGCCCATGGGGACGGGCGCAGGATGCGGGTGGGCCTGCTGGGCGGGTCGTTCAATCCGGTGCATGAGGGCCATGTCCAGCTTGCCTGCCGCGCGCTGCGGGAACTGAAGCTGGATCAGGTGTGGTTCCTTGTCTCGCCGGGCAATCCACTCAAGCCGGTGGCGGGCATGGCGCCCATGGCGGATCGTCTGGCCGGGGTGCGTCACCGCATTCGGGACATACAGGGCAGGAAACTGCTGGCTACCGATATCGAAAGCCGGATCGGAACCCGTTACACCGTCGATACGTTACGGCGACTGAAGCGGCTGTTTCCGCATGTGCGCTTTGTCTGGCTCATGGGGGCGGACGGGCTGGCGCAGATGGGGCGATGGCGGCGGTGGCGGGATATTGTCGGTATGGTTCCCCTCGCGGTTCTGCCGCGTCCGGGTTATAATCCGGGTGCATTGCATGGGCGGATCGCGCGCAGGCTGGCGCAATGGCGCCGCCCCGCGCGTGAAGCCGGAATACTGGCCACATGCAGGCCCCCGGCATGGGTCTTTCTTCCCGCGCCGCAGAACGCTATATCTGCTACACAAATACGGGCATCGCAGGCCGCGCATGGCCACGGACGGGAGTAACAGCCATAACCAGAAAGCCGACAGCCGAGAGTGGCGCCAAGCGTCGTACCGGCAGCACTTTTTCCGCAGGCCAGCCGCACGTTACGGCTGGTTCACTGGGCAGCGCCGTGCAGATGCCGGGCACGCCGCGCAAGAAAGCCGCAGTAGCCGGTCCAGTTTCCGCCGAAACGCGTGAACCGGACCCCCGTGTGGAAAAGTTTCTGGAAATCATCACCACCAGCCTGGAAGATGACAAGGCGGAAGATATCGTTGTCATTGACCTGACGGGGCGTGCTTCCTTTGCCGACCGGATGGTGATTGCAACTGGTCTGGCCGACAGGCAGATCGCCGCGATGGCCGCCCATATTGACCGCAAGCTGGGTGAGGTCGGGCTGAAGCGCGTCCTGACCGAAGGGGCCAATGGCTCCGACTGGGTGCTGCTGGATGCGGGCGATATCGTCGTTCACCTGTTCAAGGCGGAAGCGCGTGCGCTGTACGGGCTGGAACGGATGTGGGGCGCGGATCTGGATGTCCCGCCGGAGGCCGCTGCAACACCGGTGGAGTGAACGGTGTTTCACCTGATTGCCGTCGGGCGCATGAAGGACCGGGTGGAGCGCGACCTGTTCGAACGCTACGCCACCCGGCTTTCACCCCGGATAAAACTGGTGGAACTGCCCGAAGGCCGGGGCGCACCCAATGAAATCAAACGTAGGGAAGGGGCTGCCATTCTGGCGGCCCTGCCTGATCGTGCGATTGTCGTCGCCATGGACGAAGGCGGCCGGACTTACGACAGCGTATCGTTTTCACGCGCGGTGGAGCAGTGGATCGAAACGCCACGGCCGCTGTGTTTTGTCATAGGCGGGGCGGAAGGGCTGGATGGCCCGGTGGTGCAGCGCGCGGACCACACGCTTTCCCTTGGCAAGATGACATGGCCCCATATGCTGGTGCGTGGCATGCTGGCGGAACAGCTTTACCGTGCCCGCGCCATTTCAGCCGGTCATCCGTACCATCGGGCAGGTCGGCCCGAATAAAGGGCCGTTCAGCCAGAATAATCTGCTAGCGCAGGGAACGGTTGGGTGCATCGTCCGTATAGGCAAGAGAGGACGAAGCGCGACCCGTGATGCTATCGGGCGCTTCCGCAACTTCCGTGCCGGTATGGCGCGTCTGGTTCTGCGCCATGATGGTCGGGTTCTGCACGGCCTTGCGGTAAGTACTCAGCATCATGTTCGAATTCGTGTCCGGACGGGCGTAAATGAACCCGTAAGTCGGATAGATGCTGCCATATGCGCCGTTACGGCTGTTGAGCGCCACGCGCACGGCCGACCAGTCATTATTGGGGGAAACGTCAATGACCGGCACATCCCTGCTGATTCCGCGCTGTCCCCAATGGGACTGGTCAATGACGATGGTGCGGTTATTGACGACCTGACGCACGACAGCCACATGGCCAAGCGGCATGCGGCGTGTGCCACGGAAATTCAGGACGCTGCCTTCTTCCGGCGCATTGCCACGGGCATAACGGCCTGCCGCATTATACCACCAGTCAATCGCATTGCCCCGAATATCGACATCCGATGCCGATTTGGCGAAAGCGACGCACTGGATGACATGCCCGCGTTCATGCGTGACATGGTGATAGGCGGCATGGCGGACGGGTGCGTGATGGACCGCCGTATGCGTTACCGGGGCGGTATGATGCACGGTGCGTGCATGGCCTGACGTGGAAAACATGAATCCGAACGAAGCACTGAGAACGGAAAGAAAAACGCCACGCTTCAGGTTTCTGATCCACATCTTACGCAATCTCTCCACCACTGCCGGGGTGATTCTGTAATGACCCGCTCACATCGTGTTCATCGAGTAGCAAGCAGATTGCAACTCTGACAAGCCTGTGGCGGGAGGGAAGAACAGTAACTTTGCAGATTTCGATCAAAAACGTTATTTCAGAAGAAAAATAGGAATATAGTCTCTGACAGGACCATCGTAGCCCTGTTTTTCTGGCTCTGGCAGGGGGCTTCCCTGCCAGGAGAACAGAAGTGGAATGATTCTCCGAAAGCGGGAAAGTTGCAAAAATGTGACATATTAAATGAGCGCTTTCCCGCCGCCGGATGGCCTTATTTGGTGCAGGTCAGCATGATCTCGACCAGCACGTCGGGGTGCGCCATCGTGGCCTGTACGCAGGCACGTGCCGGTGCGCCGTCCTTGGGCAGCCATGCGCTCCATACGGCGTTCATGGCATCACGGTCCTTGATGTCCTTCAGCCAGATCTGGGCCTGAAGCAGGCGGGTATTGTCAGTGCCGTGCAGTTCCAGCGCTTCGTCGATCTGGGCCAGCACGTCCTTGGTCTGGGCCGTGATGTCAGCGGACAGGTCGCGGGCCACGAAACCCTGCGTGAACAGGAAGCCATGATATTCCACAACCTTGGACAGGATGGGGTTGGGTTCGGTGCGGATGATTTTGCTCATGTCATTGGTCCTGACTGGTTGAAGGGCAGGCGATGACTGCCTGTCCCATCCTCTCTCTTTGCGCTGGTCAGGGCCGAGGTCAACCGCCTGCGAAAAGCCGCGCGAATTCCGCCAGCCGGGCAGGGGTGTCAAAGTCCTGCGCTATTTCCGGTCCAGCGGGAATGCGCAGCATTTCCGGTCCATGCAGGCGCAGCAGGTCGCGCGCCCCCCGGTCGCCCGCAAGCTGCATGAGGGCAGGGAACAGGGCGCGCGACCATAATACCGGATTGCCGCGCCTGCCGTCATGCACAGGCATTGCGCCCGGATATGTCGGGTGTGAAGCGAAGCCTGCGATCATGTCGTCGATCAGGCCCGTGCCGGTCAGGGGCATATCCCCCAGACAGATCAGGGCACCCGCCACATCATGCTGACTGGCTGCCTCTATGCCGACAGATAAAGTACGGGACAGACCTGCCGCATAATCTGGCGCGGTGATGAACTGTACAGGATGTCCGGTGGTAGTACCCGCCAATGCCGCTTCCCGAATCTCGGCCGCCCTGTGCCCGAGAACGACAATGACCGGTGCCGCCCGGCTTGCCGTCACCGCGCGCAGGGTGCGTGCGATCATGGGCAGGCCCATGGCGTCGGGAGCAAGCAGTTTATGGGCGGGGGCCGTGCGGCTGGAACTGCCCGCAGCCAGTACAATGGCGGCGACCGGTGCGCCCGTTCCGGTCATGTCCAGCCGGATAACCGGCCCAGTGGCCTGTTGTGCCGCACCGCCACGATTTCAGCCAGAATGGACAGGGCTATTTCCGCAGCCCCGACTGCGCCGATGGCAAGCCCCACGGGACCATGCAGCCGGGCAATCTGATGATCCATAAAACCCGTTTCGCGTAACCGTTCAACGCGCGATGCCTGCGTTTTGCGCGATCCCAGCGCACCTATATAAAAGGCGTCGCTGTTCAGGGCGTATTGCAGCGTCGGATCGTCCAGCTTGGCATCATGCGTCAATGTCACGATGGCGGTCTGGTTATCCACGCCCAGTCGTTCAAGGGTTTCATCGGGCCAGTCGGTTTCCAGTGTGATGCCGGGAAAGCGCTCCGCCGTCGCCAGTTGGGAACGGGGATCGATCACCGTTACGCTGAAGCCTGTGGTCTGCGCCATGGGGGCAAGGACCTGCGCGATATGGACGGCTCCGACAATAAGCAGGCGGGGCGGCATGGGAATCAGGTGCAGGAACCATTGCGCCTGTCCATTCTCATCTTCCAGCCGCAGGCTACGCCCGGTTTCAAATACTTCCTGTGCGCGGGCATGCAGCCTGCCTGCCCGAGTATCATCGCCATCTGGTGCCGTGTCTGTTGTGCGGTAGAGCAGTTCCGTCCGCCCGGTCGCCAGTTCCGTCGCCACGATAACCGGCACACGGGCACGACGTTTGCTTGCCACGGTTTCCAGCACGTCCAGCCCCAGCGTTCCCTGCGGGTGGCTGGGTGTGCGTACGGCTGCCACATGCACATCCAGCAGGCCGCCACAGGCCAGACCGACCGCCCAGGCATCGTCACTCGATACACCGTAGGACAGCGCGGCGGGATGGCCGGTTTCCATCACCGTGCGGGCTTCCTCGATTACCGCGCCTTCAACGCATCCCCCACTGACCGAGCCTTCGATGCGGCCATTGGCGGATACCGCCATCATGCTGCCCGCCGGACGCGGGGAACTGCCCCATGTGGAGGTCACGGTCGCCAGTGCGCAGGGCAGATCCGCCCGCGCCCATTCGATCAGGAGATCCAGAGGATCCCGCGTGGAAGAAAGCTTTGTCATAGCAGGGCTACTCTATCAGCACACATACAGTCATGCCAGCCGGTAGACATGCGCCATCGGGCAGCCCATCTAATGTTGCAACGCCCGTGCCGCCTGTGGGCGGCCAGTGCATGAAATAGGGAGTTTATTTAAATGAGCTATGTCGATCCCGTCTGGTATGTTGTTGCCGATAGCATTCATGCCCGCATTCTCAAGCACGGCGAACATGGCCTTGCCACCTTCACACATCTCAAGAGCGAGGATGCAAAAGGCATCGACGCGCCGCGTGATGGCGCTTACGGCAAGGTTATTGCGGAATTCCTGAATGATGCGGTGCGCCGCAAGGAAGCCCCCGGTATCGCTATTGCCGCGCCGGGCGAAGTGATGCACCAGATCCGCACCCATCTGGGCGTGCAGGCCCGTCCGCTGGTGGTCAAGGAAATGGAACATGACCTGACCAACACGCCAGATCATGAACTGGCATCGCATTTTGATATTCCCGCCACCGGCTGGCCCGTGTCCAGCGCTGGCTGATCGCTGCGCCCCGCGTTAGCGTGGGGCGCAACATCTGAACATGGGGTCTTTATATATGTCGGCGTCCCTCTCCCTTGAAATCATCCCGGTTACGGCGTTCGGACAGAACTGTTCCATCTTGTGGAACCGCGCTACGCAGCATGCGGTTGTGGTCGATCCGGGTGGGGATGTGCCGCGTATCATGGCGTTTATCGAACGGAACAGCCTGTCTGTGGACGCCATCTGGCTGACCCATGGCCATCTGGATCATGCCGGGGGCGCCGACGCGCTGCGCCGGGAACTGTCCGTCCGGCAGAATGTGCCGGTTCCCGTGGTCGGACCGGACAGGGCGGATGAAGCGCTACTGTCTTCCATTACGGAACAGGCCGCGCTGTTTGGCCTGACGGGGCTGGAGAATGTTCAGCCCGACCGCTTTGTAAGGCATGGTGAGGTGCTGGACTGTCTCGGACAGCGTTTCGAGGTGCGCCATGTGCCCGGCCATACGCCCGGTCATGTCATTTTCCATGATCCCGCATCCCGCTTCGCCTTTGTGGGCGATACGCTGTTTCGCGGCGGTGTCGGCCGGACCGATTTTCCCTATGGTAACCATGAGCAGCTTATCGGGGCCATCCGTCGGGAATTGCTTCCCCTGGGGGATGATGTCACGATCCTGCCCGGTCATGGCCCCGCGACAACAATCGGCGCCGAACGGAAGGGCAATCCCTTCCTGACCTGATGGATGAATAAAAGGGTGCAGGAGAGAATTTGCGTATGATGTCTTTCAAGGCAGGCCGATGGCTGGCTCTGGCCGCATGTATGGCTACGGTATCGCTTCCCGCCATGGCGGCGGAAGAAACCGGGGAGCCGACCCACGCGCAGCCTGCCCTGCCAACCGCCCCGCTGACCATTACCGGGGCCAATGGCGTGAAGCATGTTTTCACTGTTGAAAAAGCCATGACCCCGCGCGAACAGCAGGTTGGCGAGATGTTCCGTCCCAGCATCCCCGATGATGGCGGTATGATCTTTGTATGGCCCTTCCCGCGGCAGAGCGACATGTGGATGGAAAATACGCAGGTACCGCTCGATATCGTTTTCATCGGTGCCGATAACCGTATTTCGTCGATTGTCGAAAATGCCGTGCCACTCAGTCTCGCCCGCATCAGCAGCCATGGTCCCGCGCGTGCAACGCTTGAACTGCGGGGTGGAATAACGGAACGCCTTGGCATTTCAGTAGGTGACCGCGTGGATTCTGTGGCGCTTTCTGGTGTTTCGTCGGGTAAGTGATTCTAAGGATTGTTAGTTTTTCGGGGTTTGAGTGTGCCCCCGGGTCATATTTTTTGGTGTGTGT